>JBBQZK010000003.1:0-69278 GCA_038207785.1 Candidatus Limnocylindria bacterium | reverse complement strand
CGCTGCGGCTCGCTGCCGGCTCCGCCGAGATACGCCGCAGAGGATTCGATGTGACCGATCACGAGCTGCAGCTGCTTGAGGCGCCGGAACGCCAGCTGCGACGTCTCGTCGGCGGTGCCGGAGGCGAGCGAGTGACCGCCTTCGGCGCGCTTCTGATACGCGCGCTGAAACTTATCGACCCGCTGGCGAAGGCGCCGGATGTCGCGCCGCAGCCCGTCGACGATGAGGCCGAATTGACCCTCAAGGTCGTCCTCGCGGGGCACCTTCGCTGGCGTGCGCTCGTTGATAGGCCGACTTTACGGCACGTCGATGAGCACGAAGGTGTCGGACGAGGCGCGGATGGGCCACCCGAGGTCACGCGCGCGCACGGCCACCGGATCGTTGGGCCGCACGAGGATCTGACGGATGCCGCGGCGCGCGATGACGTCGCGCCACCCCGGATGCACGCCCAGGACGGTCGTGTAGTCGTTCAGGACCCCGTTGAGGTACGGAGTGAGCCGGCCGTCGACGAACACCGGAGTTCCTGGCGCGGCCCAGATGAGGTAGCCGCCCCAGTCGTATTGATTGAGCAGGCCCGGCCCGGGACGCAGCGCGGCGAGTGACGCCGCCGGGAAGCCGCCGAGGTCGGTCGTGCGCACACCGCCGGCCGCGGCGGCCGCAAGCAGCACGACGGCGATCGCGAGCGTGATCGCGTCGGCGCGCCGGCCAGGCTGCCGCGTCACACGCGAGAGTGCGGGCAGCGGTACGCGAAGCAGCGACGCGAGGGCGGTCACGGCATCGCCGCCGTGCGCCGCGAGATACGGCGCGGCGGCGATCGCGAACAGCGGCAGCTGCCGCGTGGCGATGAGCGCGACGGCCAGGACCGGGAGCAGCAGGACCGCGTCGGCGCGGGAGCGGCGCGTGGCGAAGAGCCCGGTGACGAGCACCGCGAACACCACGAGGATGAAGATCACGCCCGGCAGCGTCGTGACGTCGGGGACGCTCCACTCCTGGATCTCGCGCGGCGGATGCAGCAGATGGAACCCCGGCGTCGTCCATGTGCCGAGACCCGCCGGTGTGAGCAGCGTCGCGATCACCGCTCCGGCTGCGGCGACGATGTAGACGCGCCGGCGCGCGACCTCGGCCTGCGCGCCGTCCGCGAACACGACGAGCGCTAGCACCGCCCCGAGCGCGAACGAGCCGTGGAGGTTGGCCCACACCGCGATGAGCAGGGGGACCGCGTACAGCGCCCGATCGCTGCCCGACCTGCCCGCGCGCACCAGGGCGATGAACCCCGCGAAACAGACGAAGCCGAAAAGCTCCGGACGCTCGACCCAGATGAATCGCGTGAGCAGGATCGCGGGCAGCGCCGCGAGGACCGCGGTGAGCGGGCGACCCGGCCGCTCGCGGAGGGCGGCGTACACGATGAGGCCAACGAGGAGCGCGACCGCGAGCGCCCGCAGCGCGACCACGCCGCGCCATTCGCCTGCGTCATACGCCGTCGCCCAGAGCACCTGCCCGAGCCACTGGTCGACGGAGACGGGATGACCCTGGACGGTCCATGAGTAGCGGTCCACGCGCTCGAGCCCGGTCGCGAGCGTCGCCCGGCCGGCGACCAGGTGCCAGAACACATCGGAGTCGCCGACGGCGAGACGTGTCGAGATCGCGCCGAACAGCGCACCGACCGCGGTCGGCACCACGAGCGGTGTCCTCACGGCCGCGCCAGCAGCACGAAACGATCGCTCGATGCGCGCACGCGCCACCCGTCCTCGCGGAGCGCGACGGCGAGCGGGCGGTCGGGCCGGATCAGGACCTCGGCGACGTCGTAGCGACGGAGCACCTCGTGCCAGCCCGGGCGGAGCCCGACCACTTCCCGGAAGTCGTCGAACACGCCGCCGAGGTACGGCACGTAGCGACCGTCAACGAAGACGGGTCGCTCGGGCACGTTCCAGATGAGCCAACCGCCCCAATCGAATTCATTCAGCAGCACGCCGGACCCGCCGCGAAGCGCAGCCGCCGCGCCGGCCGGATACGCGCGCTCGTCGGGGCGCGACGGCGCGAACGGGATGGCGACGAGCGCCGCGATGAGCAGGATCCCCGCGAGGATCGGACCGCCGCCCGCGGGCCTGGCCCACCGTGCCAGGCGCGCGCCCACGACGTCCGCGACCCACCGGGCGATGAACGGCGTAGCCGCGATGACGAAGAACGGCATGTGGCGCTGCGCGGACAGCCCGAGCCAGAGGAGCGGCAGCAGCAGCCCGGCGTCGAGGAGGTTCCCTCCGCGCAGGATCGCGGCGGCCGCGGCGCCAAGGATGAACAGGGCGAAAAGCGCGCCGGGCGGCGTCAACACGTCCGGCGGAAGGAACTCGGTGATGAACCGCGGCGGTGCCGCGGCGTCCTCACGCGCCGTCGTGCCGACGTCGAAGGGCACCGGATCGATCAGCGTCGCCGCGGCGGCGAGGATCAGGGCGCCGGCCAGATACGCGGCGAGGCGACCCCGACGGCGGAGCGCCGCCTCGATCGCGAAGATGGCGACGAGCGCGAGGCCGAGGGCGTACCCGCCGTGGAGGTTCGCCCACAGCAGGAACAACGGCGGCACGGCCAGGAGCAAGCGCTCGCGACCGGCCCGCACGCGGAGCAGCAGCTCGAGGAGCGCCGGGAAGAGCGCGAACGTCCAGAGCTGCGGACGGTCCGTCCAGGTGATCGACGCGATCGCGAGGCCCGCGACCACGAGCGGCAGCGTCACGAACCAGGGAGCGCCGCTCGATCGCGCGATACGGGTGATGAAGAACGCGGCGATCGCCACGAGGAGCCCGCGCAGCACGGCGATCCCGGCCCACCCACCGGCCACGTACGCGCCGTACAGCACGAGCTCGCCGAGCCACTCGCCGACCCCATACGGGTGGCCCGCGACGGTGGACGAGAAGACGTCGTTGCGAAGGAGCATTCCGTGGTCGACGGACCAGCGCGCCGTGGCCAGATGCCAGTACGTGTCGGAGTCGCCCGACGGCAGACCGCTCGCCACGATGAACGCCGCCGCCGAGACCGCGAGCGGATACGCATTGGCGCCGAACCACCGACCGAGCTTCGTCATCCCCGCGACCGGGCGAGCAGATCCGTCACGGTGAACCACGCGAGGTCGCGCATCGCGGCAAGCAGACCGAGCGGGGTCACCCCCTTCGGCTGGCCAGCGATCCGCGGGCGGTGCGGGACGTCGACCTCACGAACGACCCGGTGGCGGCGGGTCAGGGCGATGAGCATCTCCGCTTCGAAGAACGTGCTCGTGCTGCGGACGCGCAGTGAGCGCTGCTCGTCGACCAGATAGAGCTTCACGCTGTCGATGTCGTGCACCGACAGCCGGAAGATGGCGCGCAGCACCGACGAGTAGATCTGGGCCATCAGGATGCGACTGGACGGATCGCGGCGCGGGATGCGCCGCCCCACCACGAGGGCCGCCCCCTCGCGCGCGGCCCACATGATCGGCAGCGCGTCGGCCGGGACCTGACCGTCGCCGGGCGTGAAGTACACCCACGTGCCGCGCGCATCCGCGTAGAGGCGCTTCATGGTCTCGGGGATCCCGCGGTTTCCGTCGTTGCGGAGCAGGCGCAGCGTGGCCACGCGCGCGCTCGCCGCCTCCATCGCCGCCCACGTCGCATCCGTGCTGCCGTCGTCGCAGGCCACGATCTCGAAGCTGCAGCCCAACGCCGTCGCGACGGAGGCATGGCCATTGATGACGCCGCCGATCGTCGAGGCCTCGTTGTAGACCGGGATGACGATGGAGAGGTCCACACCGCCGGTCACTGCGGCCCGCACACCGAGGCCGGCGGGAACCTGACCGGGAACACCCGGATCGCGCCGACGGCCGCGACTGGCCGTGAGCCCTCGTAGAGCGCGGAGTACGCCGAAAAGTGGGCGGGCTCGAGAACGACCGTGTCCGCGCCGATCGGCGCGGTGCAGAGCCCGCCGGACGGGGTCACGAGGACCGGACGCTCCGCGATCCATCGCCACGCAGCCGCGTCGATGGCGTAGAACGGGCCCGCGGGGATCGCCGCGACCGCGGCCACGCGATCGCGGTACGGCGGATTGAACGATGCGTCCCACTGCGCGAGCGCGAACGTCGAAAGGATGGCCGCGGCAGCCAGGCCACCGACCGCTGCAACGCGTCGCCGCTCGACGGTCCGCAGCAGGTCGCTGGTGCCAACGACCGCGAGCGCGCTCCCGAATGGCACGAACGCAGCAAGTGAATGGAAGTACGACCCGCGCGTCGAATGCAGCGTGAACAGGAGGCTCTCGACCAGGTAGACGAGCACGAGCAGACCGGAGAACGCCCGAACGTCAGGGCGCCCGCGCTGCGGGGTCCAGCACGCGCGCGCGAGACCCGGCACAAGGAGCAGACCGAACGCGAAGGCGAACGTCACGGCATTCGTGAGGAGGGCCGCGGGCTTCGGCGCGAGCAGCTGATCGAGCGACGGCACCGGCGGAGGGGCCAGGGCGAAGAAGTCCTCGTAGCGCGCGAGGAGGACCGACCGCGCGAACAGCCCGGCGTCGGGTCCGAGCGACAGGCCTCGCGCGAGCCACGCGAGCCCGATGACCAGCGCGATCCCCGTGCCGGCGGATCCGGCCCGACGCGAGGCGGGCGATCGCAGCAGGAACAGGAGCGGCAATCCGAAGAGCGCGCCCTCGGCGCGCGCGAGGAACAGCAGGCCGACGGCGAGCCCGGCCAGCGCACCGAAGCGCACGTCGCCCGCGGCAGCGCGGCGGAACGCAAGGAAGAAGACGGTCCCGATCACCGCGGCGGGCGCGAACGCGTCGAGGCTCACCCACCCCGGGGCGAAGGCCCCGCCCAGACCCGCGAGCGCCGCCGCGACGAGCGCGCCGTTCGCCGATGCCCCGAGCGAGCGGGCGGCGAGGTACGTGACGACCGGGATCGCGCAGGCGAAGACGATCTCGACGGCCTGCGCGCCGCGGAACGCGTCGAGGAACGGCAGCCATTTGATGCCCGCCGCCTGGACCACGGTGGCGAGCGGCATCCAGAAGCGATGGCTTGGCACCGGCAGTGGTCCGGTGGCCTCGATGAAATTCCAGATGAAGTCCGCGGAGAGCCCCTGGCCCGCGGCGAGACGCTTGGCGACGTTCGCGTAGTAGTACGCGTCCGTGTAGCCGGGCTGGAATACGACGAACGCGGCGGAGGCGATGCGGAATACAAGGAGCGCTCCGACGAGCGCGGCGAGCCGGCGAGCGGCGCTCAACGACGAGATGGTACGAGCGACTCCTGGCGGCGATGACGGGCGTAGAGGATCCCGCCGATGACGATCACCGAGAACACGCTCACCAGGCGGTCCAGAATGGCGACCGCGATGGCATCGTGCGTGGCGAGGCCGAAGCCCGTCGTGAGCACGTAGACGATCGCGATCTCCACGAACCCGAAGCCGGCGGGCGTCAGCGGCACGGTCGTCAGCAGCGATGACGCGACCGCCACGAAGATGACACCCGAGATCGGCAGCTCGAGGCCCAGGGCAGCCAGCACGAAGGCCAGGCGGGCCGCCTCGGCGAGCCAGATGACGATCGTTTCCGGTCCGGCCTCGGGCAGCGCGCGGAACGAGTGCACCACGCCTTCCCGGAACAGCCGCCCGATGCGCCGGACCTCACGCGGAAAGAACCGCGCGATGCGTGGCGCGATGAAATACACCCCGATGAACGACAGCACGATGACCACGGCGAGGACGGCGCCTGACAGGTAGACGAGCCGTAGATCGGGCAGCACGCTGCGACCGAAGGCGACGTAGCCGCCAACGAGGAGCAGGACGAACACGACGAGGATGTCGAGGAGCCGCTCCGCGACGACGACGCCGACCGTGCGCGAGAGCGACACATTGAAGCGCTGCTTGACGAGGTAGCTGCGATACAGGTCGCCGAGCTTCGCCGGGGCCAGGCAGTTCACGAACCAGCCAAGCATGAGGATCTCGATGAGGTCGCGGCCGCGCAGCATGAGCCCGCCCTCGCGCAGCAGCCGCGCCCAGCGACGGGCGCGCACGGGGAACGTCGCGTAGTACACGACGAGCGCTGCGAACACCATCCAGGGGTTCGAGTCGCGGATCGTGGCGAGCGCGGTGCCCCAGTCGACGTTGCGCGCGACGACGATCAGCAGGACGATCGGGATCGTGATCGACAGGGCCTCACGCCATCCGAACAGCTGCCGCCGGACGGCCTGCTCATCGGTGTGCCCGACGGCATCGGCAAGCTGCTCGATCGACGGGTCTTCGACGTGACCGGGTGTGCGGCTCAGGACGTCCTGTTCCAGCGCTTGCTCCACCACTTCCGCCACTTGTCGTACCGCGTGTAGAAGTGGATGGCGTGCCCGGCGAGCCGGCCGGTGACGGCGCCTGTCCGTAAGGCGGCGATGAAGTCCGCCGGACCGGTGAACTCGGGGATCTCGATGTACGCGCGCCCGATCTCCCAGGGGCGGTGGGCATCGCTGCCGACCGCGCCAGGGATCTGGTGCAGCTGCGAGAAGGCGAGGGCCCGGCGGTTGTCGTTCGCGATGGCCTCACGCGCGTTGAAGACCTCGATGGCGTCGATCGTCGGCCAGACCCGCTCGAGCACCTCCCGCCGGATCCGGTAGATGCGGTTGTGGCTGTACGGGTGCGGGATCGAGACCAGGCCGCCCTGGTCGTGGATCCGCGCGATCGTGTCCTCGGCCGAGAGATCCCGCGGGATGGCCTTCTCGAGGAACAGGCCGATGATCTCGCCGTCGCGTGATGAGACCTCTTCTCCGACGATGACGCGGAACCCGACTTTGTCCGCGAGGTCGCGCAGGCGCAGCGCGCCCTCGATGGTGTTGTGGTCGGTCGCGGCGACCACGTCGAGGCCGGCGGCCTTGATCGCGAGGGCCTGGACGGCCACCGGCGTCCGGCTGTCCGGCGAATATTCGCAATGCGTGTGCAGGTCGACCTTGAGCTTCTTCGGGGCGTCGGTCAGCTCGCTCTCCCTTCGGCGCGGGCATGATCGAGGCTGGCGCGGATCCGGGACTCGAATCGTGACACATCGAAGCGCCGCGCGGAGCGGCGCAACGTCTCGGGGTCCAGGGGGGTCCGCTCGACGCGGCGCACGCTCTCCGCGAAGAGCTGCGGATCGGCGTCGGGCACGAGCGCACCGTCGACCCCGTCGCGGATGATCTCCGTCGCTCCCCCGCGGCCGAGCGCCACCACCGGCGCGCCCGACGCGAGGGCTTCCACGCACACGATCCCAAAGTCATCTTCGGCGGGGAACACGAATCCGCGCGCGGAGCCGAGCAGCTCCTTCACCGTCGCATCGTTCACGCGGCCCGTGAATGTCACGTTGTCGCGGGCCAGCTTCTCGAGGGTCGCCCGCTCGCGGCCGTCGCCCACCACGATCAGCCGGAGTCCGACCTCGTTGAAGGCCTTCACCGCGACGTCGACATTCTTGTACGCCGACAGCCGCGAGACGATGACCCAGAAATCGCCGCGCTCGGCCGCGGGCGTGAAGGCGTCGACATCCACCGGCGGGTGGATGACCTCGCTGTCCCGTCCGTAATACCGCTCGATGCGCCCGCGGACGACGTCCGAGTTGGCGATCCAATGGTCCACGCGCTTGGCTCCGCGAAGGTCCGCGTCGCGCAGGCCCGGCAGCAGAGAGCGCACGACGCCCTGCAGCGGACCGGGGACCTCCTCGGCGAGGTACTCCTCGCTCCAATCCCAGAGATAGCGCGTCGGCGAGTGGCAGTACGCGACCTCGACCGTCTCCTCCGGCAGCGAAAGGCATTTGATGAACGCGCTCGTCGATGTGAGGACCAGCTCGGTGCCGCGCGCGACGCGGAGCCCGGCGGCAGCGCGCGGATACAGCGGCAGAAGCGCCCGGTGCGCTCCGCCTCCGAGCGGCACGCTCTGCAGGAAGGATGTGCGGAGCTGGTACCCGGGGAGCGGCCCGTAGCCGCGCTCATCGTGAAAGAACGTGTAGACCGGCGCATCGGGGAACATCCGGTGGAACACCTCGACGACGCGCTCGGCGCCGCCGTGCGCGGAGAAGTACTCGTGCGCGAGGGCCATGCTCATCGGGGCCGCACCCGGGCCAGCAGCACGAGCAGCGCGAACATCGGCAGCACGCGCTGGCGGCGCCAGCGTTTCGGATCGCGCCCCAGCCGCCAGAGCCACTCCAGGCCGGCCGCGTGCACGATCGCGGGCGGCGCCTTTGCGGCGCCGGCGAGGTAGTCGAGGCTGCCACCCACGCCGACCGCGACGCGCACGCTCGGCAGCCGCGACAGGTTGCGCGCGATCCACCGCTCCTGCTTGGGCATGCCGAACGCGACGAGCACCACATCCGGCGCCGCCTCGGCGACCCGCGGGAGCACATCAGCGTCGTCGTCCGCCGAGCCCGCGTAGGTGCCGGCGATCCGCAGCTGGGGATGCCGCGCGCGGAGTCGCGCGGCGGCCCGCTCGGCGATCCCCGGCGCACCGCCGAGCAGGAATACGGAGAGCCCGCGTTCGGTCGCGAGCGCGGCAAGGCGGTCGACCAGGAGCCGTCCGGGAGCTCGGCCGGGCAGCGGATCGCCCAGGAGTCGGGCCGCGACGACGGCGCCGGTGCCATCGGGCACCACGAGGTCGGCCCGGGCCGCGATGCCCGCCACGTCGCGGTCTCCGCGGCAGAGCATCACGAACTCGGGGTTCGCGGTTATCACGAAGGTGCGCAGGCCGCTGTCGAGCCGGTCTTCGATCACCGCGACCGCATCAACGAGCGCGACACGGTCGAAGCCCACGCCGAGGATGTCGACGCGGCCCGCGATGCCCACGTGCCTAATGGACCGGGACGAGGCTCTTCTTGAAGAAGTCGAAGTGCTCGAGCGCGAGGCCGGTCCCCTTGGCCACGCAATAGAGCGGGTTGTCCGCGGCGTAGCAGGCGACGCCCGTGACCTGCGTGAGCAGCTTGTCCATGTTTCGCAGCAGCGCGCCTCCGCCGGATAGCACCATGCCCTTGTCGATGATGTCCGAGGCGAGCTCCGGCGGCGTCTCCTCGAGCACGCTCTTCACCGAGGAAACGATCTGCTGGAGCACGGGCTCCATCGCCTCGCTGATCTCGTTGCTGCCGATGGTGATCGTCCGCGGAAGCCCGGCGATGAGGTCGCGGCCGCGCACTTCCATCGTGAGCTCAGGATCCAACGGCAGCGCGGAGCCGATCTGGATCTTCACGTCCTCGGCGGTCCGTTCGCCGATCATGAGGTTGTAGCGCTTGCGCACGAAGTTGGCGATCGCTTCATCGAGGCGGTTCCCCGCGGCGCGCACGCTCTTGCTGACCACGATGCCGCCGAGCGAGATCACCGCGATCTCCGCCGTACCACCGCCGATGCCGATGATCATGTTGCCGCTGGGTCCGGAGATCGGAAGGTTCGCGCCGATGGCCGCAGCGAGGGGCTCCTCGATGAGATACGCCTCTCGCGCACCGGCGCGAAGGGCGGCGTCCTTCACCGCGCGGCGCTCGACGCTCGTCACGCCGGACGGAACGCAGATCATGAGCTCCGGGTGGAACACCCGGATCCGGCCGCTGACCTTGTTGATGAAGTACTCGAGCATCTTCTCGGTGATGACGTAGTCGGCGATCACGCCGTCGCGCATCGGCCGGATGGCCGTGATGCTCCCGGGTGTGCGCCCGAGCATCAGGCGGGCCTCCTCACCCACGGCCACGATGCGCGGCCGGTTGCCGTTCGCGTCATGCGCGAGGGCGACGACGGACGGCTCCGTGAGCACGATCCCCTTCCCGCGGACGTACACGATGACGTTCGCGGTACCGAGGTCGATGCCGATCTGACGAGCGAACAAGCGTTATCCCTTTCACGTCCGGAACACGGCGCGGGACAGTTCACGCTACAAGGCGACTCTAGAGAGCAGCGTACGCGGTCAGGTCGTCTTTGCCGCCACCCGTGGGACCGCAATGCGGCCGATGATGCCCGTGCGCCACAGGATGAAGGCGAGCACGAAGTACCCGCCGTACGCCAAGACCTCGATGAGCGTCGGATCGGCCGAGTAGCCGAACAACGAGCGAAGCATCGCCCCGGTGCCGGCGTCATCGGGAAGCTGTTCCGTAAGATCGAAGACCGTGGGCCCGCCGGCGACGACGCCCGCCTCGACGAACTCATGCACGCCATGGGTGACGAGACCAGCAGCGAAGAGCACCAGCAGCACACCGGTCACTTTGAAAAAGGTCTTGAGATCGATGCGGCGGCCGAACGCGTAGATCAGGACGCCGATCCCGATAGCTCCGGCAAGCCCGACCACGCTTCCGAGCAGCTTGCCTTCGCCGGGTGCCGCGAACAACAGAAGAGCGGTCTCCACCCCTTCGCGCACGACCGCGAAGAAGACAAGTAGGCAGATGCCCCATGCGGCGCCTCCTGCGGCGAGCGTCTCCTGGACGGCTCTCTGGAGCTCGCCCTTGAGGTAACGCGCCTGACGAAGCATCCAGAAGATCATCCAAGTCAAAAACGCCGCAGCGAGGAGCATCGTCACGCCCTCGAAGATCTGCTCCGTCGAACCCTCGAACTCGGCGTTGAGCGCGTTGAGCATCGCGAGGAAGCCGAGACTCACCGCGGCAGCGGCGCCGACGCCCAACCAAACCCAGCGGTGAGCCCGATGGGCGCCGATCTGGCTCAGGTAGGCCAGAACGATGCCCACGATCAGGGTCATCTCGATCCCTTCGCGAAGCGCGATGACCAAAGCGCTCAGATCGCCGACCGACATCGTCGTGTTCCCCCTGCGATACTGGCCGTGGGCTGGCACGGCTGTTAGGCGAGCCTAACGATTTCCGACTTGGGGAGTCAACAATGGCCTCGAGCGCTGTCGAGGAGTACCTCCAGGCGATCTACACCCTCGCGGACGAGAACGGACATGTCGTGTCCGCGCGGCTGGCCGAGTTCCTGGGCTTCTCCGCGCCGGCGGTCTCCGAGATGGTCCATCGGCTGGAGCGCGACGGACTGGTATCCCTCGACGGGCACAAGGAGATCCACCTGACGGCGTCCGGGAAGACGCAGGCCGACTCGGTCGTACGGCGCCACCGCCTCGCCGAGCGCTTCCTCGTGGAGGTCCTCGGCTTCGCGTGGTGGAAGACGCACGAAGAGGCCGAGCGACTCGAGCATGCGATGTCCGACGAGATGGAGGCTCGCATGACGCGCGTGCTCGGCGATCCGCAGACCTGCCCGCATGGCAATCCGATGCCGGGGGTCGCCGCGACGCCGACCCGGCCGCTCGACACGCTCGCACCCGGTGAGCGTGCGACGGTGGAGCGCATCCCCGATCAGTTCGAGCACGAAGCCGGGTTCCTCGAGTACCTCGACTCGCAGGGCGTGAAGCCCGGCGTGTTCATCGAGCTCATCGAGCGCAGCCCTACGCTGCTACGGGTCTCCGTGAGCGGCGTGGCTCGGTCGCTGCGGCCGGATTGCGGGCAGAAGGTGTGGATGGCGGCGTGAGCGAGATGAAGATCTTCGTTCGTCAGGGATCCGAGGGTGACTGGCTCGGCGACGTGCCGGCGTTCCCGGGCTGCAACGCCTCAGGCAAGAGCCGCGACGAGGCGATCGCCAACACGCGCAAGGCGTTCCGCGCGTATCGCGAGCTCCTCGAAGCCCGCGGCGTCTCGACTGACCACGTGAAGAGCGTCGACCCCGCGACAGTGCCGGTCGAGGACGCGCCCGCCTCCGGAATGCTTCCAGGCGATGACACGAAGCTCGAAGAGCACGAGATCCGCGATTTCCTGCACCAGTTCGAGGCGTCGCGCGCGGCGCTCATCAGCTTGCTCAAAGGGCTCTCCCCCGACGAGCTCGAGAAGAAGCCGACCGAGTCCATGTGGAGCGTGCGTGAAGCCCTCGAGCACATGCTGCAGACCGACGTGACGTTCCTCGCGCGCCTCGAGAAATGGCCGACGAATCCATTCGCGACGCTGCAGGCCATCCACCGTCTCGCATTTCAGCGCTTCAGCGTCATGGAGCCCGACGACTGGGTCGATCACACGATCCAGGGACGCCGCTGGACGACCCGCCGCGTGATGCGCCGACTGCTCGAGCACGAGTTCGAGCACTACGGGCACATCAAAGAGATCATGGCCGCACTCGGCTCGGACCGTCCCCCGGAGTGAGACTGCGGACGGCCCTCGCCGGCGCCGTCCTTGCGGCATGCAGCGTGAACGCGAACCTGCCCGGCGCCACACCGAGCGGTGACCCGGGCGCCCATGCCGCTCCGACCGCGACGCAGAGGACCCCGCTGTCGATCATCGACAGCGCGTATGGCCATCTGACCGCGCGCACCGCTCCCGGCGCCCGTTGCGCCGTGGAGGTGCACGTCCGGCCCCCGCGCCTCGGCGATGTTCCGCCGGCGACCATCGAGGCGACCGCCGACGCGACCGGCTCCGTGAGCGTCAGCTACCACGCACCCACCGTTCCGAAACAGACGGGTCGACACGTGGTGACCTGCGGCACCGGCACGGCGGACGCAGAGTTCGCGGTCGCGGGCTACCCGGTCCCCGCCACGCGCTTCACCGCGCGGATCGTCGTCGCCGGAGTGAACGACCAGATCGATGGCGTCACTGCGCGCCCCGATGCCTCGCTCGTGCCGGCCCGCGATCGGGACGTGGAGCTGCTCACGCGCACCGTCGTGGCCGAGTGGTCGGCCGCGACGCGCGGGCTCAGCACGCTCGAGCTCGTGGTCATCGCGCCTGCGGACATCGTGCTGACGGTCGTCACGGCGCGAGCCGACTCGTTCCTGCGGCATTCGTCTGACGACGGGTCGGCCGCGATCTACCTCTTTCCCGCGGCGAACGGCGGCCTGCTCACGGCGGACAACTTCGTGGCGGTCGCGCTGCACGAGCTCGGCCATATCTGGTGCTGCTCCGGACCGGATGCGTCCCCCGACGGGCATTGGGCGGCTGCCGTGGCAGATCCGCTGCTCCAGGGCGTCGACCGGTTCGGCCTGATGAACCACCCGGTGCAGTGCACCGTGTTCGCCTCCGGCGTCGAGAGCTGCCCGAACCGGTTCAGCGAGCGCGAGCTGCGCACCATGGGCTTCATCCGGATCCCACCGCCAGAGCGGAACGCGTGCGTCGACTCGAAGACCTCGTTGCTCGCCCAGCTCGCGGCGATGAACGACCGCCTCGCCACGGCGAAGGCCGGCATCGAACGGAGCGACACGACCCTCGCCGGACTGAACGGCCAGATCAGAGCGATCGAGACCAGGTACCCCAACGGGATACCGCGCGATGTCTACCCGTCGTATGTCGCGCTCATCGATCAGTACAACGCCGAGGTCGCGAACCGGACGACGCAGGTAACGGCGTACAACGGACTGCTCGCGGAGACGAACGGCGTCATCGCTCGGCTCAACGCATTGCTCTGCTAGGAGCCCGACCTCGATCCTGATGCCCACACCTGCGCGCGGGCGGCGTGGCGTTCGATCAGTCCCCGCTGATCGGCACGCACATCGGGCAGCCGATCGGGCGGGAACCAGCCGAGCTCCGCGACCTCCGCGGTGAGCGCTTCGGTCCCGCCGACCACCCGGAACGGGAACACCAGCTCGACGCGGGCCCAGCGGTATCCGGTGACGGCCTCGAGGACCGGGCCGACCTCGACGACGAGGCCGGTCTCCTCACGGATCTCCCGCACCAGGGCATCCTGCACGGGCTCGCGGCGATGCAGGAATCCGCCCAGGAAGCGCCATTGCGGCGCACCGAAGCGGTGACGCGCGAGGAGCACGCGGCCATCCCGATCGACGCCCAGCCCGGTGACTCCCACGAGGAACCGATCGTGGGCGGCGGTCATGACCCGGCGCTGCCAGCGGACGGGGAACGCGTTGAAGATGAGCGCGAGGACGCGCATCAGCACCGCCGGACTCTACGCGGCTACGGGATCCCGACCGACGCGATGCCGTGCGCGGTCGGCACGGCGATCTTCTGCACCACGAGCTTCGTGTTCACGTCGATGACGTTCACCATTCCGTCCACGTTCGTCGTCAGCAGGATGCGCTCCCCGAGCGGGTCGTACGTGCTGTGGAACGGCTGGCTGCCGATGCCCTTGGTCTCCCCCACGATCTTCCGATTCTTGTAGTCGACCCAGATCAGCGACGGACCCTTGTGATCGGATAGCACCATCAGCGACTTGTCCGGCATGAAGTACATGCCGTCCTGGTTCTCCTTCATCGTGTGGAACGGGTAGTGATTCGCCCCGAAATGGATCTCCTCTTTCACCGTGGACGTGTCGGGGTCGTAGATGACCATCCGGTCGGAGGGCCTGTCGAGGAAGCCGGAGGACGATGACCAGATCTCGGTCTGGTCGGGCGTGTAGTACGCGTCATGGACGTCCTGCACCTTGAACTTCGTGATCTTGTTCGTCGTCAGGTCGTACGCACGGAGGTGGTCGGGCTCGGTACTGTTCGTGACGGTGAACAGGAGCAGGTTCGGGCGCTTCGTGCCGATCGTCAGGACGTGCTGCGGGACGCCGACCAGGAGCGGCGTCAACAGCCGCCACGTCCCCACCTCGATCCGCGCGATGTACGCGTCGCGCTCGTGGGCGACGTACAGGATCTTCGAGTCGGGCGCGAACGTGATGCCGTGCGGCTGCTTGCCGACCTTGATGCGCACGACCTCCTTCATCGTGACCGGCTCGATGATGGAGGTCTGCTCCGATTGGCGATCGTTCACTGCGACCCATTTGCCGTCGGGCGACACCGCCATTTGGTGCGGAAGCTTCCCCACTTGGATCTTGGCGACGAGCGCGAACTTCTCCTTCGGCGCGGCCTCGAGCACCCAGACCTGCTCGGTGTTCTCGCTGGCGACGAAGACCCGAAGCTTGCTGTACTGCAGAGCGGCGACCGGCGCGGCTGAAGCCGGAGCGTTGGGCGCGGGCGTCGCCGTCGCGAGCGCGGTCTCCACCGGTGCGGGCGTCGGGGTCGGCGTGGCGGGCAGCTCCGCGGCGTCGATGGCGCACGATGCGCAGACGATCGCCAGCACGGCGAGCCACACCACGGACCGCGCGACCCTCATCCTTTGCACCCCACGCCCGCCGATCCGGAGCGCCTCCGGCATCACCAGTATCAGGCCTAGGTGCGCCGGCGGCGACGCTCCGATACGCGAAGCCGGACCATCGCCCGCTCGAGCGACGCCCGCGCCTGGGCCTCCTCGAGCCCGACCGGACCGGCCTGGAGCGCCTCGCGAGCACGGGCGCGCGCCGCCTCTGCGCGCGATTCGTCGATCTCGTCGGCCTGCTCGGCCGCGTCCGTGAGGATCACGACGCGGTCCGGACGGACGTCCATGAAGCCGCCGAAGATCGCGAGCGAGGTCTCCGTACCGCCCTTCTTGATCCGCAGCTCGCCCGGGCCGAGGGTCGTGAGCAGCGGGGCGTGGTGCGGAAGGATGCCGACGTACCCCTCGCTCGCGGGGGCGATGACCATGTCCACGTCGTCCTCCAGGACGGAGCGCTCGGGTGTGACGATCTCGAGTCGGATGGGCATGGGCTAGGCGTTCGCCTTCGCCATCTGTTCGCCCTTCTCACGGGCCTGCTCGATGGTGCCGACGTTGAAGAACGCCTGCTCCGGAAGGTCGTCGTGCTTGCCTTCAAGGACCTCCTTGAAGCTCCGGACCGTGTCCGCGACCTTCACGTACTGGCCTGAGAGGCCGGTGAACTGCTCGGCGACGAACATCGGCTGCGCGAGGAATCGCTGGATCTTGCGTGCGCGCGCCACGAGGACCTTGTCGTCATCCGAGAGCTCATCGATCCCGAGGATCGCGATGATGTCCTGGAGGTCCTTGTACCGCTGCAGCACGCGCTGCACCTCGCGGGCGACGTCGTAGTGCTCCTGGCCGACGACGAGCGGGTCGAGCGCGCGGCTGGTGGAGGTGAGTGGATCGACGGCCGGGTACAGCGACAGCTCGGTGAGGTACCGCTCGAGCCTGATCGACGCGTCGAGGTGGGCGAACGTGGTCGCGGGCGCCGGATCGGTGTAGTCGTCGGCGGGAACGAACACCGCCTGGAGCGAGGTGATCGAGCCCTTCTTCGTCGAGGTGATGCGCTCCTGCAGGTCGCCCATCTCGGTCGCCAGGGTCGGCTGGTAGCCGACGGCGCTCGGCATCCGGCCGAGGAGCGCGGACACCTCGGACCCGGCCTGGGTGAACCGGAAGATGTTGTCGATGAAGATCAACAGGTCGCGGCCTTCCTCGTCGCGGAAGTATTCCGCGATGGTGAGGCCGGTGAGCGCCACCCGAAGGCGCGCTCCGGGCGGCTCGTTCATCTGGCCGAAGACCATCGACATCTTGTCGATGACACCGGACTCGCGCATCTCGCCGATGAGCTGCGTGCCCTCGCGGGAGCGCTCGCCCACGCCGCAGAAGACCGAGTAGCCGCCGTGCTCCGACCCGACATTGCGGATCAGCTCCTGGATCACGATCGTCTTTCCGGTACCGGCACCGCCGAAGATGGCCGACTTGCCACCCTTGAAGAACGGGCAGATCAGGTCGATGACCTTCATCCCCGTCTCGAAGATCTCCGCGGTCGTGGCCTGGTCGGCGAACGACGGTGGCCGGCGGTGGATCGGATCGCGGCGTGCGCCGGTGACCGGCCCCTTGCCGTCGATGGGCTCGCCCACGACGTTGAACACGCGGCCGAGGGTCTCCTTTCCGACCGGAACGGTGATCGGCTGCCCCGTGTTGACCGCGGACATGCCGCGGCGAAGGCCGTCGGTCGTCTGCATGGAGACCGCGCGCACCCAGTTGTTGCCGAGGTGCTGCTGGACCTCGGCAACGACGAGCTCGCCGTCATCGCGCTTCACGGTGAGCGCGTGATAGATCTCAGGCAGCTCGCCCTCCTCGAACCGCACGTCCAGGACCGGGCCGATGATCTGCACTATTTCGCCTGTCTTATTGCGGCTTTTCTTCTGAGTGGAGTCACGCGCTTCGACAGTCATCTCGTGTTTCCCCTTTAGCCCTTCATCGCTTCGGCGCCCGACGCGATCTCCAGCATTTCCTTCGTGATCCGGGTCTGGCGCGCTTTGTTCGCCGCGAGGGTCAGGTCGTCGATGAGGTCACCCGCGGCGTCGGTCGCGTTACGCATGGCTACCATCTGCGCCGAGAACTGCGAGGCCTTCGACTCGAGGATCGCCTGATAGACGGCGACCTCGATGAATCGCGGCACGATGAGGTTCATGACCTCGGCCGGATCGGGCTCGAACAGGTACTGGACCGTCGCCGCCTCCTGCGTCTTCTCAGTCTCGGGCTCGAGCGGCAGCAGCCGTCGAATGGTCGGCTCCTGGCGGAGCGTGTTGATGAACCGCGTGAACGCGAGGTGGACCTCGTCGACGTTGCCGCTCACGAATTCATCGACGGCCGCTCGGGCGATGGCATTCGTGTCGGCAGTCGTCGGCCGGTCAGGGATCCCGGGGAACTCGGCGGTCACCGGTGCGCGCATCCGGCGGAGGGTGTTGATGCCCTTGCGTCCGACGGCGATGTACGTCGGGGACGGCTTGTCCGCGATGAACCGTGTCGTCGAACGCACGAGGTTGACGTTCATCGGACCGACGAGCCCGCGGTCCGTCGTGATGAGAACGACCGCGATCTTCTTGACGTCGCGCCGCTGGAGAAGGGGACTGAGCTCCGGATCGGCGTAGGGGGCGAGGTCATTCAGGACCGAGCGGAGCTTCTCCTCGAACGGCCGGGACGCGAGGACCGACTCCTGCGCGCGTCGCATCTTCGACGCGGCGACGAGCTGCATCGCGCGCGTGAGCTGCTGGATGTTCTTGATCGACCGGGCGCGCCGGCGGAGATCTCTTTCGCTTGGCATTTAGGCCTTGGGTGCCTCCGGCTTCGCGGCTTTCGGCTCGGTGGACTTCGGCGCGTCGGCCTTGGGGGCCGCGGCTTTCGGTGCGTCCGACTTGGGCGCGTCCGACTTGGGAGCGTCCGACTTGGGCGCGTCCCCTTTTGGCGCCTCGGCCTTCGCGTCGGCGTAGCTGGTGGTCTTCTTGAACTCCTCGATCATCGTCTTGGCCTGGGCTTCGATCTCCGTATCGAACTTCTTCTCGGTGGAGATCTTGTCGGCCAGCTCGCGGTACTGGGTCTCCATGAAGCGGAACAGGTCTCGCTCGAAGTCCTTGACCTTCGCGGTCGGGACATCGTCCAGGTACCCGTTCGTGACGGCGAAGATGATGACCACCTCCTTCACCATCGAGAGCGGCTGGTACTGCGGCTGCTTCATGACCTCGACCGTCTTCTCTCCACGACGGAGCTGCTGCTGGGTCGCCTTGTCGAGGTCGCTGCCGAACTGGGCGAATGCCGCGAGCTCGCGGTACTGGGCGATATCCGCGCGAAGGCCGCGAACGACGGCCTTCATCGCCTTCGTCTGGGCGTCGCCACCCACGCGCGACACCGAGAGGCCGGTGTTCATCGGCGGCCGGATGCCCTGGTTGAACAGGTCGGTCTCCAGGAAGATCTGCCCGTCGGTGATGGAGATGACGTTGGTCGGGATATACGCCGCGATGTCGTTCGCCTGGGTCTCGATGATCGGGAGCGCGGTGAGCGACCCGCCACCGTTGTCCTTGTTGAGTCGGGCGGCCCGCTCGAGCAGCCGGGAGTGCAGGTAGAAGACGTCGCCCGGGTACGCCTCGCGGCCCGGCGGCCGACGGGTCAGCAGCGACACCTGGCGGTACGCCCAGGCGTGCTTCGAAAGATCGTCGTAGACGACGAGCGCGTCCTTGCCGTCGTCGCGGAAGAACTCGCCCATGGTGCAGCCGGCGAACGGTGCCAGGTACTGCAACGTGGCGGGATCGGAGGCGCCGGCGATCACGACGATCGTGTGATCCATCGCGCCGTGCTCCTCGAGGATAGCGACGATCTTCGCGACCGAGGACTCCTTCTGTCCGATCGCGACGTAGATGCAGATGACGTCCTGGCCCTTCTGGTTGATGATCGTGTCGATCGCGACAGCTGTCTTGCCCGTCTGCCGGTCCCCGATGATCAGCTCACGCTGCCCGCGGCCGATCGGCGTGATCGAGTCGATGACCTTGATGCCCGTTTGCAAGGGCGTGTCGACGTTCTGCCTGGTGATGACGCCCGGGGCGACGACGTCGACGGGACGGAACTCCTTGGAGACGATCTCGCCCTTGCCGTCGAGCGCGCGACCGAGCGGATCGACGACACGGCCCACGAGCTGGTCTCCCACGCCGGTCTGGACGATCCGTCCCGTGGTCCGGACGACGCCGCCCTCTTCGATCCCGGTGTAGTCACCGAGGATGATCGCGCTCACGGTGTCCTCTTCGAGGTTGAATGCGAGCCCGAACACCTCGTTCCCGAAGTCGAGGAGCTCGGAGGCCATGCAGCCGGCGAGTCCATGGATCCGCGCGATGCCGTCACCGATCTCGACGACGGTGCCGACGTCCGCGGATTCGGCCTGACCCTCGAACTCCTTGATCTGAGCCTTAATGATGTCGGTGATCTCTGAAGCCGTGGATGCCATGTGCCTTCTCCTTAGCTGCCGGAAAGCTGCACGCGCAGCGCGTTCAGCTGTGCGCGCACGCTTGAATCGACCAGGTGATCACCGAGCTGGATCTGGGCGCCGCCTATCAATTGCTCGTCCACGGTGAAGCTCGCCTGGATCTGGTGGCCTGATGCCTCTTCCAGCCGCTTCACGAATATCTGCCGCTGCTCGTCGTCGAGCGGGATCGCGGTCGTGATCCGTGCCTTCACGATCCCGGCCTGCCGGTCGACCTGATCCCCATAGGCGCGAGCGATGTCCGGCAGCAGGGCGATACGGTCGCGCTGCTCGAGCAGGAGCAGCACCGACCGGATCGCCTTGGGCTGGCCCTTCGTCACGGCCTCGATCGCGGCGAGGCGCTGTTTCACCGGAACGCTGGGGTCGCGGAGCGCGCGGATGGACTGTGGCGAGATGCCCGCGGCCAGGCTGTCGAGCGACGCCCGGTAGGCGTCGATCGCGTTCTCGGCCTTCGCGACGTCGAAGATCGCCTCCGCGTAGCGACGCGGGGCGGAGCCCGACAGAGCCACTAGTTCCGCTTCCCAAAGTCGCCACCGGCCTCGTCGAGCGAACGCTCGATCAGGGCTTGATGGGTCTTCGCGTCGACTTCCTTACCGAGGATCCGGCTGGCCGCGATGACCGCCATCGACGCGACCTCGCCGCGGAGCTCGGCCAGGGCTTGCTGGTGCAGCTGCTCTGCGTCGGTCCGGGCCCGCTCGCGAAGCCGATCGCCGTCGGCCTTGGCCTGCGTCCGGATCTCGACGGCCGCGGCCTCGGCTGCCTTGGTGGTGCGCTCCGCGATCGCAGCGGCCTCGCGCCGGGCCTCACCGAGGAGGCGCTCGACCTCGACCTGCATCTGGGCGCGCTCGCGTTTGGCGGCATCCGCGTTCTCGAGGCCCTCGCGGATGCGATCCGCTCGCGCCTGCAGCGTTCGCTGGAGCGGACCCCAGAGGAAGCGCTGGAGCAGGTAGAAGAGGACGAGGAACTGGACGATCGCGACCAGTACCCAGTAGGGCTGGACGGCCAGTCCGGTGGTCTCTTCAGCGAGGATGCCGAGCTGCATTTACGGGGTCCCGATCTTCGTCCAGAGCAGGATGCCGAGCACGAACGAGAGGATGCCGAGGCCTTCCGCGAGCGCCGCGCCGAGGATCATGTTCGTACGGATGGCGCCCGCGGCGTCAGGGTTGCGGCCGATCGCCTCTGACGACTTCGCCGTGAGGATGCCGATGCCGAGACCGGGACCGATGACGCCGAGGCCGACGGCGAGGCCGGCGGCGAGACCCTGAAAGTCCATTTATGTGCGCCCTTTCCTTTTTTGTGTGTGCCTTTTCTTCTTCGCGTTACGCCCGTGTCCTACGCGGCTACGGGTTCCGGATGTTGCTCCTCATTCGCGACACGGTCCGTGTCCGTATGGCTCCCCTCTTCGTGAGATTCGTCGTGCGATTCGATGGCGAGCACGAAGTACATCAGGACGAGCAGCGCGAAGACGAGCCCCTGCACGAGGCCGATGAAGACCTCGAGTCCGACGAACGGGAGCGCGAGGCCCGGAACGAGGAGCAGCGCGCTCATGACCGTGAGCATGATCTCGCCGCCGAAGACATTCCCCCAGAGCCGCAGGGTCAGCGTGAGCATCCGGAAGATCTCGCTGAAGAGCTCGATGAGCCCCACGAGGATGAAGATCGCGCCGATGAACGGGCCATCCTTGAAGCCGCTGAAGTTGAACCAGCGCTTCACGTAGGACGGCCCGAGCTTGCGGAAGCCTTCGGACTGATACGCGAGCCACGACACGAACGCCATCGCAAAGGTGATGTGGTAGTCAGCCGTCGGCGAGTGGAGCCACGTGACCTGACCGACGAACGGAACGACCGACAGCCAGTTCGACGTAACGATGAACAGGAAGAGCGTCCCGAACAGCGGCAGGTACTTGATTGCGTTCGGGCCGCCGATGCTCACGACGAAATCACCGAGTCCCTGGACGAGCATCTCCGCGACGTTCTGTACGCCGGTGGGCTCCTCGCGCAGATTGCGCGTCGCCAGATACGCGAACGTCGAGAGCAGCACGATGACGATGAGCATCGTGAAGTGCGCGTTGGTGTAGCTGACCGGTCCCACGGTGAAGATCGGCTCTCCGGTGAGCGAGAACGTGGTGGGAATGTCAGGGAACTTGAATCCCTTGGGGAACAGGAAGTCCACGCCTACCGCTCTTCTTCATCGCGGCGGCGATCGGCCTCGTCCTGCTCGGCCTGCCAGGCCCGTCCGGCCGTGCGCGCGCGGTCGGTCGATGGCGTCACCGGGTTCTCCTCCGAATAGCGCTTGATCAGCAGAGCCACGCCTCCCCCCGCAGCCGCCATCCCCACAAAGATCAGGACCAGCAGACCCCACGGAGAGGTACCCAGCGCGGCATCGAGCTTCGTACCGAGCCAGGCACCTAACGCGATGGGGACCGCGATCGTGAGTCCGACCTGGCCCAGGATCGCCGCGTTCAACGCGCTCCACCCGGGGTGCGGAGTGCGGCCAAAGCACGGTCAGTCTATGGGGAAAGGGCCACCCGCGCGAGTCGGCGCGTCCCCCTCGGCTGCTAGAGCCAGCCCTTCCGGCGGAAGTACACCAGGAGACCGGCGGCGGCGAGGACCATAAAGGCGACAGAGCCCCAGAACAGCGCCACCGACTCGTACGGAATGATGGTCACGAAATTCTGGCCGAAGAAGCCTGTCACGACCGTCATGACGAGCAGGATGGTCGCGATGGAGGTGAGGACCTTCATCACCTCGTTGAGCCGGTTCGACACGGCCGCGAGGTTCGCGTCCACGACGTTGCTCACGAGGTCCCGCAGTGTGTCGATCTCCTCGGTGACGCGCACGACGTGGTCATAGACGTCCTGGAAGTAGCGGCGCTCCTCTGGGCCGTAGCACTGAACATCGCCGCGGCTCAGGACCTGAAGGACCTCGCGTTCGGGCGCGATGAGCTTGCGGAGACGGAGCAGATCGCGCTTGAGGAGAAAGAGCTCCGAGAGCGACGTGCGGAGGGCCTCGCCGTTGGTGTCCTGAAGAATGAGCCCTTCGAGCACATCCGCGCGCTCGCCGTAGTCATCGACGACCGGGAAGTAGCCATCGACGGTCGTGTCCAGGAGCGCGTGCAGCAGCATGCCCGCGGACGGAAGACGGTCCTCACGCCAGCGCTTCTCAACGTCGGCGCGCGCGGGCCAGTCTCCCGTGCGCACCGTCACGACCACGTCCATGAACGCGAAGATGGAGAACAGCTCGGTGCGCAGGTCGCCGGGGCTCTGGGAGTCGATCGCGCTGAAGGTGATGAAGTAGTAGTTGTCGTACGTGTCCGCCTTCGGCCGCTCATGACGTGATCGCGCACCTTCGACCGCGAGCGGGTGGAGGCCAAGCTCCTCGGCGATGAGGCCGAGCTCGGCTTCGTCGGGGTCCGCGAGATCCAACCACGCGGGTGAGCCACGCAGCTCCGAGAGCTCCGACGGCGGGCGCTCGGTCACGCCGTTGGACCCCTTGACGAGAAGCCGCGCGGTCATGCGGCGATGGTAGTTAGCGCGAGAACCGGCGCACGAGCGCGAGCAGCTCCTCGGCCTTGAACGGCTTCGCGAGGTAGGCCTCGGCGTTGCACCGATCGGCCTCTCGCTTTGGATCCGCCGCGGCCGTGACGATCACCAGCGGGACGTGCCGGAGCCGCGTGCGCAGCTCCCGCGCGAAGGCGGGGCCGTCGATGCCCGGCATCTGCACGTCGAGGACGATCATCGCCGGCGGATCCATCTCGAGGGCGACGAGCGCCTCTGCGCCGTCATGCGCCTCCCGGACCGAGAAGCCTTCATCCGTCAGCACGGCCCGCTCCGCGGCCAGGATGTCGTTGTCGTCGTCGACGATCAGAATCGGCCGGGCGCGGCGTTCGATGAGGACCATGGGACCGGCCGTGCAAGCGGCGTTCCCCGCGCGCCGCGCCGACCGATACTGACGCCATGTCGCGACCCAAGGGCCTCCGTGCCGCGGACGAGGTCGTCCCCAAGCTGGGCGTCCCGGCGGGCCTCCCCGCGGTGCGCATCGGCGACGTCGCGACCTACGACCGGCCGATCGAGCATCTCGCCGGTCAGCTCGACCGCGCCGAGCTGGAGCTCCCGCTCCGCTACCGCGCGGCGCGGTTCGGACTCTGCCTGTGCTTCGCGTTGGAGCAGATCGGCGCCAACGCGCTTGCGTCGGAGCTCGTCCGGATCACCAACACCGAAGGCGCGATCTGGATCGTGGTCTGGAAGAAGCCATTCCTCCGCGCGGGCCTGCCGGCATGGGACGACATGCAGGCCGCGATGCTGCCCACCGGATGGGTCGACAACAAAATCCTGAGCTTCGGCGACGAGGTGTACGCGACGAGATACGTGAAGCGGGTCGCCCTGCGTTAGGCGAGCTGCGTCGTCAGAAAGTCGATGATCCGGATGTGGGCCTCGTCCTGATTCGCGCGCTTGGTGAAGCCGTGACCCTCATCCTCGAAGACGAGGTACTCGACGGGCACGCCGCGCGCCCGTAGCCGCCCGACGACCTGGTCCGATTCCTCCTTCGGGACCCGCGGGTCGTTGGTCCCCTGCACGACGAGCATCGGGCAGCGCACCTGGTCCATGTGCGTGATCGGTGAGCGCTCGACGAGCTTGGCGCGATCCGTCTCCAGATCACCGATCCACAGCTTCAGGAAGCGCCGCCAGTTCGGCTGGGCGTGCTCGATCATCGTGACGAGGTTCGCGACGCCGAACACATCCACGGCGCACTTCCACCGGTCCGGCATCGTCGTGACGCAGACGAGCGTCGCGAAGCCGCCATACGAGCCGCCGTACACCGCGAGCCGCGCCGGATCGATCTGTGGATCGGCGGCCATCCAGTCGGCGACCGCGCGCAGATCGCGCGCGTCGATGCCGCCCCAGTCGCGGTGGATCGCCTTCTGCCAGCCGAGGCCGTAGCCGGTGGAGCCATGGATGTTCGGCACGACGAGCGTGATGCCGCGATCGATCAACGCCTGCAGGTAGGCCATCCGGTCGGGGAAGCCGGGTCGGGACTGCCCCTCCGGACCGCCGTGCGGGTAGAGCACCGCCGCCGTGCGTCCGGCGGCGTTCTTCGGGCGGAACACGAAGCACGGGATGTCGCCGTCAGCCGCCGGGATGCGGATGAGCTCGGGCTCGACGAGCTCGCCGGCATGCACGAGCCGCGCGGCCTCGAACACGGCGTGCGCTGCCCCGGTCGAAAGGTCGAGCACCCAGAGCTGCGGGGCTTCGGTCGCGGACGTCCGGTGGTACGCCCCGATGGATCCGTCCGCCGAGATGATCAGGTCCTCGCACACGCCGTCGAGCGCGCGCTCGCCACCGCGTACGCGGTCGCGCTGCCACCGCAGGGTGGAGTAGCCGTCCTCGTTCACGGACCAGATCTGCGCGCGGCCATCGGCGGACGACGCGGCGAGTTCCACATCCCACTCCGGCGCGTCGATCACCTCGCGCGCGCCGGTCGTCGCGTCGTACGCGGCGAGGTACAGGTGCTCGCGTCCGTGATCGGTGATGCCGAGGGGCCGGCCGTCGGCGAGCCAGCCGGCCGGGACGTTGGACACGTCGCCGTCGTGCGCGGTGAGCGGTCGCATCGCGCCGGACCCGGCATCGACGATGAACAGGTCCTGGTCGGTGTTCGCTTGGACCCGCATCACGAGGAGCGCGCGGCCGTCCGGGGACCACCCGCCGGCGACGTGCCAGGCGGGTCCGGTCACGAGCGGGCGTTCGCTGGCGGTCTCGACGTCCTCGACGACGATGTCCATGTCCGTGGACTGCCGCGCGTTCGAGGAGAACGCGACGCGCGTCCCGTCGGGGGAGCTCGCGTTCCACGACAGGAGGCGCTGCACGCGCTCGCCGTCGCTCCACGAGAGCTTCTCGACGCGCTCGTCCGTGCGCGCCACGTAGAGCTGATGCAGCTCCGTCCCGCCGCGGTCGGCCGCGCCGATGAGATCGCCGCGTTTGGACCAGCAGAGCGACCGGAGCGCGGCGCCATCGACGCCCAGCGCGGGCGACGGACGGCCGGGCTTGGTGAGCGGCAGGGTCCACGCCGAGTACGTGCCGGCGCCGAGGTCCGCGATGAACGCGAGCGTGCTGTTATCGGGTGAGATCGCGAGCGCGGAGCGACAGGAGAACCGCCGCGTCGTGTGCGGGATCGGGACGATGCGCTCGCGTGGCTCGAAATCGGAGATCGGGCGGGGCACGCATCGCAATGTAGCCATCTACGCCCGGCGGTGATGCGTCAGCGAGGCTCGAGCAGCCGCACCATGTCATGCGCATTCGTCACCGCCTTGTCGCCGTAGCAGTTGTTCATCAGCACGTGGACCTCGTCGCTCTCCGTGGCCAGCCGCTCGATCTTCCCGACCCACTCGCCAAGCTCTTCCTTCGAGTAGGAGTAGTCGAAGCGCTCCGCGGCGGTGAGGCCCTTCTTCTTCCAGTTCTCGGCGTTGCGGCCGTGGAAGCGGACGATCGCGAGCCGCTGCGAGGTCGCGGCGGCCACCGGGGGGACGCTCGAGGGGAACCCTTGCGGCTCATCGACGGACACGTAGGTCAGGTCGTTGTCCGCGAGGAACGTGAGGGTCTCCGCGCGGTTGCGCTCGCTCATCCAGGTCTCGTTGCGGAACTCGACGGCGAGGCGATCGTCTGGCAGGCGCTCGCGGGCGTGGAGGATGGTTTCCTTGTTCTGGTGTGAGATCACGAACCAGTCCGGGTACTGGAGCAGGATCGCTCCGAGCTTCCCGGCCGTGCGCATCGGCTCGAGCGAGATCCAGAACCGCGCGTGGATCTCGTCGCGGATCTCCGCCGGAATGTCCTTCGGGTACAGGCGCCGCTTCTCCTGGGCCGCAGCCGGCAGGGACTCGCGGATGTTCTTCGGCAGCCGCTTCGGATCGATCGGGTGCGTCGTGATGGAGCCGAACGCCTTGAAGTCCATCGTGAAGCCGTCCGGGGTGCGCTCGGTCCAGAGCTGCGCCTGCTTCGGATCGGGGAGCGCGTAGTAGGCCGAGTCGTTCTCGACCACCGCGAACCGCTCCGAGTAGAACCGCAGGCGCTCGTCGGCCTTCTTCGCGATCTTCTCGGGATACCAGCCGGAGGCGATGAGCGTGGGATCGGTCCACGAGCACGTACCGACCTTGATCTTCGCCTTGGCTATTCGGCCTTCTCCGGGTAGAGATTCGGGTCGAGCTCCTCGGCCTTCGCGCTCCGTTGCGACAGAGCCAGCACGGCGACGCCGAACACCGCGAGCAGTCCGACGAAGGAGTACGTCTGCGCGCGGCCGCTCGACACGAACGCGAGGGCGCCAAGGCCGAGGGTGATCGCGTAGATGAGCAGCACCGCCTGCCGGTGCGAGAGCCCGACGTCGAGCAGCTTGTGGTGGAAGTGGCCGCGGTCCGGGGCGAATGGCGCCTGGCCGGTGACCAGCCGGCGGACGATCACATAGAAGGTGTCGATGATCGGCACGCCCAGGACGAGGAGCGCGGCCGCGACCTTCGCGGTGCCGAAGATCGAGAGCACCGCGAGCATCGTCCCGATGAACGCGACGCCCGTCGTGCCGAGGAACACCTTCGCGGGGTGGAAGTTGAAGACGAGGAAGCCGGCGATCGCGCCCGCAAGCGTGAAGTTCATCCACGCGACGAACGGCTCATTCACCGCGGGGAGCAGCGCCGTCGCGCCCAGCGCGACGGCGGCGATGGCCGCGACGCCCGCGGCCAGGCCGTCCAGGCCGTCGATGAAGTTCAGCGCGTTGTTCATGCCGACGATCCAGAACACCGTGAAGCCGATGGCCAGCGGCGGCGCGAGCTGGATGAGCCCGTCTCCGCGCGGGTCGTTGATGAAGCCGATGCGGATGCCGGCGGCGACGATGATGCCGGCGATGGCGAAGTAGCCGAGCATCTGCCACCGCGCGCGCAGGTCCAGCGCGTCGTCGAGCAGGCCGACGGCGAGCCCGAGGAACGCGGCGATCGCGGTCAGCGTGAACCGCGGGGTGCGCACCTCCTCGGGGATCAGGAACGGGTGTCCGTACACCCGGTCCACGAGCCAGAACCCGAAGATGGCCGCGCCGAACGCGAGCGCGATCCCAAGCCCGCCGATGCGCGGTATCGGCTCGGGATGCCGGCGCCGCCCGCCCGGCACGTCCAGCAGACCGAAGCGCCGCGCGAGCGCGGCCACGAGCGGCGTCGCGATGAGCGCAAGGACGAAGGCGAGCACCGTCGAGCCGGCGAACAGCAGCAACGTCGACGAGCCGACCGCGGTGAGGACCGTCGCCATCAGCTCGTGCCGAACTGGCGGTCGCCGGCGTCGCCGAGCCCGGGGACGATGTAACCCTTCTCGTTGAGCCGCTCATCCAGTGCCGCCACGTGGATCGGGACGTCGGGGTGGGCTTCACGCAGCGCCGCCACGCCTTCAGGCGCCGCGATGAGGCCGACGTACTTCACGTCGCGCGCGCCCCAGCGCTTCAGGATCTCGATCGTCGCGACGGACGAGCCGCCGGTCGCAAGCATCGGGTCGAGCACCAGGCAGACCTGCGCGGTCACTGACGAGGGGAGCTTGTTGTAGTACTCGATCGGCCGGAGGGTGTGCTCGTCGCGGAACAGCCCGATGTGCCAGACCTGCGCCTCGGGGATGAGCTGCAGCGCGGCCTCGACCATGCCGATGCCCGCTCGCAAGACAGGCACCAAGCCGACGGTCTGGGCCAAACGCACTCCTTTGTATGGCGCCAGCGGGGTCCGCACGTCCGTCGGGGCCGTCCCGAGGTCGGCAGTGGCCTCGTAGAGGACGAGCATCGCGATCTCGTGGACGAGGCGACGGAACTCCGGCGGGGGCGTCCGCTCGTCGCGGAGGCGCGTCACCTTCTCCCGCACCAGCGGGTGGGTCGAGACGTGGAGCTGCTCGGTCAGGCTCGAGCCGGCTCGCGGGTGATGCCCGTTATCCCGGGCACCGGGAACCGGTGTGTGAGGTCGAGCACCTCATCGGCGATCTGCTTGGCGATCGTCTCATCCTTGGCGTCGCGCAGCGCGCGCGCGATGAGTGCGCCGATGCGCTCCATCTCCGCCTCTTTCATGCCGCGCGTCGTGATCGCGGGCGTGCCGATCCGGATCCCCGATGCGGTACCCGGCTTCTGCGGGTCGTAGGGGATGGTGTTCTTGTTCACCGTGATCCCGACCGCGTCGAGGAGCCGCTCCGCGGCCTTGCCGGTGAGGCTCATCGGCCGCACGTCGACCAGCATGAGGTGGTTATCCGTGCCGCCCGACACGACGCGCAGGCCGGCCTTCGCGAGCGCGGCCGCGAGCGCCACCGCGTTGGACCGGATCTGCTTCGCGTACGTCTTGAACTCCGGTGTGGCGGCCTCCTTGAGCGCGACCGCCTTTCCGGCGATGACGTGCATGAGCGGGCCGCCCTGCCCGTACGGGAACACCGCCTTGTCGACGGCCTTCTGGTACTCCTGCGTGCAGAGGATCATGCCGCCACGCGGGCCGCGCAGCGTCTTGTGCGTCGTGGTCGTGACGATCTGCGCGTGCGGGACCGGGTTCGGGTGCTCCCCTGCCGCGACAAGGCCGGCGAAGTGGGCCATATCGACCATCAAGAGCGCCCCGACGGAGTCGGCGATGGCGCGCATGCGCGCGAAATCGAAGAACCGCGAGTACGCGGTCGCGCCCGCGACGATGAGCTTGGGCTGGTGCTCTTTCGCAAGCGCCTCGAGAGCCTCGTAGTCGATCGTCTCGTCGTCGCGCTTCACGCCGTACGGCACGAACGTGTAGAGCTGCGCTGAGAAGTTCACCGGCGAGCCGTGTGTGAGATGGCCACCCTGATCGAGGGCCATGCCGAGCACCACGTCGCCCGGCTTGATGATGGCCGCGTACGCCGCCATGTTCGCCTGCGCGCCGGCATGGGGCTGCACGTTCGCGTGCTCTGCGCCGAATAGCGCCTTCGCGCGTTCGATGGCGAGCGACTCCGCGACATCCACCCACTCACAGCCACCGTAGTAGCGGTGCCCCGGGTAACCCTCCGCGTATTTGTTCGTCAGCACGCTCCCGACGGCGTCCATCACGGCTTGGCTCGTGTAGTTCTCCGAGGCGATGAGCTCGATCTTCTCCACCTGACGGCGCCGTTCGTTCTCGATGGCCTGGTAGATCTCCGGGTCGACGCGCTCGATCTCGCTCATGAGCTTGCCTTCACTTTCTCGAGGTCCTCGATCTGCTTTCGCCTGCGCTCGTGACGGCCGCCCTGCACCTGCGCGCCGAGGTACGCGTCCACGATGGCCGTGGCGAGGCCGATGCCGATGACCCGCTCGCCGAGCGTCAGCAGGTTCACGTCGACGTGCTCGACGGCGTCGCGAGCCGACCATTCGTTCTCGACGACCGCCGCGCGCACACCCGGGATCTTGCTCGCCGCGACCGCCGGACCGATCCCGGAGCCGCAGCAGAAGATGCCCCGCGTATAGCGGCCGGTGGCGATCGCGCGCGCGATCGGCTCGACGATAAGCGGGTAGTCGTCCTCGGGATCGTTCTCCGGGGAGAGGTCATCGACCTCGTACCCCTTGAGGCGCAGGTGGTGCGCGAGCTGGTCGCGCAGGTCGACGCCCGCGTGATCGGCGGCGATGGCGATCTTCACGAATACGACGCCACGCCGAGCAACGCCTCTTCGATCTGGGCCATCGTGATCGAGCCTTCGCGCAACACCGTAAGCGGTTCCGTCGTGCAATCGACGATGGTCGAGCTCTGCCCGACCGGCGACGGTCCGCCGTCGAGGATGATCCCGACGCGACCGTCGAGCTGCTCGAGCACCTGCTGGGCGGTCGTCGTCTCGGACTTGCCCGACCGGTTGGCGCTCGTGACCGGCAGACCGCCGCCGCTGGCCGCGATGATGCGGCGCGCGACGTCGTTCGCCGGCACCCGGAACGCGATCGTCCCGCGACGCGGAGCGACCAGGACGATCGTCAACGGACCGGGCCAGAAGCGGGCGGCCAGCGCGCGGGCCGCCGGCGTGACCATTGCGCTCGCCTCGAGGTTGCCGGCCTCGGAGAGGAGGATCGGGATGCGCTTGTCCTTCGGGCGGTCCTTGGCCACGTACAGCTTTCGGATGTGATCGTGCCCGGCGGCGAGGCCGTACACGGTGTCGGTGGGAAATGCGACGAGCTCCCCGTTCGCGAGCGCGGTCGCGGCCTCTTCCACCGCCCCTGGCGCATCGGCCGGAAGGAGGCGGGTCTTCATGAGCGCAATCCTAACGACGGGTGGGCGTCCAGCGCTCGCACAGCGACTTCGGCGCGACCGCCCGGTAGCTCTCGTCGATCCTTCCCGTCACCTTGATCACCTGATCGCCCCGCGGGTGATCCTCGACCGCTTCGGGATACGAGAGCGCGTGCTTTCGGATCGCGGCGAGCGCGGCCTTCGGCGACGCCCGGTCATCGGCGCAACCGCACGACACGGTCGAGGCCCGCCAGGTCTTGCAGCAGATCCACACTGCCGAGCGGACGCATGAGCGCGGCGATCGGCTCCGCCTGCGGAGGGTCGCACTCGAAGAACGCGGCCCCACCGGGCGTGAGCACTCGCGGCAGGTCGGCGATGGCGTGGCGGACGAGCGCGAGCCCGTCGGGTCCGGCGGCCGTCGCGATGCGCGGCTCGAACGCAAGAGACGTACGTTCGCCGACGAGCTCCTCGAGCGCATCGTCACGAAGGTATGGCAGGTTCGCCGCGACGACGTCGACGCGCTCGGTGACCGGCGCGAGCAGGTCGCCCTGGCGAAAATCGATGCGCGCGCCATGCGCCGCGGCGTTCGCGCGCGCGACGGCCAAGGCGGCAGTGGACACGTCGGTCGCGATCACCCGCAGCCGGGGCGCGGTCACGGCGAGCGCGACGGCGATCGCTCCGGATCCGGTGCCGATATCGACGACGGTGAGCTCGCGTTCAGCCGCGTGCGCCCGGACCGCATCGACGAGCACCTCGGTCTCGGGCCGGGGCACCAGGACGCGCGGGTCGACCGCGAACCGCAGTCCGTAGAACTCCTTGAATCCACGGAGGTACGCGACGGGCACGCCGTCGGCACGCTTCGCGACCAGCGCGTCGAAGCGCGCGGCCTCACCCGGCGCAAGCTCGATCTCGGGATGCGCGACGAGATCCTCCTTTGGCACGCCGATCACGTGCGCCAGCAGGACGTCGGCGTCGAGCGCAGGTGTCGGCGCGCCGGCGCGGCGCAGGGCGTCGGCGGCGCGGGCGCGGGCTGCACCGCGGGTGGTCACGTTGGAAGTATCGTCGCGCGGTGCTCGGCCTAGGCGATGTCGAAGCGGCGCGCCGCATCGTGGACCGATACCTGCCCCACGCGCCGATCGAGCGATCGCCATACCTCTCCGAGCTGCTCGGCGCCGAGATCCTGCTCAAGATCGAGACGTTCAAGCCGACGCGCACATTCAAGGTGCGCGGCGCCCTGAACAAGATCGCGTCGCTCGACGACGAGCACCGTTCGCGAGGCGTGGTCGCCGCATCGGCCGGCAGCCACGCCCAGGGGGTGTCATATGCCGCGTACCGGCTCGGCGCGCCCGCGACCGTGGTCATGCCGCGCGACGTGTCCGACACGATCGTCGGCGTCTGCCGCGCATACGGAGCCCTGGTGCGGCTCGAGGGCGCGATGTACGACGACACGCTGGCCCTCGCGCACCAGATCGAGCGTGATGAGGGAAAGACGTTCGTCCATCCGTACGCGGACCCACTGATCATCGCCGGCCAGGGGACGATCGGGCTCGAGATCCTCGACGACGTGCCCGATGTCGACACGGTGATCGTCCCCGTGGGCGGCGGCGGGCTCATCGCGGGCGTCGCGCTGGCCGTGAAGGAGCGACGGCCGGCGGTCCGCATCATCGGCGTGGAGCCGGAGGGCGCCGATGCGGTGCGCCGATCGCGCGACGCCGGCCATCCGGTCATCCTCGAGCATCCGCACAGCGTCGCCGACAAGCTCGTCGCCAAGGGCACGGACCAGCTCAACGTCGACCTCATTCGCACGTACGTCGACGAGATCGTCACGGTGACCGACGACGCGCTCGGATCGGCGACGTACGACTACCTGGAGCGCCTCTCGCTCCTCGTCGAGCCCTCGGGTGCCGCCACGCTCGCCGCCGTTCGGTCGGGCGCCGTCCGGGTCACGGGTCGGACGGTCCTCGTCGTCAGTGGCGGCAATGCCGACACCCGGGTCCTCGCGCGCATCCTCGCCAAGCACGCGGCCAACGGCGCGCTGGCGTGACCACCGCCAAGCTCGGGCTCCGTATCGATACGACGAAGCGGGTGGAGACGCTCGACATCACGGAGCGCGTCGCCGACAAGGTGAAGGCGTCGAAGGTGCGCGACGGTATCTGCGTCGTCACCGTCGCCCATACGACCGCGGGGATCTTCATCAACGAGAACGCCGACCCGGATGTGCAGCGGGATCTGCTGACCACGCTCGCGCGGCTGGTCCCCGACCAGGGTGACTACCGCCATGCCGAGGGCAACGGACCGGCCCACATCAAGTCGGTGCTCGTTGGCGGTGCCGTCACCATCGCGGTCACCGACGGCGGCCTGGATCTCGGCCGTTGGCAGGGCATCTACTTCGCCGAGTTCGACGGGCCGCGGACCCGGAGCGCGACGGTCACCGTCATCGGCGACCGCGCCTAAACTCGAGCCTTCTAGGGGAGGAAGCGACCATCTCGACCGCCACCCTGCCTCGCACGATGACCGTCACGGAGACGGATGCCGCGCGCGCGCTGCGCACCGCACTGTCGCGCGGCGGCGACTGGGCGGAGCTGTTCTGGGAGCGGCACACCGTGGTCACGCTCACCCTCGACAACGACAAGCTCGAGGACGCGATCACCGGTGTGGACCAGGGAGCGGGGATCCGCGTCGCATCCGGCGACCGGGGCGTCTACGCGAACGGCAACGTGAACGATGGCGATGACCTGCTCGCGATCGCCGGTCGGGCGGCTGCGGCGATCGCCGACGATGGCGGGGTGCGTGAGGTCACCGCGGTCTCCGCCGACACGCTCCCCCGCCCATCAACGGTCCAGATCGATCCGCGAACGGTGCCCATCGAGCGGAAGGTCGCGCTCATGAAGCTCGCGAACGAGCGCGCCCGTGCCGCCGATCCGCGCGTGCATCAGGTCACGGTGCTCTATCGCGAGAGCGTGCAGGACGTCATCGTCGCCAACAGCGACGGCCGGTTCCGCACGGACTCACGCACGCGTCTTGTCTTCGGCGTGCTCGTGACGGCGAAGCAGGGCGAGGTGCTCGAGTCCGGCTACAAGGCGAAGGCCGGCACCGAGGGCTTCGAGATGCTCACGGAGGAGGCCGTCCAGGAGACCACGGATACGGCGGCGCGCCTCGCCGTGCAGAACGTCGCGGCCGAGCCGGCACCCGCCGGGACGTACACCGTCGTGCTCGCGAGCGACGCCGGCGGCACGCTCATCCACGAGTCCGTGGGCCACGGCCTCGAGGCGGACCTCAATCTCAAGGGCATGTCGGTGTACTCGGGCAGGCTCGGGCAGAAGGTCGCGAGCGAGCTGATCACCGTCCTTGATGACGGGACCGACCCCGGCAAGCGCGGGACCCAGGCCATGGACGACGAAGGCACCCAGACGCAGCGGACGGTGCTCATCGAGAACGGGATCCTGAAGACGTATCTGAGCGACAAGAAGCACGCCCGAAAGCTGGGCATCCCCGAAAGCGGCAACGGGCGGCGCGAATCGTTCCGCCACCTGCCGATCTGCCGGATGACCACGACGATGATCGCGCCCGGCACGAGCGACCCCGCCGCGATCCTCGCGTCGGTCACGGACGGCATCTTCGTGAAGGGCATGGGCGGCGGTCAGGTTGATGTCGTCAGCGGCAACTTCGCCTTCGAGATCACCGAGTGCTACCGCATCCGTGACGGGAAGCAGGCCGAGCCGCTCCGCGGGGCGACCCTGGTCGGACAGGGGCCGACGCTCATGAGCGAGATCGATATGGTCGGCTCCGACCTTGGCTACTCGGTCGGAACGTGCGGCAAGGATGGCCAGGGCGCTCCCGTCGCGGATGCGCAGCCGACGCTCCGGATCCCGAGCGTCGTCGTGGGCGGCAAGGTCACGGTGAGCTGACCAGATGACCGAGAAGCTGGGCAATGAGGCTGTCGTCGACCGGGCGATCGCGTCGATCAAGGCGATGCGCGTCGACGGGGGCGAGGTGTTCCTCCGTGACGGGCAATCCACGTCGATCGAAGTGCGTGACGGCGAGCTCGAGAACGCCATCACCCGCGGTGAGCGGGGCATCGGCGTGCGCATCCTCCGCGGCGGCCGCGTCGGGTTCGCGTACTCGAGTGACCTGTCCCCGGACGGGATCGAGCTGTGTGTCGACGCGGCCCGCGACATCGCGGCGGTCACTGAGCCGGACGCGGACGTGTCCATCGCCACGCGCACGATCGAGAGTCCCGACCTTGGGCTCTACGAGTCCGGGATCGACGACCGCTCCGTCGCGGAGCGCACCGACGTCGCTCTCGCGGTCGAGCGAGCGGCGAAGAAGGTCGACCCACGGATCAGCGGCTTCCGGAAGACGACGTACAGCGACGGCACCATGACCACGATCGTCGCGACCACCGCGGATGTCCGCGGCAGCTACCGCGAGACCTACTTCAGCGTGGGCACGTCCGCCGTGGCCACGGACGGCGAGGACCGGCAGATCGGCTATCACGGCGCCGCGAAGCGCCAATTCGCCGGCGTCGACGCGGACGCCGTCGGCCGGCGCTCCGCGAAGCTCGCGGTCGGCAAGCTCGGGGCGCGGGCCTTCAAGACCCAGACCCTGCCGATCGTGCTCGACCCGTACATGGGCATGTCGCTCCTGGGCGCGCTCGTACCGCTCTTCTCCGCGGATTCCGTGATCAAAGGAAAGAGCCTCTTCGCCGGGAAGATCGGCGAGCCGGTCGCGAGCGAGCAGGTCACGATCGTGGATGACGCTCGCACACCGGGCGCCCTCCGGACCGCGCCGTTCGACGGCGAAGGGGTCGCGACGGCCACGCGCACGCTCGTGGACAGGGGCGTCCTTTTGGGCTACCTCTCATCGCTGAAGACGTCCAAGAAGCTGGGGCAGGATCCGAGTGGCAACGCGCGCCGCGGGTCGTACGCCTCCCCGAGTCGCATCGGAGCGGCCAACTTCCATCTCGCCGCGGGTACGAGCGATCCCGACTCGCTCGTCGGCGGGCTCGACCGCTCGCTCCGCATCACGTCACTCCTGAACCTGCACACGATCGACCCCATCTCCGGCGAGTTCTCGCTCGGTGCGACCGGCGACTACCTCGAGAGCGGCGAGCGGCGGTATCCGGTACAGGGGATCACCATCGCGGGGAACCTCACGACGCTGCTCTCGGCCATCACCGGCGTCGCGAACGACCTGACCTTCGGATCCTCGGGCCTCGGCAGTCCGACCTTCATCATCTCTGCGCTCTCCATCGGCGGCGCGTGAGCTGACGAAGCTCCTCCGCGACATCGAGCCGCTCCATTTCGGCGCCGGTCGCGAATGCACGTTCCCCGCCGCCCTCGCCGACGCGACCAAGACCGAGTACGACTGGCTCATGGGCGCATCCGGCGCTGCGTTCGACGTCACCGCCGATCTGGTCGGCTTCGACCCGCTCGCGGCGACCCCGCGCGACCCAGAGACGCGCGCGCTCGCGGCGCGGGCCGCGGGCGTCAAGCTCGACGACGTCCCGCCGCCGTACGACGAGGATCTCCAGGCCCTCGTCGGCGCCCGCATCCGCGAAGCCATCGACGACAAGCTTCCGCCGCTGATCCGCGGCGCGGTCGGCCCGCCGGAGTACGGGCTGGTGGTCGGATACACGGACGCCGACCGGTTCCTCGTGCGAACGTTCTTCGACAAGACCGATAAGCCCACTGAGATCGGGTGGGAGGACTTCATGGACACCGAGCACGGCGGTCCGGTGTTCCTCGATCGCACCGTCGCGTCCGACCGCGCGCAGGTCGCAACGGACGGCTTGGACGCCGCCATCGCGCGCGCTGCGGGATCCGAAGCCACGCTCGCGGAGTGGGCGGCCGCGCTTCGCGACGACGCGCGCTGGAGCGACACCAAACATGCGGGCACCGCGGCCTTCGCCGAGCACGCGATGCGCGGCGTCCTCGCCGACAAGCGCCGCGCCGCGGCGCGCTTCCTTCGCGGTCTGCGCTCGCTCTTCACGACGCCGGGCGGCGACCTGCTGCGCGCCGCCGAGTCGTACGGCTATGTCGTGGAGGCGCTCGAGAAGCTCGGCACGAAGCCGTTCGACGCGTCGGTGGCCATGCGATTCCTCGATCCGGGCCACCGGCGTGGGATCGCGAAGTCCCTCGAAGCGGCCCTCGGCCACGAGAAGGAGGCGCATGACGCGCTGCGGGCCGGTCGTGCGACCATCCGCTAGAACGTGACCGACCAGCTCGCGGCGGTGATCCTCGGCCTGGTGCAAGGGCTGACCGAGTTCCTCCCGGTCAGCTCGACGGCGCACCTCATCCTCATCTCGAGCGTCCTCAAGCTCGATGCCGAGAAGTTCGGCCTGAGCTTCGACGTGGCGCTCCACCTAGGCACCGCCCTCGCGGTCCTCCTGTACTTCGCGCGCACGTGGACCGGCCTCCTCGCCGACGTGCTGCACGGCCGGTGGCGCCTGCCGCTCGTCATCGTCGTCGGCACCATCCCCGCCGCCATCGCGGGCGTGCTCTTCGAATCGGCGGTCTCGACGACCCTTCGCAGCATGGTCTTCATCGTGATCGGGCTCCTCGTCGGATCGGCGATCTTCATCATCGCGGAGCGCATGAGCTCGCGGATGCGCAGCCTCGACCGGCTGACCATCGGTGACGCGCTCATCATCGGTGCGGCGCAGGCGGTCGCCCTCCTGCCGGGCATCTCGCGCTCCGGCATCACGATCTCCACGGGCCTGTTCCGAGGTCTGGAGCGCGCAGACGCGACGCGCTTCGCGTTCCTTCTCGCGACGCCCGTCATCCTCGGCGCCGGGCTCAAGACGCTATTGGACGCGCGCAAGCTGGCGGGCCTGACCGCGCAGCTCGACGTCGTGGCCATCGGCTTCGTGGTGTCGTTCGTGTCGGGCCTTGCGGCGGTGGCCTTCATGGTCCGGTACCTGCGCGCGCATTCGCTGAATGTCTTCGTCATCTATCGCGTCCTGCTTGCGATCGTCATCATCGCGGCGCTCGCGCTTGGCGTGGTCAGCTGATGGACCTCGGCCTCCGCGGCAAGCGCGTCCTCGTCGCTGCCGCGAGCAAGGGACTCGGACGGGCGATCGCCGCCGAGTTCGTCCGCGAGGGCGGACGCGTAGCGGTCTGCTCGCGAGATCGCGAGCGGATCGAACAGGTCGCCCGCGAGATCGGCGCGGAGCATGCGGTCGCCGCCGATGTCAGCACCGAGGCCGGCTGCGCCGCCTTCGTCGAGGGAGCGGTCAAGGCATTGGGCGGGATCGACGTGCTCATCGTGAACGCGGGCGGCCCGAAGCCGGGGAAATTCGCGGACCTCGATGACGCGGCCTGGCAGAAGGCCTTCGAGCTCACGCTCCTGTCGGCCGTGCGGCTGACCCGACTCGCCGTCCCGGAGCTCCGGCGCTCGAAGGGCTCGATCCTCTTTTCGACGTCGACGTCGGTCCGCCAACCCGGATCGCCCGCCTACGGCACGCTGATGCTGTCCAACGGCCTCCGTGCCGCGGTCCACGGCCTGTTGAAGACGCTCTCGACCGAGCTCGCGGCCGACGGGATCCGGGTGAACGCGATCCAGCCCGGGCGGATCTCCACCGAGCGCATCGCCGAGCTCGATGCGGATACGGCGAAGCGGGAGGGTGTGGCGGTCGAAAAGGTCCAGGAGCGGTTCGAGAAGGGTGCGATCCCGCTCGGCCGCTACGGCACGCCCGAGGAATTCGCCGCAGCCGCGGTGTTCCTCGCATCGCCGCGGGCGTCGTACATCACCGGGGTCAGCCTGCAGGTGGACGGCGGCATGCTCACGAGCATGTGGTGATCGTCGCCGAGCGCTTACGGCCGGAGACGTTCCGGCTGCCTGTCGAGAAGATCCGGGCCGGCTACAAGAGCGACATCTACTTCGCGCGCACGAAGCTCATCCTCGAGCAGGATGGCCGGCACGACCGGGTGACGATGCAGGTGTTCCAGAAGCATCCGGGCGCGGTCATCGTCGGGACCGACCACACGCTCGCGATCCTGCACGCGGGCGCCGGCCGGTACCGGGATCGGGCCCGCAGCGACGCGCTCTTCGCGCGATACCTCGAGGCCGAGCGCCGCGCGTACGCGCACTGGGCGGCGCTGCCCGCGTCCGGCGGCTGGGACGCGTACGCGCCGCTCGCCCGCGAGGCGTTCGACATCTCGTATGAGCTGGCCGCGCTGTGGGAGCCCGGCTGGCGCGACCTGCACGTGCGCTCCCTCCTCGACGGAGAGACCGCCGATCCGGGCGAGCCCGTGATGCACATCGAGGGTGAGTATGGCTCATTTGCCCATCTCGAGACCCTCTACCTGGGCGCCCTCGCCGACGGCTCGCGCGTCGCGACCAACACGCGCGATGTCGTGGGCGCCGCGAACGGGAAGCCCGTGATCATGTTCGGCGCGCGGCACCAGGCCCACGAAGCGCAGGCCGGGGCCGGCTACGCGGCGTACGTCGGCGGCGCCACCGCCGTGTCGACGGACGAGCAGGGCGAATGGTGGGGCTCGACCGGACTCGGCACGGTGCCGCACGCCCTTATCGCGGTCTACGGCGGCGACACCACGGTCGCGACATTGAAGTTCGACGAGCACATCAATCGGACCACCGAGCGGATCGGGCACCTCACCGCACCGGGTACCCGGGAAGGACACGTGAACGTGACGAGCCTCGTCGACTTCCGGAACGACGTCGTGAACACGTCGCTGGGCGTCGCGCACGCCCTCGGGCAGCGACTGTGGGGCGTGCGCGTGGATACGAGCGAATCGCTCATCGACAAGTCCGTCCTGCGCGAGATCGAACGGAATGGCGGCATGGCCGACCGGGAGATCCGCGGCGTGACGCCACGGCTGATCGAGGTGCTGCGCGCGGCGCTGGACCAGGCGGGCTACGGGCACGTGCGCATCGTGGCCTCCGGTGGCTTCGACGCGCAGAAGATCGCGCGCTTCGAGCGGCTCGGGGTCCCGGTCGACGTGTACGGGGTCGGATCGGCCCTGGTGCACGGCACCGGATTCGATCACACGGCTGACATCGTGCGGCTCGATGGTCGCGATGTCGCCAAGGTCGGCCGGGCGTACCGGGAGAACCCGCGCCTCGAGGACGTCGATTGGAGGGCGCTCGTCGGCGAGCGCGTATGGGCACAGGCGACCTCCTGATCCTCATCGCCGGGCTCGGCATCGCGGGCTTCGCCAAAGGCACCACCGGCATGGGCCTGCCGCTGGTCGCGACGCCGATCCTCGCCGGAGTGTTCGGTCCGAGGGCGGCGGTCGTCATCGTGACCATCCCGATCTTCGCCGCGAACTCGATCCTGCTGCTGCAGGGATGGCGCAGGCTCGACGTCCTTCGCGGGATCGTGCCGATCCTCGCCGCCAGCGCCGCCGGCACGCTCATCGGAGTGAACCTGCTCGCGCTCCTGGATCAGCGCACGTTCGCGATCCTCATCTCGCTGATCGTCGCCGTGTTCCTGCTGCGCGGTGACCGGCTGATCGGCGACGATCCGGGCGCCCGCCGAGCGCGGATCCTCGGCCCGATCGTCGGGTTCGCGGGCGGCGTCCTGCAGGGCACGACGTCGATCGCGAGCCCGCTGATCGGGTCGTTCTTCCACGCGCGAAAGATGGATCGCGAGGCGTACGTCATCGTGCTGGCCGCGATCTTCGAGCTCAACGCCGCGATCCAGCTTGTCGGATACGCGCTCCTCGGTCTGTACACGCCGGACATCGTCGCGATCGGCCTCATCGGCCTCGTGCCGACGCTGCTCGCGCTGATGGTCGGGATCTATTTCCGCAGCCGGCTGGATCAGGCGCGGTTCCGTCAGCTGATCGTCGTGTTGCTCGTGTTGAGCGTCGCCAATCTGCTGTGGCGGACGTTCGGGGCCTAGGGCCGCTCGGCGGCACGCGGGACGCGCGGCGGCGCGAGCAGCGACCGTCCGAGCCACAGGCCCCAGAACGGCTGCAGCAGGAACGCCGTCTCGAGCAGGAGGATCCCCGTGTCAGTGGCGTCGTTCGTCGGGCCGTCGATGGTCATGGACGGCAGCCCCCCGGCGCCGAACAGCACATTCGCGAAGAACCAGAGGCCGCCGATGACCGCGCCGAACACCAGCGGCGGCCGCGGCAGGTCCGTCTCCATGATCGCGACGGCCTCGGCCATGAGCATCCACACGCCGATCGCCCCAAGTACCGGGTAATAGGACACGGTCTCCTGCTCGAAGGTCATGCGACCGGTGGCCGTGGCGACCTCCAGGAACGCCGCGGCGGCGGACCCGACGATGCCGAACGCGAAGACGGCGGCGCTCACGACGTTCGCGCGCTCACGCGACGCTCGATAGAAGAGATACGCCAGCGGGATGAAGCTCAGGGCCCACAGCACTCCGGCGGCGTTGTTGACGAGACCGATGGCCCCGTTGGCCTTCGGATCACCGCCGGAGCTCATCAGCTGCACGAGCTGCATCACCGAGTTCGTGTACGCCGCGTACGCGGCCCAGCGCAGATTCACACCGAGCCGCGGCGCACGATCGCGCGCGCCCGCACCCCCAGACGGCGCATCGCGACCGTTTGATGCGCATAGGGCACCCCGCGCTTCGTCGTCGCGGCGGCATGCTCGCCATTCGTCGTGAACAGCACGATGTTCAGCCGGCTCCCGTGGCTCACGAGCGCATTGGCGTCGGCGATCGCCGCTCTCATCGGCACGGCGGTACCGTAGGGCTTCGTGCGATGATCGTGGCGTGGCGTCTCGCGATGGTCTCCTCGTCATGGCGGATATCTCCGGATACACCGCATTCGTTTCCGGTACAGAGCACGAACATTCGCGAGAGATCCTCGCAGAGCTCATCGAGAACATCGCGAAGAGCTTTGGGGGCAAGCTGAGCATCGACCAGGTCGAGGGCGACGCACTCTGCTGCACGACAGAGCGCACCGGCGTCGAGGTCACCGATTGGCTGCGTGAGACATTCGGCGCATTTCACCGGCGCCTGCGCGACATGCGAGCGGCGACGACGTGCCCGTGCCAGGCGTGTCAGATGATCGGCGGCCTCGGCCTGAAATTCATCGTCCATCGCGGAACGTACTCGCGCCAGCTGGTCGCCGGCGTCGTGCAGCTGCACGGCGCGGACGTCAACCTGGTCCATCGGCTCCTCAAGAACACGGTGCCCCTCCGCGAGTACCTGCTCGCGACGGATGCCGCGGCCAGCTCCTGGCCGGATAGCGCGCGGGCCGGGCTCCTCGCGGCACGACAGCACTACGACGGTGGCGATGTCGGTGCGGCCTACCTGGACCTGGCGCCGGTGCGCGCCGACGCACTGCGCGAGGAGCGGACGGTCGTGACGGACGCCGAGGCGAAGCTGCGCGCCACCCGCCGGTACGCCGCGCCGCCGGAGCAGGTGTGGCAACTAATGACGGACCCTGTCGCCCGGCGTCAGATCATGAACGTGCCGCGGGTCGATTTTCGAGAAGGGCGCGCGCGGCAGCCTCGTCGGCGCGGAGTACCACTGCGAGCACGGCGGCGATCGCACCACCGTCTTCCGCGTGCTGAACGCGGAACAGCCCTCGGAGCTCACCATCACCGTGGACTTCCCGTTCGTCGGCCGGATCTACCGCACCGATCGCGTCGTGCACGAAGGCGGCGGGACGCGCATCGACACGGCGGTGTACTGGGACGAGCCGAAGGGATTACGGAGGAAGGTCGGGGCCGCCGTCGCCGTGCGAATGATGAAGAGGTATTTCGGCGCGTACGACGACCGCATGGCCGCGATGCTGAAGGAGGCGGCGGACTAGGCGGTCGCGCGGCTGCTCTTGTCCTCTTCCGCGAGCGTGCGGCGTAGCACCTTTCCGATGAGCGTCTTGGGGAGCACGTCCCGGAACTCGATCGCCCGAGGCACCTTGAACGGCGCGAGCTGCTCGCGACAGAACGCGATGAGCTCCTCGGCCGTCGCGGTCTGGCCGGGCTTCAGCACCACGAAGGCCTTCACCTCCTCGCCTTTGATCGGATGCGGGACGCCGATCGCGGCGCCTTCGAGCACCGCGGGATGCTTCGCGAGCGCCTCTTCGACCTCACGCGGGTACACGTTGTATCCGGAGACGATGATCATTTCCTTCTTCCGGTCGACGATCGCGACGTAGCCGTCGGCATCGATCGTCGCGATGTCGCCCGTGTGCAGCCACCCGTCGCGCAGCGTCTCGGCCGTGTCCTCCGGCTTGTTGAAGTACCCGTCCATCAGCTGCGGCCCCCGGATCAGCAGCTCGCCGGCCTCGCCGGGCGCGACATCGCGGTCGCCCGATTCGAGATCCACCAGGCGCGTCTCGGTGTCGGGGAACGTTAACCCGATCGTTCCGATGCGGTTCTTGGCGGTATCAAAGACCGGATTGCAGTGCGTGACCGGCGAGGCCTCGGTGAGCCCGTAGCCCTCAACGAGATTCGCGCCGGTGAGCTCGCGGAACTTCCGCGCCGTCTCCATGAGCAGCGGCGCCGAACCCGAAATGCAGGCAACGATCGACTTGAGGTCGTACTTCAGGGCAAGCGGCGAGTTGTTGATGGCATTGTAGATGCGCGGGGCGCCGTGGAACAGCTTGGGCTTGTGCCGCTGGATGTCCTTCATGACGTGCTCGAGGTCGAGCTGCGGCTCGAGAATGATCGCGCCGCCACAGAGGACCGCGAAGCTCATGACGGTGGTCAGGCCGTAGACATGGAACAGCGGCATGACGCCCATGACGGAATCGTTGCCGTTCCGCATCGCCATGCCGAACCACGCGGCGCACTGGAGCGCGTTCGCGACGAGCGCGCGGTGCGAGAGCATCGCGCCCTTCGATGTCCCTGTCGTGCCGCCGGTGTACTGCAGCACCGCAACGTCATTCGGACCGACAACGGCAGCGGAGTCGTCATCGCCTCGGGAAAGCACGGTCTTGAACGACATCGCGCCGGGATCGCCCGCGAACGGCACCCGGTGCCCGTCCTTCTTCTCCTTGGCGAACGTGAACAGGGTGCGAAGGATCGGAGGCATCTCATCCTTGATGTTCGCGACGATGACGGTGCGGATCTTCGTCCCCTCGCGCGCCGCCTTGACGACCGGATAGCCGCGCGACAGGACGACGATCGTCTCGGCGCCCGAGTCCGCGAGCTGCTGCCGCAGCTCGGGCGGCGTGTACAGCGGGTTGCATGGCACGACGACCGCGCCGATGCGCAGAGCGCCGAAGAACGCGATGAGGAACTGCGGGCAGTTCGGCAGATCGATCGCGACCTTGTCCCCCGGGCGCACACCCAGCGCCCGCAGGCCGGCCGAGAAGCGCTTCGCGTCCGTCAGCAGCGACGCGTACGACTTCTTCGCGTTGAAGAAGATCGTCGCTGTCGATGCGGGGTACAGCTCGGCGGCCTGGTCGAGCAGGGCGTGCAGCGGGACGGCTGGGTACTCCAGCGATGCCGGGACGCCGGTGTCGTAGTGCTTCGCGTGAGCCGGTGACAGCATGCCCGCCTTGGGCGTGACTGCGATGCGCTGTGCCATCTCTCCCCCTAGATCGCGGGCTACGCCGTGAGCAGCTCCTCCGCGATGATCATGCGCTGGACCTCGCTGGTCCCTTCGTAGATCCGTAGGATCCGCGCGTCGCGATACGCGCGTTCGACCGGTGACCCCTTCATGTATCCCATCCCGCCATGGATCTGGAGCACGCGGTCGACCACGCGACCGGCCATCTCGGAGGCGAACACCTTCACCATTGCGGCCTCCGTCGACGCCCGCACGCCGCGGTCCATCTTGTTCGCCGCGTCGTAGACCATCAGGCGAGCGGCATGGATCTCCACCGCGGAGTCCGCGAGCATCCACTGGATCGCCTGGTTCACGGCGATGGGCTTCCCGAACTGGACGCGCCGCTTGCTGTGCGCGATCGCGAGCTCGAGCAGGTGCTGGCTGGAGCCGACGGCGCCTGCCCCAAGCGAGATGCGGCCGAGGTCCAGCGCTCCAAGTGCGGTGCGGAACCCCCTGCCGATCGCGCCGCCCAGCACGTTCTCCCCGGGCACCATGCAGTCCTCGAACACGAGCTCCCCGGTGTAGCTGCCGCGAAGGCCCATCTTGTCGTCGACCGTTCCGACCCGGAAGCCAGGGAATCCCTTCTCGACGATGAACGCCGTGATCCCGCGCGGTCCCAGGGTCCGGTCGGTCGTCGCATAGGCGACCACGACGTCCGCGATCGGCCCGTTCGTCACCCAGATCTTGGTGCCGTTCAGGACCCAGCCGTCCCCCGTCTGTTTCGCGGTCATCTGGATCGAGGCCGCGTCGGAGCCGCTCGCCGGCTCGGTCAGCGAGAACGCGGCGATCTTCTTCCCCGCGGCCAGATCGGGCAGGTACCGTCGCTTCTGGTCGTCGGTCCCGCCCAGGTAGATGGACATCGAGCCGATCGATGTGTGGGCCCCAATGAGGTTGGAGAATGCCGCGGAGGTGCGCCCGAACTCTTCGAGCGCCAGGCAATAGCCAAGATCGCCGGCACCGGCCCCCCCGTATTCCTCCGGGAACGGGAGCCCGAAGAAACCGAGCGCCCCCATCTCCGTGAGGATCGCATCGGGGATCTTGTCCTCGTCCTCGACCTGCTGCTCGATGGGCTGCAGCCGTCCTTCGACGAACTCGCGCACGGTCCGCTGGAGCAGGACCAGCTCCTCGGGTATGTCTACGGTCACGCGCGCGAGCCTAGACCTCGGCGATGTGAATGGCGGCGATGCCGAACGTCAGCCGCTCGAAGCGCACGCGGGCGAACCCCGCGTCGCGCAGCATCGCGGCCAGCCGCTCGGCCTCGGGGAACGGTCGGAGCGATCGCGGCAGGTAGCGATACGCCTCGCGGTCACCGCCGAGCAGCGCCGCGACCGCGGGAGCGATCCGGTCGAAGTAGAAGGTGTACAGCCGCGCGAACGTGCGGCTCGTGGGATGCGACAGCTCGAGGATGACGACGCGGCCGCCGGGGCGGAGCACGCGCCGCAGCTCGCCGAACGCCCCAGCAAGGTCACCCACGTTGCGCACCGTGAACCCGGTGATCACGCGGTCGACGCCGCCGTCAGGGACCGGCAGCGACTCGGCTGTTCCGACCAGTGGCTGGATCCGCGAGCGCTGCGCAGACGTCGCGCGCCGCCCGAGCACGGCGAGCATGCCCGGTGAGAGGTCCACGGCGATGACGCGGGCGCCGAGTGCGGCCGCGGCGAAGGAGAGGTCCCCCGTTCCGGCACCGACATCGAGCACCGCCATGCCTGGCTCGATGTCCGCCCGCGCGAGCGCACGCTGCCGCCACGCGACGTCGGTGCCGAACGACAGCACCCGATTCAGGAAGTCGTACCGTCGTGCGATCCGATCGAACATCGACCCGATCCGCCGGTCGTGCGCGCCGCTCATCTCGCGCGAACGCTAACCTGTCGATCATCGCAACCGCGCTGTTCATCTACGCGCATCCCGACGACGAGTCGTTCGTGTCCGGCACGCCCATGAAGCTCGCCGCGGCCGGACACACGATCGCGCTGCTCACGCTTACGCAAGGCGACGCGGGGCTATGGCTCGGCAAGGCCTTCACCTCGTGGTCCAAGCCGGACCTCGCCGCCGAGCGCGCCAAGGAGTGGGCGGCTGCGGTCAATGTGATCGGCTACGGGTGGTCACGTCTACTGCGCTATCCGGATGGGGGTCTGAAGGACGCGCCGGCCGAGGTCATCACCGCCGACATCGTGCAGGCGATCCGCGAGGTGCGGCCGGACATCGTGTGCACGTTCGGACCGGAGGGTGCGGGCAGCGAGCACGATGACCACCGCTCGGCCTCGTACTTCGCCGCACGCGGGTTCGCGCGCGCGGCGCTCGCCGATCAGTACCCGGAACGGGGCGACCCGCATCTCGCCCGCCGGCTCTTCTTCAGCGCCACCCCCTACACCGCCGATGCACCGGCGCCGTTCGGTGCCACGACGCCGACGCACGCCATCGACGTGTCGGCGTTCGAGAAGCGCAAGGCTGACGCGTTCGAATGCCACAAGACCCAGCACAAGGACCGCGACTTCTTCTACGAGCTCCTGAAGCGCCGGCAGGGCAAGGAGTACTTCCACCTCGCTATCGACCGCTCCGGCGGCGCGCCGCGCTCCGACGACCTGCTGGCCTAGGTGGCCCTCGCGACGCTGCCGCTGGTCCTTTGTGTGCTCATGATCGAGCTCGCCATCGGCGGCGCGTTCCTCATGTGGTACATCGATCGCACCGAAGCGGCCCCCTCCGGTTTTCTAAAGCTGACCGCGTTCGTCGACGCGGGTGCGATCGCCTTCGCGGGCATCCTCATCCCCGCGCTGCCGCGAGGTGACCTCGTCGCGCGCGCGGGCCTTGATGGCGGCGCGCTCGCGGCGTTCGCCCAGGTGCTCATCGTCGTCATCGTCCTCGTGATCGCGCAGCTCGTGGCGTCGTTCACACCATGGAAGACGGTCCGGGAGGTCGTCGGGATCATCGCGGTCCTCGCGGGCACATTCGATCTCGTCCTCGCGGCGATCGCACGGCCGTCGACGTCGCCGTTCGACGTCTTCTCCCTCGTCGCACTCCCGTTGGGCGCCCTCGCGCTGGGTGGTGCGGACGCGGCCATGCTCCTCGGGCACTGGTACCTCGTGACGCCGAAGCTCTCATCCGGTCCGCTGCAGCGCGCCGCGCTCGTGCTGGTCGCCGCGGTGATCCTGCAGATCGTCGTGGTCGGCGTCTCGGTCGCGCGCGGGGACATCACGCTCAACATGGAGCTCGCGTTCGTGGTCGCAACAGCGCTTCGGATCGGCGTCGGCCTGTTCATGACGCTCGCGGTCGCGCTCGCGGCGTGGTGGACGGCGCGCATGAACACCCAGGCGTCGACCGGACTGCTGTTCGTGGGACTAGGCTGCGTGCTCGCGGGCGAGGTCAGCGCGAGAGTGCTGTTCTTCCTGACCGGGGCGGCTGTTTAGACGGCGCGCCTGCGCTTCTGGTGGCGGCGCGGCTCGTACTCCTCTTCGTCGAGGACCTCCCACTCGCGGCTCGAGTACAACGTCGCGGCGATCACGCCGTCGACGATGAGCACGACCAGCCCCGCGAACGCGGCAACGACCGCACCTGGCGACGCGGCGGCCGCGCCGAGATCGGTGGTCCGGAGGCCGGTCGAGACGAGGTAGAGCACGAAGACGACGGCCGCCGCGAGCATGTCGAGACGCGCGAGCTGGCGATCCTCCGGTGCCGCGTCGGCCGACTCGGCGAATGCCGTGATCGCCGCCAGCGCAGATGCGACCGCCGTCGCGGCGGCGAGCCACGCATTCGCGACGACGAAGCCGTTGGTATCGCGGGCGCCCCACCCGAACCAGGCCATCAGATCCAGCACCGTGACCGCGATCGCCAGTCCCAGTGCGGCGCTGCCGAGCTGTGGGCGCAGCGCGAAGCCGATGCGGCGGCCCTCCAGGAATTCCTTCACTCGGGCCGATGGTAGCGGGGATAGGCGTCAGGCGAACGACCGTTCGCCGGTGCGCACGTCAGCGGGCCGGGCTCGCTGGGCCGCATCGCGCAGAATTGCGGCGTGACCGATGAGCTGAGTCAGGAGCACATCGCGTCCGGCTTGCCGGGCACGGCCGACCTCATGGTCCTCGTCGGGAATTCGTGGTGGCGCTGCGCGTACGCCGCCCGCGGCGGTAACTGGCCGCTCGCCGCGTTCTACGCCCGGCGGGTGCGATCGCTGCAGCGGCGGCTCGGCGTGATCCGGCCGAAGCACGCCGAACGGCTCGCGACCTTCGAGGCCGACATGCTGGTGCCGGTGTTCGCGGCGATCGAGCGCCAGGATCCGATCGCATTCGAGCAAGCCTTCGCGATCGCGACGGACGACGCGAACCGCCAACACGTCGAAACCGGGTACGGCTACATCCGGTGGAAGCTGCGGCCCGATCCGCCGCAGGATCTGGATCTCGGCCCGGGCTAGGCGTTCACCAGGGGAGCTGGATCCAGCCAGCCGTATCCGACCTCATGGAGCTCGTAGCCCTCGAACGGCTCGCGCTTTTCTCCGATGACCGTCCCGCCGAGCGACTCGTAGAAGCCGCGCGACGCCGGATTCGCATACAGCGTCCAGATGACGATCGGCGCGAGGCCGCGGACCACGAGCTCTTTCGCGGACATGCGGAGCAGCGCGCGTCCGATCCCCTTGCGCTGATGCGCGTCGCGCACGTACAGCGCGTATATCTCGCCCGGGTAGTCGGGGTTCGCGGTCCGCGCGCGACCGCCTGTCGCGAAGCCCACGATCGTGCCTTCGATCTCGGCGACGTACGCGACACGGGTCGGGTCGATGCTCTCGAGTCCGCGGCGCCAGTTCGCCGTGATGCTCGTGGTGTCGAGGCCGTCGAGCAGTGCGTCCGGAAGGAGTCCCCGATAGGCGCTGCGCCACGTGTCAACGCGCACGCTCGCGATCGCCGGCGCGTCGTCCGGCGTGCCGCGGCGGATGCGGGTCTCAGGGATGGGCATCGAACCAGTCGGCGATACGGCGGGCGTGGTCGATCCGGTTCTTCGGCTTGCCGCCACGGGTCAGCTCGTGCGAGTCGTCCTGGAAGCGCACGAATACGGCCTCCTTGCCGAGCACCGTGAGCGCCACGAAGAGCTGTTCGGCCTGCTCGATGGGGCACCGGAAGTCCTTCTCCGCGTGCAGGATGAGGAGGGGCGTGCGCACGTCCTCGACATACGTGAGCGGCGAACGCTCGATGAGCTTGTGGGCGTCACGCCACGGGGTCGCGTCCCCCATCTCGAACTGCCAGAAGTGCCAGCCGATGTCGCTCGTGCCGAACGCGCTCACGTTGTTGCTGATGCTCCGCTGCGTCGCGGCGGCCTTGAACCGGTCGGTGTGCCCGACGATCCAGTTGGTCATGAACCCGCCGTAGCTGCCGCCGGTCACGTACAGCCGCTTCGGGTCGACCCAGCCCTGGCCCAGGGCGTGATCGACGGCGGCCATGAGGTCCAGATAGTCCTTGCCGCCCCAGTCGCCAACACAGGCCCGCACGAATCTGTCGCCGTACGCATGGCTCCCCCGCGGGTTCGTGTACAGCACGGCGTACCCGCGGCCCGCGAGGACCTGGAACTCGTGGAAGAAGGAATGCCCGTAGGCGCCGTGCGGTCCGCCGTGGATCTCGAGCACGAGCGGCCACTGCCTCGATGCGTCGAAGCCGCGGGGTCGCAGCAGCCAGCCTTCGATCCCCCAGCCGTCGGCTCCGGTGAAGTGAACGAGCTCAGGCTCGGCGATGTACCGCGTCGCCAGCAGCTCGGTGTTGAGGGCCGTGATCGGGTGGAGGCCACGGCCGGGCTGCCCGGTGACGACCTCACCGGGGGACGTGGCCGTGGCGAGCACGCCGGCGAAGCAGCGGGCGTCCCGGTCAAGCGTCGCACTGACGAGCTGATGCGCGCCCAGCGTCTCCGCCCGGACTTCGCCACCATCGGCGTGGCACGAATAGAGGTTGGCCGTGCCCTGATCAGAGCCGATGAACAGGATGCGCCCGTCTCTCGTCCACACCGGTGGCAATGCCGGCGGCTCGCCGCGCACATCGCTCATCACTCGCGAGCCCGTGGTGCGATCCCAGTCGCCGAGCAGATCGCGGCCGCTGTCCCCGTCCCGACCGAAGCGCCACACCCGGGTGTTCCGCGCGCCGGCGCCCACAGCGTCCGCCGTCCCCAGGCACGCGATCGACGCTCCGTCCGGTGACCAGGACGCGTTCGAGAACTGGCCGCGCTCCGTCGTGACGCGTGCGGCCGCGCCACCCCCGAGCGGGATGACCCAGATATCGCTGACGGTGTTGCGGTCGCGGTCCCCGGACCGGTTCGACGTGAACGCGACCTGCGTTCCGTCGGGCGATGGCGCGGGCTGGACATCGTCCCAATCGCCGTCGGTGAGCTTCCGGGGCGCGCCACTACTTTCGAAGAGCGGTACGAGCCATAGATGTTTCCGGCGAAGGTCGAACATCCCCGCGTCATCGGACTTGTAGCGCAGCCGGTCGTACACCTTCGGCGTGCCCTCGGGCTGCGGCAGGGCCGCGTCTTTCAACGTGACGATCACGCCGGAGCCGTCCGGCAGCCAGGCGAGGTCGCCGCAGTCGTCGGCGAAGCGCGCGATCTGGCGCGGCTGGGCGCCAGGCCCGGCGATCACGAACACGTTCTTCGGGGCGCGCTTCTTTCCTTCGGGCACCTCGCCTCGATCGCTAACGAACGCGACCACGGCGCCGTCGGGTGACCAGCGCGGGGTGCCATCGTCGGCCACGCCGTCCGTCCACCGCGCGACGTCGGAGCCGTCGACCCCGCTCACGTACAACGCCGACCGGTATCGGTCAGCCTCGATGTCCATTCGCCGCACGGCGTAGGCCACGCGATCCCCCGCGGGCGACACCACTGCCTCGTGCACGAGCGCGAACGCGGCGAGGTCCTCTGCGGTCAGTGGCGCGGGTCGGACCGGAGCACCGGACACGGCGGCGTATCGTCCCATACATGCGATCCGTGCGCTCGTCTTGACGATGCGGTCCGATCACCGGTGGCGTACCGGCCTTCTCGTCGGGGCGCTCGCGATGTTCTTCGCGCTCGACGTGGCGTTCCTCCTGAGCCTCGCGGGGTTCGCCTTCGCGCCGGATGCGCTCGGTCAGGCCCTCATCGAGGTGACCCCAGGGTTCATCGTCGTGCCGCTCATCGGACTGCTCCAGTTCTGGGCGAAGCGGCTGCTCGTCGCCGGCGTGCTCGTCGGATTCCTCGCGTGCGGGGCGCTCGCGGGCGCGTTCGCGGTGGATGCGAAGCGCAGTGATCGCGCCGTGCTGGCGACCGGCGCGCTGCCCTGGCTCGGCGCCGTCGTGCTCGGCCAGATATTCGCGCCGGGTGTCGTCGGCCTCGCGTCGGTGCTGCTGACGAGCGCCGTCGGCGCGATCACGTTCTTCGCGGCACTGCAGCTTCTGACGGGCGTCTCCACCTACGCGCCCGAGCGCCCGGCCGGGGAACGATCGCCGTCCCGGCGGCGTGCGCTCTTCGGTGCCGCGGCGGTCGCGGCCGTCGTCGCCGTCGGTAGCCTCGGAGGCGGCGCCGCGGCCCGCGCGCTCGGCAAGCGCGCCGAGGGGCTTCCCCTCATCGCGCGGCGGCTGCGCTCGAAGGTCTCTCCACCCGCGGCGGTCCCGGCCTTCGAGACACTGCCCGGGCTCACGCCTCGGCTCACGGCCAACGCGGATCACTACACCGTCGATACGACGCTCATCAAGCCCGCGGCCGATGTGACGAAGTGGACCCTCGAGATCGGCGGCGCGGTCGCGAGCCCGTTCACGCTCACGTATGAGGACCTCTTGGATCTCGAAGCCGTCGAGCAGCTGAAGACCCTCGAATGCATCAGCAACGAGGTCGGCGGCGAGCTCATGTCGACGGCGCTCTGGACCGGCGTACCACTTCGCGATCTCCTCACGCGAGCGCAGCCAAAGGCCGAGACGTATGACGTGAAGCTCACGTCCATCGACGGCTACACGGACTCGATCAGGATCGAGAAAGCCATGGAGTCCGACACGATCGTCGCCTACCTCATGAACGGCGTGACGATCCCGCAGGACCACGGATACCCGGCGCGGCTGCTCGTTCCCAACATCTACGGCATGAAGAACGTGAAGTGGCTGCGATCCATCGAGTGCGTGACCTTCGACTACCTGGGCTACTGGATGGAGCGCGGCTGGTCCGATGTCGCGGTCGTCAACACGAATACGCGGATCGATACCCCGAGCCGGGCGGTGAAGTGGGACGGCGGGAAGATCCCGATCGCCGGGGTCGCGTTCGCCGGCGCCCGCGGCATCGCGGGCGTCGAGGTGTCCACGGACGGAGGGAAGACCTTCAACGCGGCCGAGCTCGAGCCCGCGCTCGGAGCGCTCACCTGGCTCCGTTGGAAGCTGGACTGGGTGCCGCCGGGGACCGGCAAGTTCACCATCGTCGCGCGCTCGACCGACGGGACGGGCGCGCGCGAGACCGAGGTCAGACGCGAGCCGTTCCCCAATGGCGCGACGGGTTGGGACGCCGCCGATGTCCTCGTCACCCGCGGCTGAGCGCTAGGCTCGGCCCGTGGCCAGACGCTTCTCCATCACGGTGCCGCTGCCGCCGTACGCGCGACCGCGCAACGAGTGGCGCCGCAGGGTGCACAGCGCCGTGCTGGACGTGCAGACCCGGCGCGGGGTCGGATACCGGGACAGCGATCAGCTCGAGGTGCGGATCTCGTTGCCGCTGGGGGATCGCCCCCTCGACATCCACGAGATCGATGAGCGCGTCAAGGACGTGATCGACGCGCTGGAGGGCCGCATCGCCGGGCCGCGAAGCCGGCGGCGCATCGCGCCGATCGTCCCCTCGGCCGATCAGATCCGTCGGATCGTCCTCGAGAAAGAGCCGCGGCGGACCCGGCGGCGCGCGCTCGGGGAGCTTGCGGTCTCCCGCTTCCACGCGCGCCGCCGCGCGACTGCCTAGACGGCGACCGCCACGGCCTTCGGGGTCGCCGCGATGTTCGCCTCGATGGTGATCTTCTCACTCACGAGCACGCCGCTCGGGATCGGCATGTTCCAGGTGAGGCCCCACTGGGTGCGATCGAAGCTCACCGTCGCGTCGAATCCGGCACGCTGACCGGCGCGCGGGTCCGCCGTGATGCCAACGAGCTCTACGTTCACGACCACGGGCTTCGTCGTGCCGCGGATCGTGAGGTCGCCGTCCACGACGTACTCGTTCCGCTGCTTCGGAGTGACCTTCGTGCTCTTGAAGACGATCTCGGGGTAGGTCTCGGCATCCAGGAAGTCCGCCGAGCGAAGGTGTCCGTCGCGCTTCGCGTCACCGGTGTTCACGCTGTTGGCGGGGATCCGGAGCTCGATGGCGCCCGTCTCTGGCTTCGCCGGATCGAAGTCGATGACGCCCGTCGCGCCGCTGAATGCGCCGCGCACGGTCGTCAGCATCATGTGCTTCACCGCCGCGGTGACGCTCGAATGGCTCGTGTCGATCTGCCACTGCATATCTCTGTCGTCCTTCTGTACCGGGTCGACCGGTGCGACGTGCTTGCTCGGCCGTTGGCCGGCAGCTATCCTTCTTGTTGTGCAGGAACAAGTTGTTCAGTCAACATATTCCCGGTCGAGCGAGAAGCGCCGGCGGGCCTCCGGGCTTGAGCTCGGGGCCTGGCGGGCGTTCCTCCGGGCGAGCACCTCGTCCACGCTGGCCATCGAGGCTGCGCTCGCCGATACCGGCGTTTCCCATTCCGAGTACGACGTGCTCGTCAACGTGGCGACCGGGCCGAAGGACGGTCTGCGCCCGACCGAGCTCGCCGAGCGCGTCCTGATCACGAAGAGCGGGCTGACCCGCCTCCTCGATCGCCTGGTCGATCGCGGCTACATCGAGCGGCGGGCGTGCGCCTCGGATCGGCGGGGCCAGCTCATCGTGCTGACGGTCGACGGCCGGCGCGCGTTCCGGCGTGCCGCCCCGAACGTCGTCCGCGCGATCGGCACGATGTTCGGCGAGCACTTCTCCGAGCGCGATGTGACCGCGCTTCGCACGGCGTGCGAGCGCATCGCGAGTGCCGCGGAGGCGATGACCACCTAGGCTCGCTCGCGTGACGCGCATGGCCGCGGGCGGCCTGGTCTGGGCGGGTTTCGACGGTGCGGCCGTTCCCGGAGCGCTCCTCGACGGTATCGAGCGGGGACGGATCGGCGGGCTGCTCCTCTTCGCGTATCGCGGCAACATCCGCTCGCGCGAGCAGGTGCGCGGCATGCTGCGCGAGGCTGTCGCCGCGGCCCGTCGCGGAGGACTGCCGCCCGTGCCGGTGGGCGTCGACCAGGAAGGCGGGAGCGTGATCCGAGTCGGCTACGGCGCGGTCTTCCCGAGCGCGATGGCCATCGGCGCCACAGGCGATCCCACGAATGCCGAGCGCGCCGCGCGCGCGGTCGCGCTCGGACTGCTGGCCGACGGCATCGCGATGAATCACGCGCCGGTCTGCGACGTGAATGTGGATCCGCGGAACCCCGTGATCGGAACGCGTTCGTTCGGCGACGATCCCCGCGCGGTCGCGCGGTTCTGCGCCGCGTGGGTCAGGGGCTCGGAAGGCGCGGGCGTGGCCACGTCCCCGAAGCATTTCCCCGGTCACGGCGCGACCTCGCACGACACGCACCACACCACTGTGGATGTAGCGGTGGATCGCGCGACCCTGGAGGCGCGGGAGCTCGTGCCGTTCCGCGCGGCCATCGATGCCGGCGCATCGTCGGTCATGACCGCGCACATCCGGTACCCCGCGCTGGACGACACGAATATCGCGACCCTCTCGCCGGGCATCCTGGGCGACCTGCTCCGGCGCGAGCTCCGCTTCAGCGGGCTCACCGTGACGGACTCCCTGGACATGTCCGGCTTGACGCAGGTGGAGACGCCCGAACGCGTGGCGCCGCGCGCGGTCAACGCCGGCATCGACGCGGTCATGGTCACGAGCAGCATCGACAAGCAGCTGGAAGCCGGCGAGCACCTCGCACTGGGGGTGCCGCCGGCGCGGCTGCGCGAGGCGATCGTCCGCGCGACGGCGTTCCGCGAGCGCTTCGGCGTCGACGTGCCGGACGCGCCGTTCGACGATGCTCCGGGCCGCGCGCAGGCACTCGAGATCGCGGCGGCGTCGATCACGCACGTCGGGCCGCCGTTGCCCGAGCTCGGCGGTCCGATCCGCGTCGTGATGTTCCCCTCGGAGCGGCGGTCGCCGGTCGAGGAGCTCGCGCAGCTGGAGACACACCTCGAGACCGCGCTGCGCGAGCGGCTGGGTCCGGGCGTCGCGTTCAGCGCGGACGGCCGGATCCCCGTAGGCGACGGCCCGCTCGCGGTGTGCACGTCGAGCGCGTTCTTCGATCCGCAGCAGGCGGAGCGCGCACGCGCCCTTCTCGCGAGCGGCGGGATCCTGTGCGCGCTCCGAAGCCCCTACGACGCCACGCTGCTGCCCGACCGGCCGGCCCTTCTCACGTACGGCGACGTACCCGCATCGCTCCAGGCGCTCGCGGACGTCCTCGCAGGCCGGGCTGGGCCGCGGGGCACCGCGCCCGTGCGCCTCGGGTGAAGCGCCGCCGGTTCCTGGGCGCGGCGGCGGCGGCGGCGGTCGCGGCGGCGTGCGAGCCGCTCACGACGACGTCCGCGAGCCCGTCCTCCACGGCAAGCCGCATTGACCGGCTCATCGCGGGGATGTCCATCACCGAGCGCGCCGGACAGCTGATGAGCGTCGCGTTCCACGGGACCGCGATGACGCCGGCGCTCAGCTCGATGATCCGCCAGCGGAAGGCCGGTGGCGTCATCCTCTACAGCGAGAACTTCACCGACGCCGCAAGCGTGAAGCGGCTCGTCGCGGAGCTGCAGAGCACCGCGAGCGAGGCGAAGACGCTTCCGCTGTTCATCTCGATCGATCAAGAGGGCGGTGCCGTCGTCCGGATCGGCCGTGGCGCGACGATCCTTCCCGGCAACATGGCCCTCGCCGCGACAGCCGACCCCGGCGACAGTGTGCGGAAGGCGGTCGCGATCACCGTTCGCGATCTGCGCGCGGTCGGCGTGAACTTCGAGCTCTCGCCCGATGCGGACGTGAACAACGAACCCCGGAACCCGATCATCCTCAACCGGTCGTTCGGCTCGGACCCACAGCGCGTCGCGTCACTCGTCGCGGTCGCGACGCGCGCGTTCGCCGACGCGAACATGCTCTGCTGCGCAAAGCACTTCCCCGGGCACGGCGCAACGACCACGGACTCGCACACCGGCCTCCCGTTGCTCGACGTGGACCGCGCGCACCTCGACGCGATCGAGCTCCCGCCGTTCCGGGCGGCGATCGCGGCCGGCGTGCCGGCGATCATGAGCGCGCACATCCGGATCCCCTCGCTCGATCCGACGCCCGACCTTCCGGTCACGCTCTCTCGGGCGGTCATGACGGATCTCATCCGGACGCAGCTCGGCTTCGCCGGTCTCCTCGTGACCGACGACCTCGAGATGGGTGCGCTGACCGCGACGCGGACGGAGTCTCAGGCCGGCTACGACGCGTTCGCCGCGGGCGCGGACTTCCTGCTCTTCCGGTTCGACGAGGCCGCGCAGATGGACGCGCACGGCAAGCTCGCCGCCGGGATGACGAGCGGAGCGCTGAGCGGCGCGCGCGTCGACGCGTCGCTGCGGCGCATCCTCGCGGTGAAGGAGCGATTCGGGATCCTCGATGCGTCCACGCCCACCGGTCCGGCGGGCAGCGACGCGGATCGCGCCACGGCCGACGAGCTCGCGCGCGCGAGCATCACGGTCCTGCGCGCCGGGGGCCTGCCGCTGCGGGGCCGGATCTTCGTCGTGTCGCCGGTCAACCCGGACATCGCGCTGATCACGGACCAGCCCTCCCTCGGCCAGGTCCTGGCGCAGCGGCTGCCGAACGTCACGACGCAGACGATCACGCTGTCGCCGATCCAGAGCGACATCGATCGCGCCGTCACAGCGGCACGCGCGGCGGACGTGGTCGTGCTCGGATCGGCGGACCTCTTCTCGTATCCGCAGCAAGCCGTCCTCGCGAGAGCGCTGCAGGCAGCCCGGCCGACGGTGCTCGTTTCGCTGCGTTCGCCCTACGACATCCTGAGCGCGCCAGGCGTCGCCGGATATGTGTGCGCGTACACCGGACGCGAGCCGACCCTTCGCGCGCTCGCCGATGTGCTCTCGGGCGTACGTCAGTCGAGCGGCACGCTGCCCGTCGACGTGCCCGGTGTCTACCGTATCGGCGACGGGATGCAGAAGCTCTGAGCCTCGAACAGGTCAAGGCGATCGTCGATGCGTCGGCGGGCACGCTGTTCACCGCGTGCGTCGTGCGCGTCGAGCGACCAGGTCGCACCGAGATCTACGCCGCGGGCACCCTCTGCCCCGATCCGAGCGCGCCGCCGGACGCGCCATGCACCGCCGAGTCGATCTTCGATCTCGCGTCGCTGTCGAAGCTCGCGACGACGGCCCTGCTGCTCTCCCTAGTCCGCGAGCGCGCCCTGTCCCTCGAAACGCCGCTGCGCGAGCTGGTCCCGGACTTCCGGGGCGGGCGCAAGGACGAGGTGACGCTCGCGCACGTGCTCACCCACACCGCCGGCCTGAACTGGTGGCTGCCGCTGCACCTGGAGGTGCGGTCGATCGAGGAAGCGGTGTGGCGTGCGGCGCAGGAGCCGCTCGCGCAGGACATCGGCACGTTCACCTACAGCGACCTCGGCTACATCATGCTCACCGCGGGACTCGCGAACGCCGGCGGCTGCCAGTTCGCGGACCTTGTGACCGAGCGCGTCGCCAAGCCGGTCGACGCGGGCACGCTCACGTACCGCCCGGCCGATCCCGCCCTGTGCGTTGCCACGGAGATGGATCCGTCGGGCGATCGCGGCCGCATCCGCGGCACGGTCCACGACGAGAACGCGAACGCCATGGGCGGCATCGCGGGCCACGCCGGTCTGTTCGGCGCGGCCGCGGACGTTGCCGCGCTCACGCGGGTGTTCCGGGACGGTGCGGTCATCGGCAACGACCTGGCGGCGCTCGCCCGGACGGAGCATGCGAAGGCGGAGAACGTCCGTCGTGGCCTGGGGCTGGCCCTCCGCGCGCCGACCGGCCCCATGACGAGCGAGCGCTGGAGCATGGACAGCTTCGGCCACACCGGGTTCACCGGCACGTCGGTCTGGTCCGACCCGCGCGCGGACCGGACGGTCGTGCTCCTCACCAACCGCGTGTACTTCGGGCGGACGAACGACGACGCCATGTATCGCTTTCGCATCGCGGTGCACGAGGCCGCCGCGTCGTGATCGCGATCGGGATCATGTCCGGTACCTCGGCCGACGGGATGGATGCCGCGGCGGTCGAGATCGGCGACGAGCGCCCGCGGCCCCGGATCCGCCTCGTCGCGCACATCGCGCGCGACCATCCGGACGCGCTCCGCTATCGGATCCTGGCCGCCGGATCCGGTGCCCCGATGCCGGCCCACGACATCGCCATCCTCCACGCCGAGCTGGGCAGCGCCTACGCGTCCATCGCGCGCGAGGTCATGACCGCCGCCGGCGCGGCCGTCGCGTGCGTCGCGGTGCACGGGCAGACGATCGCGCACTTCCCCGGGGAGCACGCCACGCTGCAGATCGGCGACACGTCGCGCGTCGCGATCGAGCTGGGCGTGCCGGCCATCGACGACTTCCGGAGCGCCGACGTCGCGCTCGGCGGCCAGGGCGCGCCGCTCGTGCCCTTCGCCGACCATCTGCTCTTCGCGGATGGCACGCCGCGCGCGCTCTTGAACATCGGCGGTATCGCCAACGTCACGTTGCTCGCGACCGAGCGCGCGGAGGACGTGATCGCGTTCGACACCGGGCCGGGCAACATGGTCATCGACCAGCTCGCGCGCAAGGGCGGCAACGAGCTGGACCGCGATGGCGCGGCGGCCGCGCGCGGACACGTGGACGAGCGGGCCCTCGCGGCGGCGCTCGGTCATCCGTACTTCGCGCGATCGGGTCCCAAGTCCACCGGCCGTGAGGAGTTCGGCGCGCCGTTCACGCAGGGGCTGCTCGCCGACGTGCGGTCCCGGGGTGGGTCGCTGGACGATGCGATCGCGACCGCGACGGCGCTGTCGGTCGAGTCCATCGCGCGGGCCCTCGACGGCGCGCGCTGGCACGAGCTCGTCGTCGCGGGAGGTGGCGCACGCAACGCGACGCTCATGGCGCGGCTCGGGCAGCGGACCGGGCTGCCGATGCGCTCTACCGACGAGCTCGGCATCCCGGCCGAGGCGCGTGAAGCGGTCGCATTCGCGATCCTCGGGGCGTACCGCCTGCGTGGGGAGCCGAACACCCTGCCGCGCTGCACCGGCGCGTCGCGCGCGGTCTCCGCCGGGGCCATCCACCAGCCCTAGCCCGGACGTCACTCCATACTCCCCACGTGCACGACCTCGTCGTCGGGATCGATGCCGGCGGCACGAAGACCCGCGCCTTCGCCGTCACGAGGGACGGCCAGATCGCCGGGCGCGGTGCCGGCGGCGGCGCGAACCTCCTCTCGTCCCCCGATCCGCAGGGCTCCATCGCCGCCGCTCTTAGCGAAGCGCTGGCCGGACGGATCCCGGACGCGGTGGTGCTGTCCTGCGCCGGTGGCGAGCGCGAGGCCGACCGCGCGAAGGGCCGCGCGATCCTCGCGTCGCTGCTCGGCCCAGATGTGGCGGTCGAGGTGACGCACGACGCGAAGGCCGCCCTGTACGGAGGCAACGCCGCCGGCTGCGGCGTCGTGTTGATCAGCGGCACCGGATCGATCGCGTACGGCCGCAACGATCAAGGGACCGAGGCCCGCTGCGGCGGCTGGGGTTATCTCGTCGGCGACGAGGGCTCGGCGGTGTGGATCGGACAGGAGGGCCTGCGAGCGGCGTCGTACGACCACGACGGCCGGGGATCGCCGACGGCGATCACGCGTCACTTGTTCGCGGACCTCGGCGTCGATGATCTCAACGGTGTCCTGCCGGTCCTGTACGGCAAGCCGCATCCATCGCCCGCGATCCTCGCGGCGACGCGCGCGGTCGCGAGAGCGTTCGCGGAGCACGACGGCATCGCGGTCAACATCGTGCAGCGCGGCGCGAGGCTGCTCGCGGGCATGGCAGCGACGGTCGCGCACGAGCTCGGCCTCGACGGCGGCCCGGTGTACCTCGCGGGCGGCGCGTTCGAGAACGTGCGCCCGCTCGAGAAGGCCGTGCGCATGGAGCTGCTCAGCGCGCTCCCGCGGGCCGCGGTCGAGCCCGTGGCCGAGGAGCCCGCGATGGGCGCGGCACGCCTGGCCGCCACGCTCGCCTGGGGATCAGGCACCCCGTGAGCCAGCTTCCCGGCACGGAGCGGCGCAATCCCAAAGCCGCGGGCCTCGGCGCGATGTCGGCGATCGAGATCGTGACCCTCATGAATTCCGAGGATGCGACGGTGCCCGATGCGGTCCGGGCCGCCCTGCCCGACATCGCGCGCGCGGCCGAGGCGATCGCCGCGGCCTTCGGGAGCGGGGGGCGGCTCCGATACGTGGGTGCCGGGACGAGTGGCCGGCTCGGCGTGCTGGACGCGAGCGAGGCGCCCCCGACCTTCGGCGTCGAGCCCGACCTCGTGCACGGCCTGATCGCCGGCGGCGATCCGGCGCTCCGCCGGTCGATCGAAGGGGCTGAGGACGACCCGCTCTCGGGCGAGCGCGAGATCGTCCGCCTCGCGCGTCCCGGGGACGTTGTCGTCGGCCTGTCGGCGAGCGGCTCCGCACGCTACGTGGTCGCGGCGATGAAGGCCGCCCGGGCGCTCGGCGCCGCGACCGCATGCGTCACCTGCGTGCCCGGCTCGGCGCTCGCGGATGCGGTCGACATTCCGATCGTCGTGGACGTCGGCCCGGAGGTCGTTGCCGGTTCGAGTCGCCTGAAGGCCGGGACCGCGACGAAGCTCGTGCTCAACATGCTCTCGACGGCGGCGATGATCCGCAGCGGCCGCACGAAGGGCGATCTGATGATCGATCTGCGGGCGACGAACGCGAAGCTCAAGGAGCGGGCGGTGCGCATGGTGCGCGATGAGCTGCACGTCCGCGACGATGAGGCGCGTGCGAAGCTCGAAGCGAACGAGTGGAGCGTGCGCCGGGCCATCGACGCCGGGTGAAGCGTCTCATCGTGAACGCGGACGACTTCGGCCGGGCCCGCGGCGTCAACGCGGGGATCCGGCGGGCCCATCGCGACGGGATCGTGACGGCGACGACGCTCATGGTCAGCGCGCCGGGATCGGCGGAGGCCGGGAGCATCGCGCGCGCGGAGCCCTCGCTGGACGTCGGCGTCCACCTGACCGTCACGTACGGACGACCGGTGTCCGACCCACAGGCGATCCCGTCGCTCGTGGAGCCCGGCGGCGCGTTCCCCCGCGTGCCCGGCGCGTTCCTTGGGACCGGGCGCGCGATACGCGAGGACGCGCTGGTCGAGTACCGGGCGCAATGGGCGCGCGCGGGCGATCTCATTGGGCGCCCGCCGTCGCATCTCGACTCGCATCATTGGCTGCATGACGACCCGGCATTCGAGTGGGCGATCATCGCGCTCGCGCGCGAGACCGCCGTTCCGGTCCGACCGCACGACGATGCGCAACGCGATCGGCTTCGCGCCGCCGGCGTGTCGACGGTGGATCACTACCGCCGCGATTTCCAACACGAAGGGCACGTGGACATCGCGACGCTCGAGCGGATCCTCGCGGACCTCGACGACGGCGTGACCGAGCTCGGCTGCCACCCCGGCGAGGCGGACGCGGAGCTGGCTCGCACCTCGACGTACGCGGCGCTGCGCGTCGACGAGCTCGCCACGCTCACCGATCCCCACGTCAAGGCCGTGCTCGCTCGGGAGGGCGTCGCGCTCGCGACCTACACGGTGCTCCGATGACCTTTGCTTCCGCGCTCTGGGTCGTTCGCGATCGGATCACCACGAAGGCCGCGATCGACGATCTCCTGGCGGACAGCGTGGGCTGGAACATCCGCGACCTCGTCGTCCAGGTGCGCGGCCGCGGGGATGCGTACTACACGAGCGCCCTGGAGCCGCGGGCGGAGGCGCTCGAGGGCACCGACCTCGACCCGCTCGCCCATCTCGTCCGCGGGGCCGCCGCGGTCGGCATCCGGATCCATGCGTGGGCCAATGGGACCTTCGTGTGGTGGAGCCCGACCGGCGGCTTGCCGCGCTCGCCCGCGCACCTCGTCCACGCGCATCCGGACTGGCTGCTCCGGCCGGACGGCGTGCGGTACCTCGACCCCGTCGGCGGCACCGACTGGGAGGGCATCTACATCGATCCGACGATCACCGCGGCACAGGCCCACACGATCGCGGTGTTCGAGGACATCGTGCGCCGCTATCCCGTGGAGGGCTTCCATCACGACTACATCCGGTACCCCCAGGCGTCGTACGCACGGTCGCCGGAGGACCACGCGGCTGTGACGACGATCGTCCGCGAGACCACCGCACGAGTGCGCGCGGCCCGCCCCGGCATCGTGATATCCGCGGCGGTCTTCCCCGACCCGCAGGTCGCCCGCGAGCGCGTCCTGCAGCGCTGGCCGGAGTGGGTCGCGGAAGGTCTCATCGACCTCATCTGCCCGATGGCGTACCGGACCGATACCGCCGAGGTGCGCCGGGTGCTCGGCGCCGCGAGAGCCGCGGCGCCCGCCGTTCGCATGTGGGGCGGCCTCTTGGCATACGCAGGAGAGCGCGAACGCGTGCGCGAGCAGGTGCGCGCCGCGCGAGATGCGGGCTGCAATGGCGCGATCCTCTTCGCGTACGACCCGAAGATGCGCGACGTCATCGACGCCTTCGCGGCCCAATGTGGACGCGCGACATGATCGCGCGGTAACGATCTCGCGCTGTCCGGCGGTCACGCGCCAGTACGTTCGTCCTATGTACGGAGAGCCAGGGGCCGCCGATACCATCTACGGGTGCGGGAGACACAGCAAAAAGACCCGGGCGCTACGGCAGCAGCACCGCTACCGCCGGATCCGCTCGCGAGCGCGGTCGCGCGGTCGGTGAGCGATCTCCGGCATTCCGCCGGCCTCTCCGAGCGGGCGGCGGCGCGCAAGCTCGGCACCTCGCAGACGCAGCTCCGTCGCATGGAGGACCCGCGCTACCTGCCGTCACTGCGCTCGCTCGCGCGACTCGCGACGGTGTACGGCTACGAGCTCAAGGTGGATTTCTCCCCGCGCGGCGCGGCGGCACCGATGGATGCCGGCGCGCGCGCGGCCGGCCCGCAGAAGGCCGCGGGCGGGCGCTCGAAGGAGAGCGCGGCCAAGCCGAGAGCCGGGTCGAAGGCCACGCCGCGCAAGCGCGCTAGCGCGTCCGGGTCACCTTCGAAAGCCCGCGCGGGCGCTCCACGTCGCGGCCGCGCCGGCGGGCGAGCGAAAGCGCGACGAGCTGCGCCGAAACGGCGAAGCTGATCGGGGTCAGCGCCTCCGACAGCGGAGCCCGCAGCAGCACGGCATCGTCGGCGAGCTCAGCGAGCCCCGCGTCATTCGTCACGGCGTAGATCTTCGCCCCCTTCGACCGCAGCTTCCGCGAGAGCGCCCGCGCCTCGGATTGGGCTGCTCCCCGGGCGCCGAAGAGGAGCACCGGCACTCCCGTTTCGAGCAGCGCGATAGGCCCGTGCGCGAAGTCCGCGCTCGAGTACGGCTCCGCCCACACCTGGGCCAGCTCCTTGATCTTCAGCGCGGCCTCGAGCGCGGTGGCGTACTCGTAGCCGCGGCCGAGCACGACGATGGCCCGCGCCGTCCCGATCTTCCGGGCGATGCGATCCGCGTCGGCCTCGGCTGCTTCAGCTTCGAGGACGCTGTCGACCAGCCCCGCGAGCGACAGCGCGCTCCGGCCACGAGACTCCGCCGCATTCGCGGCGAGCAGCGCGAGCGCGACGCAGGTGGCGGTGTACGTCTTCGTCGCGGCGATGGACCGCTCCGGACCGCAGCGCAGGAGGAACGTCTCGGCGGCGGTACGGGCGAGGAGCGAGCTCGAGCGGTTCGTGATCGCGATCGTCGGAGCCCGCGCCGACCGGGCCTCGGCGAGCACCGCGGCGACGTCCGGCGCGGCGCCCGATTGGGAGATGCCGATCACCGCTCCGCGCGCGAAGCTGGGCGGCATCCGGTAGCGGGTCACCAGCGACGGCGCGGCCAGCGCGGTGACCAGTCCGGCCAGGCTCTCGAACAGGTACTTGCCGTATGTGGCGGCGTTGTCCGAGGAGCCGCGCGCGGCGATGGTCAAATGCTCCGCCGCCGCTACCGGCCGGGCGAGGGTGCGGGCCTCGGGCCACCCGACCTCCAGGAGGCGGGCGACGACACCGGGCTGCTCGGCGATCTCGGACCGGAGGGACATCCGGTGGAGGCTACCGTGCCGGTGGTAGTACCACTCTCCTACTTGTCGACGTTGGTATCACGGGCGAGCATCAACGTCTCACCACGAGCATCACCAGGGGCGCGATAAAGGGGACCATCCGTGGCGATCCTTGCTTCCAGGACCACCCGACCCGTGCGTTGGCGGCGCAATCTGCGCGCCGCGTGCTTCTGGCTGGCCCTCGCCCTGGGCACCGCCGCCGTGGCGAACGGATCCGATGGGCCGCTCGTGTACCTGTTGGCTGTTCCCCCGCTCGTGCTCGCGTTGCGCGAAGGGGCCCGGGCGCTGGGCGCGCGCGAGAGCGGCAAGCTCGCCGAGCGCGTGGCCGACAAGCTCACCACCGCTCTCGGACCCGAGTACGTCGTGCTCACCGAGTACCCGCCCCGCGATGGCTCGGCCGCCGTTCCGATCGTCGTGGTCGGGCCGTCCGGCATCTCCGCCATCGAGCCGCTCGGCCTCGACGCGAAATACGGCTGCTACAACGACGGCTGGCACCGCGTCGGAGCGCAGGGCCTCGTGCATCTCGACGGATCACCATCGCGGCGCGCGCGTGAGAACGCCACGCGCGTACGGACGGACATCTCTCGCGGTGGCCACATCCGCTCGACCGTCGACGCGTACGTGCTCATCGAGCGCGGGACCGGCGACGACTGCGCGAGCTCGACCGTACCGGTGATCTGCGGCGTCGACGCGCTCGTGGACCAGCTGCGTTCCCGCGCACCGCGCACCGAGTCCGCCGCGCGGCGGGTCCAGGCCGTCGCCGATGCGCTCACGCACCCACTGGCGGTCGCCGGCTAGCCCACTCGCGGCATCGCGGACCGCACCGTCATGTGCAAGGCCGCGGACCTAGCATTCGGCCGATGAGTGGCACGCGTGTCGTGGTCGTCGAGGACGACCCGTCGGTCGCGGAGCTCGTCACCCTGTATCTCAAGAACGCCGGCTTCGTGGTGGAGCACTGCGCGACCGGCGCGGAGGCGCGCGCGGCGTTCGCACGCGGGGCGCCGGCCTGCGTGGTGCTCGATCTCGGCCTTCCGGACGCGGATGGCCTCGAGCTGTTCGCGGAGCTTCGCCGCGCGCATGACTCGCCGGTCGTCGCGCTGACCGCGCGTGCGGAGGACGTCCAGAAGGTGGCCGGGCTCGATGCGGGGCTCGATGACTACCTGACCAAGCCGTTCAACCCGCGCGAGCTGGTCGCGCGCGTACATGCGCTCATCCGCCGTGCGACCGGGAGCGGCGGGACCCGACCGCTGGCGGTCGGTAACCTCACGCTTGACCCGGCGCGACACGAGGTCATCGTCGCCGGCATGACCGTCCCGTTGCGGGCGAAGGAGTTCGAGCTGCTGGAAGCGTTCTGCCGTCAGCCCGGCATCGTGCTGACCCGCGACAAGCTCCTTGAGAACGTGTGGGGCTTCGCGTATCCCGGCGAGACCCGCACCGTAGACGTGCACGTGAAGCAGCTGCGCGACAAGCTGAGCGGCGCGAGCGCCAAGATCGAAACCGTGTGGGGCGTCGGATACAAGCTCGTGCCGCCGGTCTGAACGATGCGGAGTGTCGCGGGTCGCCTCTTCCTGTCGTATCTCGCGGTCGTCGCGGTCGGGCTGCTCATCGCGGGCCTCGCCATCGGGGGGCTGCTGTTCCGCTACGAGAACGACGTCACGCGTGTCCGCCTCCAAGAGCTCGCCGCGCCGTTCCAGACGGCGATCCAGACGGCCGTCCGGAACGGTCAGCAGCCGCGCGATGCGATCGCGACGCTCGCGGAGCAGGTGCAGGCCGCGAACGCGCGCGTGCTCATCGTCAGCCCCGGCAACAATCCCACCGCGAACAACGCGCAGCGCCGCGTGCTCATCGATAGCGAGGGCATGCTGGTGAATACCCGATTCGCCGCGGCGGACGCAAGCGGCATCGGCCAGTTCACCGACGCCGACGGGACGGTATGGGTCTTCGTCCAGCAGCAGCTGCGCACGGCGGCTCCCGGGGCCGGCGGCCTGGGGTTCATCGTCATCGCCCGTCCGCGCGCCGTGTTCGCCGATGTCCTGCGCGCGCTGTTGCCCTCACTGCTGATCGCCGGGATCGTCGCCGCCGGCTTCGCCCTGGTCGTCGCGGGCCTCCTCGCGAGGACCATCACCCAGCCGCTGCGCCGCCTCCTTGGCGGGGTGCGGGCGTTCGGGACCGATCACACCGCGCGCGTACCGGTGGGCGGACCGACCGAGGTCCGGGAGCTCGGCGGCGCGTTCAACGAGATGGCCGGCGAGATCGAGCGCGCGCGGACCAGCGAACACGCGTTCCTCGCGGACATCTCGCACGAGCTGCGGACGCCGCTCACCTCGATCCACGGGTTCGCGCAGGCGATCGTCGAAGGGGAGGCGCGCGGCGACGGGATACCCCGGGCCGCGGAGATCATCCAGCGCGAGGCCCGGCGCCTGGTCCGGATGGTCGAGGGACTCCTCCAGGTCGCGAAGCTCGAAGCCGGGGTCCAGCATCTGGCGCACGAGCGGATCGCCGCGGCAGATCTGCTACGCGGCGCCGTCGCGGCGCTCGACGTGCAGGCCCGCGAGGCTGGCGTGTCGTTCGATCTGAACGCCGGCCCGTTGCCGGTCGTCGGCGATCCCGATCGGCTGGCCCAGCTCTTCATCAACGTGCTGGACAACGCGGTGCAGCACTCGCCACGCGGGACGACGGTGCGGGTCGATGGCGAGCAGCAGAACGGCGAGGTGGTCGTGCGCGTGCGGGACCAGGGGACCGGCCTTCCGCCCGGGACCGAGCAGACGCTGTTCGCGCGCTTCTGGCGCGGCGACAACGCCGCGGCTCGCGCGGGCACGGGCCTCGGGCTCGCGATCGCGTACGCGATCGCGCAGGCGCACGGCGGATCGATCGAGGCGCGGAACGCCGATGGCGGCGGGGCGGAGTTCGCCATCCATCTACCCGCCGCTCCGTAGACTCAGCGCATGTTCGGTGGGACCGTGCGCGGCAAGCTCGCGACGCTGCGCGTGCCGGTGGACGCGGACCTGCAGGCCCACAAGCGCTGGGCCGGCGATATGCGGGTGCGCCGCGCCGGGCCGATCGGCCGGTGGCACGAGCCCGCGGCGGGCGAGACGTGGAAGGAGCGCTGGGCAGAGCAGGCGAAGGACAAATCCAGCGTGCTGTGGTCCATCGCTGTGGGCGACCGCCCGGTCGGCTACGCGCGGATCGAATTCGAAGGCGCACCGCACGCGGACGGGATCTCGCTCGACCAGCTGGTCATCGATCCCGACGAGGCGCGCAAGGGCTACGGCTGGGACGCCGCCCTCGCGCTGCATCGCTGGGCGTTCGACTACATGAACCTGCGGCTCGCCGCGACCGACCGGATCGCCGCCGACGACGCCGGTCGCCAGCGGATCCTCGAGAAGCTCGGGTACGTCCGGTTCGGGCACGGGCACTCCGTCTACTACCGCGACGGCGCGTACGTGGACCAGTACCTCTACCAGATCGACCGCGATATCTGGAACGACCGCTGGCCGAACGAGCGCGAGTACGCGCCGCTCGGCGACGAGAAGGCGCGCTAGATGTTCGGACCGGTGCTGGTCGGCGCGAACGGCATCACGCTCCGCACGCCATCGCTCGACGACCACAAGACCTACGTCCGCTGGATGATGGAGCCCGAAACGTCACGGTTCTGGGGTGGCCGCATTCTTGACTTCCGAGAAGAGGCGTTCGAGGAGCGCCACAAGAAGGATGCCGACGATCCCACCAGTGTGAGCTGGGCCATCGCGTACAACGACGAGACCGTTGGGTTCACCGGTCTGTTCGATATCGATTGGGTCGCCCGCGATTGCGAGAGCGGCATCTTCATCGGCCGCAGCGACCTGTATGGCCGCGGGATCGCGTCCGAGGCCGTGCGCCTGCGGACCGAATTCGCGTGGCGGGAGATGCACCTCCATCGCGTGCACAACTGGATCTCGCTGCTGAACCGGGGCAGCCGCCGCGCGAACGAGAAGGCCGGCTACCGGCAGATGGGGCTGATGCGGCAGTACGGATTCCGCAGCGGTCAGTGGTACGACGACTGGCTGGGCGAGGTCTTCCCAGAGGAAAGTCCCGCTGGTACATTCGTGCCGCCCTCCAAAGGGGGTAGCGGCGACAAGAGCTTTCAACGCGAGCGTCGAGTGAGGCAGTCCTCCCGAGACCGAGCGCGGCTCGAGAAGCCAGCAAACAAAAGGGAGGAAGCTTCACAGTGAGCTTCTCTGACAAGACCCTGACCTGCAAGGACTGCGGTCAGGAATTCATCTGGACCGGCGGGGAGCAGGAGTTCTACCAGTCCCGCGGTCTCGTCAACGAGCCGGGCCGCTGCCCGTCGTGCCGCGCGGCACGCCGGTCAACGGGCGGCGGCGGCGCGGGCGGCAGCATGTACGGCGGCGGTGGCGGCGGCCGGGGCATGGGCGGTCCGCGCGAATTCTTCACCGCGACCTGCAGCAACTGCGGCGGTGAGGCGCGGGTCCCGTTCCAGCCTCGTGGCGACAAGCCGGTGTATTGCAGCTCCTGCTTCGAGCAGGTGCGGCCCTCGGCCTCCCGCGGAGCGCGGTACTAGGACCGGTCCGGCCCCCGCGAGCGACGCAGTCGCGAGCAGGGTCATCCGGCGGGCTATGCCCGCCAAAAAAGTCCTCTAGCGGAACATGTCCTTGTCGTGGGGGCGCACGTACGTTCGCGCCGTTTCGCTGCCTTCGGGCATCGCAAGGCCACGCACGATCGCGGCGGGGCGGCGGTCGAGCTTTCCCATCACGAGCTCGGTGGCCGCGGCG
>JBBQZK010000002.1:0-85329 GCA_038207785.1 Candidatus Limnocylindria bacterium | reverse complement strand
GGTGGAGTGCAAGGTCGGGTCGAGCGAGGGCGGCCGTGAGCCGGGCGAAGACTCGCATCACCCAGAGCGCGCGGGCGTCGTGCGGTCGTGCAAGCCCGTCGGTCACCGCCACACCGCGGAGGTCGAGCAGGAGCTCGGCGTTCGGGTGCAGCTGTCGGTGACCGCGGTCGAGCTCGTCCGCGGCGTGCTCGCGACCGCGCACATCCCGGTGACGACGGGCGTGGACGACAAGGCATGCTGGCGCGCGTACCGCGAGGCGTACGCGAACGAGCCGTTCGTGCGGATCGTCAAAGAGCGCACCGGGATCTTCCGGTACCCCGAGCCGCGGCTCCTCGCCGGCTCGAACTTCGCGGATGTCGGCTTCGCGACCGATCCGCGCGGCGAGCGCGTCGTGGCGCTCTGCGCCATCGACAACCTCATGAAAGGGGCGGCCGGCAACGGCGTGCAGGCGATGAATGTCGCCTGCGGCTTCCCGGAGACGGCGGGGCTCGAGTTCCCGGGGCTGCACCCGTGACGCTTCGGGCTGTCATCAAGGCCGGTGGCTCGGCCGGGGTGGACCGCGACAGCGTCGCGGACCTCGTCGCGGACGTGGCGCGCTCGGATGAGATCGTCCTCGTGCACGGCGCGTCGGCGGAGACCGATCGGCTGCAGGCCGCGTTCGGATATCCGGCCGAGACGATCATCTCGCCTTCAGGCCATCAGAGCCGGCGCACCGACCGGCGCACGCTCGAGCTGTTCGCGATGGCGGCACTGGGTGTCGAAGGGTTCCTCTATGTCGAGAAGCTGCAGGCCCGCGGCGTCGATGCGGTGGGGCTGTCGGGGCTCTCGGGCCGCCTGCTGATCGCGGAGCGCAAGGCCGTGCGGTCGGTCACGGGCGGGAAGACCATCATCCTGCGCGATGACTACACCGGCACGGTGAAGGCCGTCAACGTCCCGCTCCTGCGGCAGTTCATGGGGCCCAGCCGCGTGCCGGTCGTCGCCCCGTTGGCACTCTCGTTGGAGAACGAGGCCGTGAACGTGGACGGAGATCGCGTCGCCGCGCGGATCGCGGTCGCGATCGAAGCCGATGCGCTCCTCATCCTCACGAACGTCCCTGGGCTCCTCCGCGACGTACGCGATCCCGGATCGCTCGTCGGCGAGACCACACTGGAGGAGGCGGAGGGGCTGGCGCAGGGTCGGATGAAGAAGAAGATCCTGGCCGCCCGCGAAGCCATCGAAGGCGGGGTCGGCGAGGTCATCATCCGCAGCGCCGCGGGCGATCCGCGCGTGCGCACCGTCATACACGGATGAGCGGGACGATCGCGACCGAGAACGGGCACACCTCCGGCCTCTATCAGAAGAGAGACATCGCGCTCGTGCGTGGCGAGGCGGCCGTCGTGTGGGACGACGCCGGGCGCGAATACATCGACTGCGTCGGAGGGCAGGGCTCGGGCAACCTCGGCCACGGCAACGCTGCCGTCGCCGCGGCCCTGGCGGCGCAGGCCCGCACGCTGTCGTACTGCACCGAGCTCTTCTACAACGACCGCCGCGCGGAGCTGTACGACCGGCTCGCGCGGATCCTGCCGGCGGCGCTAGACCGGGTGTTCCTCTGCAACAGCGGGACCGAGGCGGTGGAAGGCGCCCTGAAGTTCGCGCGGCTCGCGACGAAGCGGACCAAGGTCGTCGCGACGATGCGGGGGTTCCACGGCAAGACCATGGGTGCGCTCTCCGCGACATGGGGACCGGAGTACCGCGAGCTCTTTGGTCCGCTCCTCGAAGGCTTCAGCCACATCCCGTTCAACAAGACCGACGCGCTCGACGCGGCGATCACGACGGACACATCGGCGTTCATCGTCGAGCTCGTGCAGGGCGAGGGCGGGGTGCGTCCGGCGACGCAGGAGTTCGTGACCGAGGCCGCGCGCCTCTGCCGCGACCGCGGCGTGCTCTTGATCGTCGACGAGGTCCAGACGGGCTTTGGCCGGACAGGCACGATGTTCGCGATCGAGCAGTTCGGCATCGTGCCCGACGTCCTGTGCCTGGCGAAGTCGATCGCCGGCGGTGTCCCGATGGGCGCCATCGCGTTCTCGCGCGCGCTCGGTGAGCTCCCGAAGCGTTCGCACTCGACGACGTTCGGCGGCAACCCGCTGGCCTGCGCAGCGGCCGTCGCGACGATCGACGAGCATCTCCGCCTTGGGCTCGCCGCGGCCGCCGCGGCCCGGGGCACGCAGCTGCGTGACGGTCTTGCGGCCATCCGCTCTCCGAAGGTGCGCGAGGTCCGCGGGCTCGGCCTCATCCAGGGGATCGAGCTCAAGGAGAACGCCGGACCGACGTTGAAGGCGCTGCAAGACGAGGGGGTCCTCGCCCTGGGCGCGGGACCGACCGTCGTCCGCTTCCTCCCGCCGCTCGTCATCACCGCGCCGCAGATCGACGCGGTCGTCGAGGCGACGCGCCGCGCGCTCGCGGCGTGATGCGGGAGGTCGAGCTCGCGCCCGACGACGTCGCGCTCGTGGGCGGTCTCGTCGCGATCCCGTCGGTGTCGCGACAGGAGGGCGACGCCGTCGCGTGGCTCGTCGACCGCATGCTCGAGCGGGGCTTCCGGGCATCGATCGACGACGCGGGGAACGCCGTGGGCGAGATCGGTGACGGGCCCGTGCACGTGGTGCTGCTCGGCCACATCGACACGGTGCCCGGCGAGATCCCCGTACGCGTGGAGGAAGGTGAGCTCGTCGGTCGGGGCGCCGTCGACGCGAAGGGTCCGCTCGCCGCGTTCGTCGCCGCGGCCACCCGGCCGGTCGAGGGCCTGCGGGTGACGGTCGTTGGCGCCGTCGAGGAGGAGTCGCCGACGAGCAAGGGCGCCCGCTACCGCGCCACCCGGCCCGCGCCCGACTGGTGCGTCATCGGCGAGCCGTCCGGCTGGGATGGCGTGACCGTCGGGTACAAGGGCCGTCTGGTGCTCGGCGTATCGCTCGCCCGCGCCGCGCGCCACGGCGCCTCGCCCGGACCCACCGCTTCGGAGGAGGCGCTCGCGTTGTGGGGCCGCGTGCGCGATGCCGCGACGGCGCACCCTCGCCTCGACTGCAGGCTCGAGGGCATCCACGCCGCCGCGGGCGACGGCTTGACCGAGCGCGCCGCGCTGCGCGTGGGCTACCGCATCGCGCCCGGCCTCTCGACGGACGAGCTCGAAGACGCGGTCCGTGCGCTCGCGGACGAGCATGACGGCGAGGCCGAGGTTGCAGTAGAGCGCATCGCGTCGGAGGAGCCGGTCCGGACGTCACGCTCCACGCCGCTCGCGAGCGCGTTCGCGCGATCGATCGCCGGTCTCGGCGGTCGAACGGTGTTCAAGGAGAAGAGCGGAACGAGCGACATGAACGTGCTGCTGCCGGCGTGGGCCTGTCCGATGGTGGCGTATGGGCCGGGCGACGCGCGATACGACCACACGCCGATGGAACGGCTGTCGCTCGAGGAGTACGGACGGGCCATTGAAGTCCTGCGGGACGTCCTTCGGAGAGCGGCCAGCCGCTAGCATGACCGCTGGCCCCTGCGTCTTCCCGTGAGGCTCGGGGCGAAGGGGGAAGGATGCTCGCAGGCCGGCGGACGCGTCAGCGCGCCATCCTCGCCGCCATCGCCACGGTGGGCATCGCGCTTGGCGCCGTCGCGTTCCGCACGAATCAGCTCGACGCCAATTTGCAGGCCGTGGCCTACGACACCTTCATCACGAACTCGCCGGCGACCCTTTCCAACCAGGTGACGATCGTCGCGCTCGACGACACGGCGGTGACCCGCTACGGGAGCTATCCGCTGCCGCGCCGGGCGTGGGTCGACCTGCTCGCCGCCCTGAAGCCGTTGGCTCCCCGGGTGGTCGTTTTCGACATCGGTTTCTACGACGACTCGCCGACCCCCGGGGAGGACCTGGCACTCGCCGGCGCGATCAAAGACTTCGGCACCGTGATCCTTTCGATGCAAGGGACCGGTACGCACACCGACGGCGACGGCGTGGTCCGGTACACCGCCGAGCAGCTGCCGGTCACGGTGCTGCGGCAGGCGGCGGCGGGCGTGGGCGCCGTGAATCTGCTTCCGGATGGTGATGGGCGTGTTCGAAAGGCCGAGCTCGTCATCGACACCCCCAGCGGGCGGTATTACACGTTGCCGCTCGTCGCGGCGGCGCGCGCGCTCGTCTCGGCGAAGATCGTCGCCGGGACCGAGGCGTCGATCACGCGGACAGGCGATGCCCTCGTACTCCCCGGCCGGCAGGGGCTGGTCGACCGGCTCATGCCGATCGACGCCAACGGCCGGATGGGGATCTACTACGCCGCGCCGCCGGCATCCGACCTGACGGCGCGCGAGCCGGGCGCTCCAGCGTGCGCTGACCAAAGCCGGTTCTGCGTCGTGTCCCTTGTGGACGTGGTCGCCGGCACGGTGCCGCGCGACCTCATCGCGAACCGGACCGTTCTCATCGGGGCGCACTCGCTCGCCGGCGTTCCCGACAGCTATCCGACGCCGAACAGCGGCTCCCGGAAGATGTGGGGAGTTGAGATGTGGGCGAACACGACCGCGTCGATCTTGACCAACCGGTTCCCACAGCCCCGCGAGAGCTTCGGCGTCACGCTCATCGAGCTGCTGGTCGTGACGCTCGGCGGGATCCTGCTGGTCGCGCGGTTCCGCCTCTACGGATTCTTCGCCGCGATCCTCGGTCTCTGCGCCTACTCCGTGGCGCGGTATCTGCTCTTCGTCGCCGGCACGCGTGGCCCGAGCGGCGACGGCCCGATCGCCGTCGCGTCGCTCGGCTACCTCGTGCCGGCGTCGTTCTGGTGGGTTGTCGCGCTCGGGTACCTCCTCGTCGAGGAGCAGCGCGCGGTATTGCGCGCCCAGACCACGTTCGGGCGGTTCGTCACGCCGTCGATCGCCCGGACGATCATGGACATCGAGGAGAGCGGGAAACTCGCGCTCGGCGGCGAGGAGAAGCGCGTCACCGTACTGTTCGGCGATATCCGCGGATTCACCACGATGAGCGAACGGATGACGCCCGGCGTACTGCTTGACACGCTGAACCGTTATTTCGCTGGCATCGTCGGTATCGTCAACCGGTATGAAGGGACGGTGAACAAGTACAACGGTGACAACATCATGGTGATCTGGGGCGCCCCGGTGCCGGTCGCCGACCACGCCCGCAAGGCCGTGCAGGCGGCGCTCGAGATCCAGCGCTGGATCGTCCGGGAGCGCGGCACCGGCGGGCCTGATGTCTCGTTCGGCTTCGGCATCAACACCGGCGCCGTCGTGGCCGGCTTCCTCGGTGCGATGGGTCGCATGGAATACACGGTCATCGGCGATACCGCGAACGTTGCATCACGGCTCACGAGCAGTGACATCGCCCGACGCGATCAGATCGTGGTGAGCGCGGAGACGCTCTCGGAGCTTGGCTCCGATGTGATCGCGATCGATCTCGGCGACGTGGAGGTGAAGGGTCGGGTCGGGGCGATCCGCTGCTATCAGGTGAACAGCATCGGTGCCCTCGAGAGCCCCAATCCCGCGCCCGCACCGGAGCGCCGGATCGGCACCGCCGCCGTGGCCGGGTCCCAACTGAGCCACAGATGATCGACGACAAGGTCGCCTTCGTATTGATGAAGCTCTCGCACCTCGCGGTGCAGCGCGACCGCGAGGCGTACCTCCGTGGCCTCATCGATCTCTGCGCGCAGGCCACCGACGCGGAACGCTGCACCGTGTACTTCGTCGACCAGGCCCGCAAGGAGCTCTGGTCCCGCGTCGCGGCGCGCACCGCGATGGAGATCCGGCTGCCGCTCGGCTCGGGCATCGCCGGCGCCGTCGCGCAGACCGGGGAGACCGTCAACGTGCCCGATGCGTACGCCGATCCGCGGTTCGACCGCAACGTGGACCTCCGCAGCGGCTACCGGACGCTCAACATGCTGGTCGTGCCGGTGTGGGAGGCGACCGGGCGGACCGTCGTCGGCGTCCTGCAGGTCCTGAACAAGCGCAGCGGCCCCTTCGAGCGCCGCGACCAGATGCTCCTCGAGCGGATCGCCGAAAGCGTGAGCCCCGTGCTCGCGCAGATCCCGCTCGAGCAGCACTCGTGAGCCGCCAGCCGTTCGAGCGCCGGGCAGGCGAACGCCGGAGCGCGCCGCGGCCCGACCGCCGGAGCACCGACCGGCGGGCGGAGGAGCGCCGCCGCGGAGCCGGCCGCCGCGACCTCGACACGCTGCTTGACGTCACCCGTCAGCTGATGACCGTCACCGATCTCGACGCCCTGCTCCGGCTGATCGCCGAGGCCACGGTGACCATGGTCGGTGCCGAACGGGCGACCATCTATATCGTCGACCAGGGCCGGCACGAGTACTGGTCGCGCGTCGCGACGGGCAAGGGCGTAGGGGAGATCCGGTTCCCGATCGGCGTCGGCATAGCCGGAACGGTCGCCGAGACCGGAGAGACGATCAACATCCCGGACGCGTACGCGGACGCGCGATTCAATCCGGAGAACGACCTGCGGACGGGCTTCCAGACCCGCAACCTCCTGACGGTCGCGATGACCGGGCATGGCGGGGTGATCGGCGTGTTCCAGGCCGTGAACAAGAAGGCCGGCGCGTTCACCGACGACGACGAGGTGACGCTCGGCTCGCTCGCATCGTCGGCGGCGGTCGCGGTCGAGAACGCGCAGCTCGTTGGGGCCCAGAAGCGTCTCTGGCTCTCGCTCATCGAGACGCTCGCCACGACGGTCGACGCACGCGACCAGCAGACCGCGGGTCACAGCAAGCGGGTGACGCGGTACTCGGAGGTCATCGGCGCCGAGATGGGACTCTCCGACGACGAGCTCGAACGCCTGCGCGCCGCGGCCCTGCTCCACGACTACGGAAAGATCGCGGTGCGCGACCGGTTCCTGCAAAAGGCCGGGAAGCTCGACGAGGCCGAGTTCGAGTACATGAAGGCCCATGCCGAGAAGACCGCCGAGTTCCTGAGCTACCTCGATTTCCCGGCCGACATGCGGGAGGTGCCCCTGATCGCCGCGCAGCACCATGAGCGCATGGACGGCACGGGCTACCCCAAGGGCTTGAAGGGGGACGAGATCCTCGTCGGCGCGCGGATCGTGGCGGCGGCCGACGTCTTCGACGCCCTGACCGCGCCGCGCTACTACAAGCCGGCCTACTCGATCGAGAAGACGATGGAGATCATGGACGCCATGGCCGGCGCGCATCTCGATCCGGAGGTGACGGCCGCGCTCCATCGGGCCTTGCCCGAGCTCGAACGCACCGTGGAGCTCCTCGAGTTCACCTGGCCGAAGGCCGGCGACGAGGGGATGGGCAGCCTCTCCGAGGCAGCGACCGGGCTCTCCGCGCGGGACCGGGACGCGGCGACCGCATGAACATCCGGTTCTGGGGTACCCGGGGCTCGATCCCCACGCCTGGCCCGCGCACGGTCCGGTACGGCGGCAACACCGCCTGCGTCGAGGTGCGCGATTCCTCGGGCCACCTGCTCGTTCTCGACGCGGGCACCGGCTTGCGCGAGCTCGGCCTCACGCTGAATGGGATGTCGCCGCTCCTCGTCGACCTGCTGCTCTCACATCTCCACTGGGATCACATCCAGGGGATCCCGTTCTTCCGGCCGGCGTACGACCCCAAGAGCACGCTCCGGCTCTACGGCCCGATGCAGCACCGCCCGTTGAAAGAGCTGCTCGGTTTAGGGATGGACGATCCCTTCTTTCCGGTCGACCTCGACGGCCTGCCGGTCCAGCTCGAGGTGCACGAGCTTGGCAACGGCTCGAGGCAGATGATCGGTCCCTATCAGCTGACCGCGACAACGATCTTCCATCCCGCGCCCGCGCTGGCGTATCGCATCGAAGCGGACGGGAGATCGATCGTCTACGCGACCGACACCGAGGATCCGTTCAGCGGCCAGGCGAATCCGGTGGTCGAGCTGGCGAAGAACGCAGATGCCCTCATTCACGACGCCCAGTACCTGGACGCGGACTTCAAGCCCGGCTGGGGTCATTCGACGGTCGCGACCGCGCTCGATGTGGCGAAGCGGGCCGGGGCGAAGCGCCTGGTCCTGTACCACCATGACCCCGACCGCAGTGATGACGCGCTCGATCGCATCGGTGTCGAGGCGCAGCACGCGGCCGATGCGCTCGGCGGTGACCTCGAGGTGATCGTGGCGCGAGAAGGGGCCGAGCTCGCGGTCTAGTCCCGGACCTCCCGGACCTCACGGCTCGCGTCGATCGTCGCACGCAGGCGGGCACCGAATTCACTGATGTCGAGCGGCTTGGGCACGACCGCGCGGGCGCCGATCTGCTGCGCCACGCTCTGGGCATCCTGTCGCGCGCTCACGACGACGATGGGCGCCTCCGCGACGCCCTGGGCACGATAGGCGGTCACGAACTCCTGGCCGTCCGTCCCCGGGAGCATGAGGTCGAGCACGATGGCTGACGGTTCGATCGCGATCGCCGTGCGAAGCGCGTGCTCGCCATCAAGGGCTGGGATCGGCTCAAAGCCTTCATCGGCGATCACCGCCACGAGCATCCGACGCGTGTCGGGGTCGTCTTCCACGACCAGTACGCGCTCGGGCAGGCCCTTTGCCGCTCGGTCTGCGATCTTCATCACCGACCCTCCGTCCAACGGCGAGCAAAGGCCGTGCCTAGGGGAGCTCGGCGACATCGGCCCGTTGCCCTTCCGGCCGGTCTGTTACGCGAACGACAACGACCGGTGACTCCACCGTCCCATTCGCCGTCTCGATGTGCAGCCACACGCGGTACGTGGATGGCGCGCGATCCGTGGATGGCGGGAACGGCGCTTCATACAACGTACGGGTCGTGCCGGTCGCGCGACGCGGATCGATGACCTCACTACGCGCGAGGAGGCCGTAGCTCTCGTCCCCCGGCCGCGAGAAGCGCAGCTCGATGACCGCGGGGAGGCGCTCGGATGCAAGGCGTACGTCGGTGACGCCCACGACCCGGAGCCGGGTGCCGCTCTCGATGTGCTTCTGCTGCACCGCCAGGCTGGCCTCGATGCCCGAACTTGCGATCGCCGTCCGCGCGACCTCTTGCTGATACAGGACGGGGAGCCGGTCCCCCGCGACGTCCACGCGCGCACCCTGCCACCAGCCGACCGCGAGGACGACGACAGCGGCGAGGGCCAGCGTCGACGCGGTCTCCAGGACCCGGCGCAAGCGTGGACGCACTCCGGTCTCGATACCGGCCCGGACCGCACGCCAGTTCCGGTCCGCCGCGGCGCGCTCCGATCCGAGCGGGGCGCCCAGCCGGGCGGCGAGCTGCTCCTCGCGATCGCTCACCACTCGCCGCCCTCCTCGTCGTAGCGTCGCGCGAGCTCTCGGCGCGCGCGGAACAGCCGCGAGCGGATCGCGGCCACGCTCGTGCGCTCGATCGCGGCGAGCTCCTCGTAGCTGAACCCGCCGGCCGCCTGCATCAGCACGAGCGCCGCATCGTCGGGCCGAAGCCTGCGGAGCGCGCGATCGAGCGGCCCGGTGACGTCGTCGACGGACGCGGGGCGGGGAAGCCGCTCGAAGAGGCGGATCGCGCGCTGCCGCGAGCGGATGAGGTCGACCGCTCCGCGCTTGGCGACCCGGTACAGGAGATGGGATGGCGGCTCGCGCAGCTGCCCCGTGGCCCAGTAGCGGTACAGCGCGAGGTAGGCCTTCTGGACGACGTCGTCCGCCTCGCCATCGTCGCGCGCGACCCGGCGCGCGATCGACCAGACCGTACCGAAGGTCCGGTGGTAACAGTCCTCGAAAGCGTGCTCACTGAAGGACAGGTCGCGCCGGGGCTCGGGTCGTTGCACCGGTTCCGCGATCTTTCGCCTCCTGCCGCGACGTTCCAGTGTGAGAGGTGCCGTACTCCTGCTCGTCGCCTGCCTGCTCGCTTCGGCGTGCCTCGAGACGCCGCCGCCGGTCCCGTCGCCGGACCCAGCGGACCCGAACGGTGAGATCACGACCGTCGCGGCCGGCGAGCCCGACACCATCGACCCGCAGAAGGAGTCGTTCCCGAGCGAGATCGCCCACACGATGATGGTGTTCGAGCCGCTCCTGACCTTCGACCCGAAGACGCTCCAGCCGATCCCCGCGGCGGCCCGTGCGCTCCCCGTCGTCTCGGACGACGGGCTCACCGTGACCTTCACGCTTAGGGATGGCCTCCTGTACTCCGACGGTGCTCCGGTGACCGGGGCCGACTTCGTCGATGGCTGGAAACGCCTGTGTGACCCGAACGTGTCCGGCGACTACGCATTCGTCGGATATGTCATCACCGGCTGCGGGGAATGGAACCAAATGGACCCGAAGCGGGCGACGCTCGAGGCGCTGACGGCCGCCCGGCGTGCGGTCGGGGTCGCCGCACCCGACCAGATGCACGTCCTGTTCACGCTGACGCGGCCCGCGCCGTATTTCCTCGCGATCGCCGCGCTCTGGGTCGGCGTCCCGGTGCGCTCATTCGATGTCGCGACCGGCGGAGCCACATGGACGGAGCCCGCGACCTTCATCGGCAACGGGCCCTTCAAGCTGACGCAGTGGAAGCACAACGAGCGGCTCGTCTTCGAGCGCAACGAGCGCTATCGCGCCCCGGCGAAGATCAAGCGCTGGACCAAGATGCTGGTGCCCGACCAGGCTGTGGCCGCCGCGGCCTTCCGCAACGGCGAGCTCGACGTGGCTCCAGCCGGTCGCGAGGCCGACGCGATCGCCGCGCCCGGCCCGTGCACCTTCTACGTCGGCTTCAACACCCAGAGGGCGCCGTTCGATGACATCGCCGTGCGGACCGCGTTCGCTCGATCGCTGGATCGGAACGCCTTCGTCCGCGACGTGCTGGATCTTCCCGGCATACCGGCGATGTCCCTGCTGCCGCCCGGCGTACCGGGCAGCGATCCGGCGGATCGCACCCAGTCGTTCGATCCGGTCGCCGCACGCGCGCTCCTCGCGGTCTCGCGGTACGCCCGCGAGATGCCAGCCGTGCGATTCACCTATGCAGCGCGTACGTCGAACCAACAAGCAGCTCGCGTGCGCTGGGCGATCTCGCAATGGAAGGACAATCTCAGCGTCGTGGTGACCGAGGACCCGATCTCGCCCGGATTCAGCGGGCCGCTCGTGAGAACACCCCAACAGGTCCCGCAGCTGTTCCTGCTCGGCTGGTGCTCGGACTACCCGGATCCCCAGGACTGGCTGTCGACGATCTTTCACCGCGGGTCGACCGTCACGCACGTCGGCTATGCGAGCGTCGAGTTCGATTCGCTCACCGAGCGCGCGGATGTCGAGCCCGATCCGGCGAAGCGGATCGATCTGTACAAGGAGGCCCAGCGCGTGCTGACCCGCGATGCGCCGGTAGCGTTCCTCTACTCGAGCGAGGTGCGTTACCTCGTGAGTCCGCGCCTCCGTGGATACGCGCTTACGGCGTCGGACTGGGAGTTCGGCCAGTTCACGCTCGCCGCGATGTACGTCGCGAAGCCGGGGTTCTAGGGCGGGGCGCGGCTCGGCGATGGTCGGATGGATGCGGTGGCGGAGGAGCAAGATCGCGATTGCCTGAGGCCAGTGCTCGCGATGACGGGCGGTCAGCGCGTTTTGGACTTGCTCTTCGTCGCGGTCGGCGGTGCCGTCTTCGACTCCGCCGCAGGGCCCCGGCCTCCCGCGGCGGCGGCGGCCTGCTGCCGAGTGGTCAACCGCATCGCTTCAGCGAGCGGCAGGCCGTCGCTCTGTTTCCAGTCATGGCCGATCGCATCGCCGCCCAGCGGGCAGAACGCCCACGCGCTGTCGTGAATGGTCAGCGCGGACTCACTGCGTCCATCCGCATGCGCGGGCGCGACGCAGATGTACTTGATGAGCTTCATCGGGTCCGCGTTCACGCGGCCACCAGCCGGTATCCGGCCTGGCGCACTGTCGCGATGTACCGCGGTGCGCGCCATGAGTCGCCGAGCTTCGATCGCAGCGAGCGGACGTGGCGGTCCACGATGTTGCTGGGTGGCGCGTCCGATGCCCCCCAGACGGTGCGCCGGATCACTTCGCGGCTCACGGTGTGGCCGGCGTTCGATGCGAGGACGAAGAGGATCGCCTGCTCGGTGCTCGTCAAATCCGGTACCGCAGTGCCGCAACGGACGCGGTTCTCCATCACGTCGATCTCGAGGTCACCGACCTTGACGGCCGGCACGAACGCGAGCCGCGTCCCATATGAACGGCGGAGCAGCGCGCGGACCCGGGCAGCGATCTCAGGGTGGGCCGCGGGAAGCGTGATCACGTCATCGGCGCCGTTCGCGAACGCGGCCAGCCGGGGTTGCAGATCGGTGCTGCGAGTAAGGGCGATCGTGGGGACGGCGCTCGCCCCTTGGGTGTAGGCCCGGAGCGTCTCGATGGCGTGGGGCGGGTCCAGGTCCACCAGGGCCAGGTGCGGGGGTGGCCCGTCACGGCGGTGCGGGGTGTGCTCGACGGCGAGCTGCGCGTGGTCGCGGAGGACCTCCTCGACGTACAGCCGAAGCGCCACGTCGCTGGTGTGGATGGTGACCCGGGCCGTGCCCAGGAGCCGCGTCCAGCTGATGACGATGTCAAACCCCCTGGTCCGTCATGACGACCGCTCATGACGACAAGGGAGTTTCCGCTTGTACGCGCGTGAGCGCTGCCGACGGCCTCACCGTAGCAGCAGCGCATCTCCGCGAGTCGCGCGGAACAGTAACGACGGTGGGCGAGGAGGGACTCGAACCCTCACGCTCTTACGAGCAACAGCTCCTAGGGCTGCCGCGTCTACCGACTTCGCCACTCGCCCGAAGCGCAAGCCTACCGCGATGCTGTCGCGAGCTGGGCCTTCTGGGCAAGCGCCGCATCGAGCGCGTCCAGGCGCTCGCGTTCGGTGCGCCCCTCGTGCGATCCGCGCAGCGCGCCGATCCTGCGGCAGGTGTTGCGCGCGTCGCCGCCGTACAGGCCGAGCGCTCTGATCGCCTTCTCGCACTGATAGGCATGCTCAGCGATGTGCGACGCGAATCGGTGCAGCCGATGCCGCACGTCGATCTCGACTCCGCTCCACATGCTCGGCCGCGCGAGGTCGGCATCGGGCGTGTCGGTGAGGGCGGCGTCCGTTTCGGCCCGCAACGCGGCGAAGCGCACGACGATGTCGCCGGTCCCGCCGGCCACGTCCGCCGGATCCGCTCGCGGCCGGCGGTCGGGCGGCATGAGCACCGGCTCGGCTGCCGTTCTCGTGAGCGCGTACTGCGTGCTGGCGAGACGCGCGCTCGACATCGACGGCGTGCGCGAGGGTCTCCCGGATCGACCATTCCCGCTCGCCCGGCGCCCGATCGAGGCCGTCGGTCGGAAGTCCCGCGACCAGGCCGCGGAGGTCGCCAAAGGCGCTCTGGGCAAGCGACAGGATCCTGGCGGCCTCGGACCGCGACGGTGGGGCAGCGATCACGGCGCGCTGCTCCTCTTCAACGGCGTGGTACAGCGCGTAGCCGAGGCCCAGCCGCTTCCCGCGGAAGGTCCAGCCGTCCCGGAGCGCGGTATCCGCGAGCGGCGCAAGCCGGGCCAGCGACTCGTCGAAGGTCACGGTCGGGCGCGGGCCTCGATGCCCGAGAGCCGCTCGATGACCTTGATGATCGCGAGGTTCCCCTCGCGCCCGCCGCCGTCGTGCTGCAGCGCCGTGTACAGCGCATGCGCCAAGGACGTTCCCGGCAGCGACAGGTGCGACGAGAACGCGGCGTCAAGGACATTGCGAAGATCCTTCTGCTGATGGTCGACCATGAACCCGGGCGTGAAGTCACCCGCCAGCATCTTTGGCGCGTAGTTCTGCATCGCCCACGAGCTCCCCGCGCCGCCTGCGATCACCTGCCGGGTGCGCTCGAGGTCGATGCCCATCGCGGCGGCGAACACGAGCGCCTCCGAGACGCCGAGGTTGTTGATCGCGACCGCGATCTGGTTCGCGAGCTTGCAGGCCTGCCCCGCGCCGTGCCCCCCGATGTGCACGATCGTCTTGCCCATGGCCAGGAACAGGGGCCGCGCCCGTTCGACGTCGGCTTCGTCGCCACCCACCATGATCGAGAGGCGCGCTTCCACGGCCCCGAGCTCGCCGCCCGAGACGGGCGCGTCAAGCGTCCGGAAGCCGTTCTCCTCCGCGCGCTCGGCGAAGGCGCGTGCCGCGACCGGGGAGATGCTGCTCATGTCGATCACGAGGAGTCCGTCGTGCGCGCCGTCGGCGATGCCGTCTGGCCCGAACGTGACCGCCTCGACCTCGGGCGCGTTCGTCACCATCGTGACGACGAGATCCGACACCCGCGCGACGTCACGGGGCGTCGGCACGACCGTCGCGCCGTCGCCCCGGAGCGGATCGGCCCGGGCGAGGGTGCGGTTGGTGACGGTCACCGGGAAGCCGGCCTTCAGGGCGTTGCGGGCCATCGGCTGCCCCATGATCCCGAGCCCGACGAAGCCGACGCGGGGCGTGTTAATTGGGGCGGTCGCCATTGGCCTTCGGCTCGTCGCCCTCGACGTACACCGTCCGCACGCCTTCGTCGGTCGCGAGCAGATACGTGTCCTGATCGGTGTCTCCGACGCTCACCGAGGCCAGGAGCCGGTCGTCGGTCACGTGGACGAAGTGGCTCGATCGCTCGAGCTCATTCGCGATGGCCTCCGGAAGCGACGCCTCTTCGAAGCTGTCTTTGACCAGGTCCCGGGCCTTCTTGACCATCCGGAAGAACTCCTCAGGTGAGAAGCGGTCCTCGTGGGACAGCAGGACGGCCGTGCCGAGGTCGTCGTCGGGCTCGTGGATCTCGTAGAAGTACATCGGGGCGTTCGCAGCATACGGCGCAGACGCCTAAACTCGCGTCTCCGATGACCACCGAACAGGACGCCCCAGCGCGCTCCTTCACCCACAGCATCGAGCGCAGGCCCGGCTCGATCGTCGCGCTCACTGTGGAGGTCGATGCCGATCGCCTCGAGCGCGCGAGCGAGCGGGCGTTCCAGAAGCACGTGCAACACGCGAAGATCCCGGGCTTCCGACCGGGGAAAGCGCCACGGGCCTTGTACGAGCGCACCTACGGCGCGGACCATCTGTGGGAGGATGCGGCCGCGGACGTCGTCGACGAAACATTCAAGGAGATCGCCGACCTCGAGCAGATCGACTGGCTCGATCGACCCGAGGTGGAGGTCAGCCAGCTCGAGGCGGGCAAGTCGCTGAAGTACAAAGCGACCGTTCCCGTCCGTCCCGAGGTCGAGCTCGGGGATCACGCCGCGGCCGGCATCACAGTCCAGCCGGCCGCGATCACCGATGAGCAGGTCGAGCGAACGATCGCCGGGATGCGCGAGCATCACGCTGAGCTCAAGACCGTGGAACGCGCCGCCGAGCAGAACGATGTGCTCACGATCGACCTCGATGTGAAGCTCGACGGCCGGCAGATGCCGCCGATGGGCCGCAACGCGCATCTCGAGCTCGGCAAGGAGTACGCGATCCCCGGCCTCGCGGAGGAATTGGTCGGGACCAAGGCCGGAGACGAGAAGTCGTTCGAGCTGGCCTTCCCGGCCGACTACCCGGATGCGGATCTGCGCGGCAAGACGGGCGTCTTCACCGCGAAGGTCTCGCAGGTCGCGGAGAAGATCCTGCCGGCGCTCGACGACGAGTTCGCGAAGACCGTGGGCGTCGCGACGGTGCCGGACCTCGACAAGGCCGTCCGCGGCGAGCTCGCCCACGCCGCGTTCCACGAAGCCCGTGACGATGCGGCCGAGAAGCTCCTGGCCCACCTCTTGGACACCTCGACGGTCGAAGTGCCGGAGATCCTCGTGTCCGATGAGCTCGACCATCTGATGGCCGACCTCAAGGCTCGCGTGACCGAGCAGGGCTTGAGCTGGGAGCAGTTCCTGCTGCAGGCGCGCAAGACGGAGGACGAGATCCGGGCGGACTGGCGCGCGACGGCGGAGCGCCGGGCGAAATCGCTGCTCGTGCTCGACGCGCTGGCGAAGAAGGAGAACGTGACGATCTCCTCGACCGAGCTGGCGCAGGAGGTCGCGCTCACGCCGCTCGCCCAGCAGGATCCGAATGCGCTGCGCAATCCGGCGGTGCTCGGCGCGCTGGCGCGTTCGATGCGCAACCGCAAGCTCGTCGACAAGCTCATCGGGCTCGACTCGCCCGACGCGGAGCGGACGCTCATCCGCGCGGCCGGCGGGCCCGAGGACGTCGAGCTGCCGCATCCCGAGCCGGCAGGCGACCAAGCCATCATCGTGCCGCCGGCACACGCACCGGTCCCCGAGTCGTCGCCGCAGGGTCGGGAGGCGATCCGAGCGATGCTCAAGGAGCAATCTGGCCAGTAGCATGCCGCGCGAGTGACAGCGCTCCAGCTCATCCAGGGCATCAATAACGTCCTCTTCGTAGGGATCGCCGTTCTCGTCGCCGTCGCCGCCGACCGGCGGCGCACGCGCACCGCCGTGGACACCGCGCTCTTCTTCGGAGCCCTCGCGTTGGCGGCCCTCGAGGCGCCGACGCTCCAGGTGCTAGGCATCGCGACCAGCGCGGTCACGACCGCGATCGCGACGGTCCTCGCCATGGCGCTGCCGTACCTGATGCTGCGGCTGCTCGCGGATTTCTCGGGCGTGCCGATGCCGGTCCGTGCGGCGACGCTCAGTGGCTTCATTACAGCGGTCATCCTGGTCGTCACGAGCGCCCCGCTCGATGCCGTCGAGACCCTGTTCCTCATCCTGTACTTCGCGACAGGCGCGCTGTACGTCGCGTTCGGCTTCATCAAGCTCTCTCGGAGCTCCTCCGGCGTGACGAAACGCCGGACCCAGGCCGTCGCCGCCGGCATGGGCCTCATCGGCCTCGCGGTCCTCGTCGCCGCGGGAAGCACGCTCGCGCCAGCGTCGGCCGGGCTCTTCGCCGGCGCGACGCAGGTGCTCGCCTTGTTCGCGGCGGTCGCGTGGGTCCTGGGGTTCGCGCCTCCAGCACAGCTGCGGCGCTACTGGCAGGAACCGGAGCTGCGCGCCTTCCTCGAGCGCGCGAGCACCTTGCCCCGCCTTCCCACGACGGATGCCATCCTGCGCGAGCTCGAGCGTGGCACGGGCGAGTCGTTCGGGGCCCGCGCGGCGATCGGGCTCTACGACCCCGATGCGAAGGCCCTGCGATTCGATAACGGCCACGGCGCCCTTCCGCGGGAGGTGCCGGAGGACAGCGAGTTCCTGGCCGCGCGCGTGTTCAGCTCGCAGACGGCCGAGTACTTTCCCGACGCCGCGCGCGCGCATCCGAAGCACGCCGCCGCGTACCGGGCTGCCGCCGTCGGAGCCGTGCTCGTGGCGCCGATCACCGCGGGCGACCGCCGGATCGGCGTCCTCGAAGCGTTCGCCGCGAACCAGCCGGTCTTCTCGACCGACGACCTCGCGCTCGCCCAGCTGCTCGCCGATCAAGCCGCGGTCGTTCTCGAGAGTCGGGCGCTCATCGACGAAGCGGCGCGGGTGCGGGCGCAGAAAGAGGCCACCAGGCTGAAGGATGACTTCGTTTCGGCCGCGGCACACGACCTGAAGACGCCCCTGACGACCCTGCTGGGCCAGGCCCAGATCCTCGAGCTGCGCTTCGCCCGCGACCCCGGTCTGGCGCAGCACCAGCCGGCGATCGGGCGGATCGCGCGCGAGGCGCGGCGGCTCTCGGCGCTCGTCGAGGACCTCCTGGACGCGTCGCGGATCGAGGAAGGCAAGCTCGAGGTGCGGCGTGAGCCCATCGACGTGGCCGCGGTCGTCAGTGCCGTCGCGGCGCGGAGCCGGCCGGAGAAGGAGCGGATCGTCGTCGATGCCCGCGAGCGGCTGACCGGCAGCTTCGACCGGCGGCGCATCGAGCAGCTCGTGGACAACCTCGTCGAGAACGCGATCAAGTACAGCGACGACGAGAGCCCGGTCGAGGTCAACGCATGGCGGTCGGAGAACGACATTCGCATCAGCGTGCGTGACCACGGCATCGGGATCCCTGCGTCCGATGTGCCGCACGTGTTCGAACGCTTCCATCGCGCCGCCAATGTCGACGCTCGCCGCTATGCGGGCATCGGCCTGGGTCTATACATTTGCCGCGGCATCGCACACGAGCACGGCGGACGGATCTGGGTGGAAAGCACCGTCGGCGAGGGCAGCACGTTCCACGTCGCGCTGCCGGTCGTCGAGGAAGGAACGCTGAATTGACGGTAGACCTGCAGCACATCGGCCTCGCCCAGGATCAGCCCAACATCCCAGGGCGCGGAATGGGTCCGCGACCGCGCGTCGATGACTCCGCGGGCGCCGGTCGGCTCATCCTCGTCGTCGATGACGACCCCGAGATCCTCGCCATGCTCCGCGACTTCCTTGAAAGCGAGGGCCTCGCCGTTCGGACCGCATCGAACGGTGCGGAGGCGCTCGACGCGTTGATCCAGATCGCACCCTCGCTGATCCTGCTCGACATGCGGATGCCCGTCCTGGACGGCTGGGGCTTCGCCAAGGAGTTCCGCGACCGTCACCACACGTATCCGATCGTCGTCATGACCGCGGCGGAGAGCGCGCGCCGCTGGGCCGAGGAGATCGGCGCCACCGGTTACATCGCGAAGCCCTTCGACGTGAACGAGCTGCTGCAGACCATCGAACGCCACCGCCAGCGCGGCTCGAAGCCGAACTAGGTCAGATACTTCCGGAACCACTCGATCGTCGCGACCCACGCATCCTGGGCCTGCGCCGGACCGTAGCGCGACGGGCCGTTCGTGTCGTTGTGGAACGCGTGACCGACGCCTGGCTCGACCTTCTGCGCATACGGTGAGCCGCTCTTCTTGAGCTGCGCCTCCGTATCCGGCCAGCTCGCCGTGATGCGGGTGTCCTGCTCGGCGTATATCGCAAGGACCGCGGTCTTCGTCGTGGCGAGGCCGGCCGCGTTCGACGGCAGCGGACCGTAGAACGGCACCGCCGCCGCGAGCGGCGCGCCCGCGTTGACGAGGTTCCACGTCGTGCCGCCGCCGAAACAGAAGCCGACGGCCCCCACCTTCACCGGCGCGTATCCGTCGATGGCCTTCGCCTGGATGTACGCGATCGCGGCCACGAGGTCCGCGTTCATCTGCTCGACGGTCGTGTTCGCGAGCGCGCCCGAGTAGCCGACTCCCAGCTTCTCGGCGCCACCTTGCCGCGACAACAGGTCGATGCCGAACCCCATGTATCCGGCCGTCGCTACGCGCCTGATGACGTCCTTGATGTGATCGGTGAGGCCGGTGTTCTCGTGCATGACCAGGACTCCGTGTCCGTTCGGCGCCGCCGGATACACCTCGTATCCGATCAGCGACGCCTTCCCATCGCTCGACGGGATCGTCACCGGTCCGGCCTGGCGGAGCCGCGGGTCGTCGGGCTTCACGGTGACCGGCGACGTGGTCGCGGTCGAAGGCGGGGTGGCGTACGCGACGTTCGGCTGCGGTGACGCCGGCTTGGGGCTCGCCGCCGCCGCGGAGGCCGACGGCCCGCCGGCGCCCGCGCGCGGCTGGTCCACGTTGCAGCCGAGGGCGGTGAGCACGGCGAGCGAGGCCGCGACGCCACCGGTGATGTACGACACCCGCTTCAACATCTCGCGACGCGAGATCCGGCCCTCGACGTAGTCCTCGAAATGCTCTTCGATCACGTAGCGTTGGAGATCGGTCCACGGCTGGCTCACTTCTCGACCTCGGCCGATCGCGATAGCCACGACCGTACGCGCGCGCGCATCTGCGCGACTGCGAACGGCTTCGTGATGTAGTCGGTCACGCCCTCCGCGAAGGCGGCCTCGATGTCCTTGTCCGACGTCCGCGCCGTGAGCATCACGATCGGCACGTCGGTCAGCCTGGCGTCCAGTCGCAGCAGACGCGCGGCGGCGAGTCCGTCGAGACCGGGCATCTGCACGTCCAACATGATGAGATCGAATCCGTCCCGCTTCGCGAGCTCGACGGCCCGGCGCCCGTCTTCGGCAGTGATGACCTGATAGCCGTCACCGCTCAGGACGGTGTCGAGCACCTGCAGGATCGCCCGGTCGTCGTCGGCGACGAGGATCCGCGCCCGGGTCTGGATCTTCGGCGCGTGCGGACCCTCGGCCTCGCCCGATTCGTTCGGCCCGGTCTCGCTGAGGATGAGCTCATCGCCTTCCGCGGCGGCCACCACCTCCATCGTCCCGGCGCGCTGCGTCGCCTCGCGGGTCAGCGCGTCGATCCCGGCGTCGTCGCGGTTCGGGTCGTGGTGGAAGAGGGCGAGCCGCTTCACGTTGGCGACCCGCGCCGTGTCCACGGCGTACTCCATCGTGCTGTGGCCCCAGCCCGCCTTCGCGGGATAGTCCGCGCCGCGGTACTGGCAGTCGTGGATGACCAGATCGGCGTCCCGCAGGAACGCGGCGTGGCGCTGATCACCGGCGTGCAGCAGATCGGCCTCGTCGAACGTGCCCTCCACATGACCCGGTCGCCAGGTGGCGCCTTCGTGGGCCTCGTGATCGGTCGCGTACACGAACGATCCGCCGGCCCCCGATACGCGGTACCCCAGCGTCGGCGCAGTGTGGTTCATGAACTCCGTTCGGATGCGCAGCGAGCCGATGCCGAACTCGCCCTCGCCGAGCTCGACGATCTCGACCTTCGACGGCAGCTGATCCATCGGCACGGGGAAGTAGGCGTAGTCCATCTGCCCGCCGAGGGCCGATGGGAATGAGCGGTCGATGCCCGCGGGTCCATACACGGTGAGGTGCGACCCCGGGAGGAACGCCGGAAGGAAGAAGGGCAGGCCCTGGATGTGATCCGCGTGGGTGTGGCTGATGAAGAGATGCGCGCGCACCGGACCGCCGCGCGCCAGCTCGATGCCGAGCTTCCGGGCACCCGTACCGCAGTCGAAGATGAGGAGCGTGCCGTCGTCGGCCCGTGCCTCGACGCACGGCGTGTTGCCGCCGTAGCGCAGCGTCTCGGGGCCGGCCGCCGCGATCGAGCCGCGAACGCCCCAGAAGCGGATCCGCATCAGCGCTCCACGGGCGCGGCCATGCTGATCTTGGCAGCCAGCTCGCGCATCACGACCGCGCCCGAATTCTGCGGCGAGCTCGTGATCAGGGGCGTGCCGGCGTCCGCGGCGTCGTCGAACGGCCGGGTGAACGGAACGGTCACATCCGCCCGGCGACCGAAGAATCGCGTGACCTGATCGGCTTCCAGGCCCGAGGCGGTGATGCGATTCAGCGCGATGAGCACGCGTTCCTTCGGCACCTCGAGCTTCTCGAGCACCGACAGGACGTCGGCCGTGGCCTTCAGCGAGGCGAGGTTGGCGGACGTGACGGCGAAGATGACGTCGGCCGCGTCGATCGCCGCGAGCGTGCGCTGGGTGAAGGTCGCCGCGGTGTCGACCAGCACGTAGTCGGAGGTCGCGCGCAACCGGTCGAGGGCGTGATGCACCGCCGGGACCGTCACGAGCTCCGCGAGCTCGGGCCGGTCGGAGCCGACCACGAGACGCACGCCGCTCGAGTGCGTCGCCACGAAGAGGTCGAAGAGATCCTCGGTCATGTCCTCGATGCGGACGTCCGAGAGCTCGGCGAGCGTCCGTTCCGGCTTCAGATCCAGGAGCAGCGCCGCGTTCGGGAACTCGAGCGAGAGATCCATCAGCGTCACTCGGTAGATCATGGCGCTCGCGAGCGCGACCGCGCCGTTGACGGCGAGCGTCGTCGCGCCGACGCCGCCCTTTCCATGCAGGAACACGCATACGCGGCCACGTGTCGGCCGAGCTGCGGCGCCAGGCTCGTCCGGCGTCTTCATGCGCTTGAGGATGAGCTCGACCTTGGCTGCAAGGACCGCGAGCTCGACGGGCTTCGCCACGTACTCGTCGGCGCCTTGGGCGTATCCGGCGAGGATGTCGGCGGCCTGCTTCTTCGCGGACAGCATGATGATCGGCAGCCGCGCCGTTGCCGCCTCCGCGCGGAGCCGCTTCACGAGCTCCAATCCGCCCAGATTCGGCATGTTCACGTCGGTGATCAGCAGGTGGGGCCGCTGGGTGCGGATCTCCTGCAGCGCTTCGTAGCCATCGGTCGCGGTCGTGACGATATAGCCGTGTCGCTGCAGGAACGTCTGGACGAGCTTGCGGATCTGGGCCTCGTCGTCGACGAACAGGATGCGTTCACCGGCCATGCTCAGCCCTCCACGTTCAGGAGCTCCGCTACGCGCGCGCGGAGGTCCGCCATCGTGAACGGTTTCGGCAGGACGCCCGCGGCACCGTGCCGCTCGGCCTCGGCGATCTGCGAGCGTTGCACCGAGGCGGTCACGAAGACGAGCGGGATGGCCGCGGTCTCGGGTGACGCCTTGAGCGCGTCGCCGAGCTGGTAGCCGTCCAGCCTCGGCATGGATACGTCGCTGAACACGAGGTCAGGCCGGAGCGAGCGCACCAGTGCCAGCCCTTCCTCGCCGTCGGAGGCGATGTGGATCTCGTGCCCGCTGCCACGGAGGGCGGCGCGCACCAGCTTTTGGATCGTCGGGTCATCTTCGCAGAACACGATCTTCGCCATCCCGATCCTCTACGCGCTCGCGACCGCGGTCAGCGGCAGCGTGAACTGGAACACCGAGCCCTGGCCCGGCGTGCTCTCCACCCACGCGCGGCCGCCATGCATCTCGACGATCTGGCGGGCGATTGGCAGTCCGAGCCCGGTGCCCTGGATGTAGCGCGTCGCTCCGGATTCGAGGCGCGAGTAGCGCTCGAACACCTTCTCCAGTGAATCGGCCGGGATCCCGAGTCCCGGATCGCGCACGAACACGTGGATATTGTCGCCTTCGAGTCGTGTGGTGACGGTGATGACACCGCCATCGGGCGAGTACTTCATCGCGTTGCTCAGCAGATTGATGAGCACCTGATCGATCTTGTCCCGATCCAGCTCGAGGTGCGGTACGGCGGGATCGAGCTTGAGCTCGATGGCGTGGCGCGCCGAACGGGGACCGAGCTTGTCGACGGTCTCGGTGATGATCGCGTTGAGGTCCGCCCGCTCGCGATGGAGGGCCATCCGGCCCGATTCCATGCGGTCGAGGTCGAGCATCTCGGTGATCATCCGGTTCAGCCGCTGGGCGTCCTTGTTGATGTCGCCCGCGTACTCCTTCATCTCGGCGGCGCTGAGATCCTCGTCGCGGATGAGCTCACTGAACCCCTGGATCCCCGTGAGGGGTGTACGGAACTCGTGGCTCACGATCGACACGAAGTCGCTCTTGGCCGCGTTGAGACGCTCCAGCTGCTCGACGGCCTGTCGCTGCTGCTCCAAGAGCTCCGCCGTCGTGAGCGCGGCGAGAGCCTGGTCCCCGAACAGGCTCAACAGGCGGGCGTCCTCCTCCTCGAAGCGGGTCAGGGGGTACCTCGACCGTACGGTGAGCACGCCGAGGCACTCGCCGGCCCGGATCAGCGGCACCGAGAGCACCGCCTTGAAGCCCGCGGCGACCGCCGAGGCGCTGGCGTCCGGCCAGTTCGCGTAGTCATTCACGATCACCGGCTTCAGGTCGAGGAATGCGCGGCCGCCGACCCCTTCGCCGGGGCGGAGCATCGGTGGGGTCGACCGGTCGGGAGAGACCGTTTCAGCGAGCCGGAGGACCCGCGCGTGGTCGTCCCACCGGTAGAGGGCGGCGCTGCCTCGCCCGAGGAGGGAACCGGCCGCTTCGAGCACGTGGCGCAATACGGCCCGCGGATCGGTCTGCGCGGCGACCAGCGTCGAGGCGCGGTGGAGAGCGAGCATGCGCCGGTTCTCGCGCTGCCGCGCGACCAGCAGCTGCGCAGCTTCGAGTGCTGTGCGCAGCTCCCGAGCGACCCCTTCGAGCAGGCGGATCTCCTGTGAGGTCCAGGCCCGCGGCTCGCCGACCTGATCGAGAGCCAGGACGCCAGACAGCTGACCGCCGAGTCCGATCGGCGTCGCGACGGCGGCAAGCGTGCCGCTCTCGATGAGGGCGTGGCTGCCGAGGGCGGGATCCTGCAGTCGTGGATCGGTCCGCGCATCACGCACCGCGATGGTCCGACCCTCGCGCGCGGCCAGCATGCTGAGCGGGAGGCTGCCACGCGTCCCGACCCCGGCGGCCACCACGCCCGGCGCGTCCCACTCGTGCAGGACGATGAGCTCGGCACCGACCGCCCCGCTGACGATCGCGCGTGACACACCGAGCTCGCCACCGAGCTCCTCGAGCGCCGACTGGACGACCGCGTCCGGATCCAGGTTCGAATAGATGCGCTGGGAGATCCGGTTCACGACCGCCTCGCGGTCCGCGCGCGAGTCGGCCTCGGCGATCGACAACGCGTTATGGAGCGCACCCGCCACGTATTGGCCCAGCAGCACGAGGAGCTGCAGCTGGTCGCGGGCGACCGCGTTGGGTGCCGGATCGGTGAGCGCCAGAGCGCCGATGAGCCGCGATCGGGACACGAGCGGCAGCACGGCGAACGAGCGGGCGTCGGCGAGGCCCGGTAGATCCGCCACGAGGTGCTCCCAATCGGCCGTCGTCGCCGTGTCGTCGATGACGAAGCTCTTGCGCTCGCCGATCAGCCTCGTCCGCAGCGCGAGCGGCAACGCCGCCACCGGGTATACCGCGCCCGGCGAAAGCGCGCCCGCTCGGCCCTGCTGCGCGAGGACCGTGACCGACTCGGCGGTCTCCTCGTACTGGAGGAGCGTTGCCGCGACCGACTCCGGCAGGAGGCCTTTGATCCCGGCCAGGAACTGCGCGGCCACTTCGGCAGGCGTGAGCGGCCCCGAGAGCGTCGCCGACAGTTTGCCGACGAACGCGAGCTCTTCGCGTCCGCGCTCCGCGTCCAGCCGGGCGGCGTCCAGGCGCGTCGCGAACCGCCAGGCAACGCTCCCTGCGGCCACGCTCATCGCCAGGACCACGATGAGGATCTCGACCGTGTCCGCGGTGGTGGTGCCGAGGGCCAGCGCGAGGTACACGGCGACCGCGTAGGCGACCGCTCCGCCAACGTAGACCGAGCGGCGTTTCATCGTCAGGATGCTAGACGGCTACCGTCCCGCCACCCCGATCCGCGGATACCGGTTGGTACACTCGGAAGGCAGCCATGTCTAGGAGGGCCACAGCGTTGCAGAACAACCTCGTACCGATGGTGGTCGAGCAGTCCGGCCGTGGCGAGCGCGCGTACGACATCTTCTCCCGCCTGCTCAAGGACCGGATCATCTTCATCACCGACATGATCGAAGACAACATGGCGAACCTGATCATCGCCCAGCTCCTGTTCCTCGACTCCGAGGATCCCGAGAAGGACATCCACGTCTACATCAACTCGGGCGGCGGCGTGGTCACCGCGGGGCTCGCGATCTACGACACCATGCAGTACCTGCGGTCCCCGATCAATACGGTATGCATCGGCCAAGCCGCCTCGATGGCCGCCGTGCTCCTCGCCGCGGGCGCGCCGGGGAAGCGGTTCGCCCTCCCGAATTCGCGGATCATGATCCACCAGGGATCCGGTGGATTCCGCGGCAACACCCCGGACGTGATCATCCAGGTGAAGGAGCTCGAGACCCTCGTCGACAAGCTGACGAAGATCATCGCGTTCCACACCGGTCAGCCCGCCGACAAGGTCAAGAGCGACTCCGAGCGTGACCGGTTCATGAGCGCCGAGGAGGCCAAGACCTATGGGCTCATCGACGACGTGTACGTCGGCAAGGCGAACGACGACGTCCTGCCGAAGGCCGAAGAGCCGGTCGGCGCACCAACAGCGATCGGCGACACGGTGCGGGTCCGTTAGGACGTGACCACCGCCGCCAAGGGAGGGAAGCCCTACCGCTGCTCCTTCTGCGGCAAATCCCAGGATCAGGTCCGCAAGCTCATCGCCGGCCAGGGTGTCTACATCTGCGACGAGTGCATCACCCTCTGCCGCGAGATCGTCGACGAAGAGTTCATGGAGACGCCGAAGGCGCGCGCGACGGGATCGAAGGTCCCGAGCCCCCGCCGGATCAACGAGATCCTCGACCAGTACGTCATCGGGCAGGACCGGGCCAAGCGCGTGCTGTCGGTCGCGGTCTACAACCACTACAAGCGCGTCGGGGCGGGTCATCGCGTCGACGAGGTCGAGCTCGGCAAGTCGAACGTGCTCCTCATCGGTCCGACCGGCTGCGGGAAGACGCTGCTCGCGCAGACGCTCGCGCGGATCCTCGATGTGCCGTTCTCCATCGCCGACGCGACAAGCCTCACGGAGGCCGGCTACGTCGGCGAGGACGTGGAGAACATCCTCCTGCGCCTCATCCAGGCCGCCGACTTCGACCTGAACCGCGCGCAGCGCGGGATCATCTACATCGACGAGATCGACAAGATCGCCCGCAAGGGCGACAACCCCTCGATCACCAGGGATGTGTCGGGTGAGGGCGTGCAACAGGCGCTTCTCAAGATCCTCGAGGGCACCGTCGCCAACGTCCCGCCCCAGGGCGGCCGCAAGCATCCCCACCAGGACTTCATCCAGATCGACACGACGAACATCCTGTTCATCCTCGGCGGCGCGTTCGAGGGCCTCGAGAAGATCGTGGAGGCCCGCATCGGCAAGAAGACCATGGGCTTCGGGGCGACGCTCTCGCAGAACACCAAGGAGACGACGGCCGTGCTGTCGGAGGTGATGCCTGACGACCTGCTGAAGTACGGCCTCATCCCGGAGTTCGTCGGCCGCATGCCGGTCATCGTGCCGCTGCAGGCCCTCGATGAGGCCGACCTCCTCCGCATCCTCACCGAGCCGAAGAACGCCATCGTGAAGCAGTACCAGAAGTTCCTGTCCATCGACAAGGTCGAGCTGCAGTTCACCGAGGATGGCCTCCACGCGGCAGCGGTGGGCGCCGCGAAACGGAAGACCGGCGCTCGCGGACTGCGGACGATCATCGAGGAGGTCCTGCTCGACGTCATGTACGAGATCCCGTCGCGCTCCGACGTCCGCAAGGTCGTCGTGACCGCTGAGGCGATCGAGGGGAAGTCCAACCCGCTGCTCCTCAGCAAGAACGAGCAGCTCGTTCTCGAGGGTGACGAAGCCTCGAGCGCGTAGCGTGCCCAAGCTGTACTTCGCCGCGCCGCGCGACCTGCCCCTCAAGGTCCCCATCCCCGGGATGACCCAACGCATCATCCGGGCGGAGGCGGCCACGATCGCCATCACCGACCTCGCCCCGAAGGTCGTGGTCGATTCGCACAAGCATCCGATGGAGCAGACCGGCGTGATCACGAAAGGGAGCATGGTCATGATCATCGCCGGCGAGCAACGCATCCTGACGCCCGGCGATACCTATCGCGTCCCGCCGAACGCGACGCACGGTGCCCGCGTGTTCGAAGATCCCTGCCAGGTCATCGACATCTGGGCGCCCGCCCGGGACGACCTCTAGCCGCCGAACGGGTGTCCTCCCCCGTTCGGGGGAGACCGGGGACCCAGCCTCCAGCGACCTGACACCCCGGCCGGTCGCGCCGTGCGTAGGGTCGATCGGCGTGAAGGACCCAATGCGTCGCGTGCCCGGCGACGTCCTCCTCTACGGGCGGATCTTCGGCTTGATCGCGGGCACGATCTGGGTCGCGATCGGCAGCGTGGTCGTCGTGCCGGTCGCCGTCCTCGCCCTGGCCGTGCTGTTCGGCACCATCGTGTACAGCTGGACGGCCCAGTCGACACGCGCAAAGACGTTCACGCTGACGAGCGCCCCCATCGGCATGGTCCTGACCGACCTGGTCACCGCGTCGCTCTGGATGGTCGCCACCGCGCCCGATCCGCGCAGCGTCGCGTTCGCGCTGGTGCTCGTCGCGGCGGTGCTGGTCCAGTTCCGCATGGGCCGCCGAGGCATCGCCATCACCATGGCGGGATTCATCGCCGCGACCGCTGCCCAGCAGCTCGCGTTGGCGGCGACCGGCTCACCGGTGGAGCTCCAGCCGGTGTTCCGCCAAACGGTGGTGGTCGGTCTCGTCCTGCTCGTGATCGGGGTCGTCGCCACCGCCTACCGCGAGGAGTCCGAGCGGGCCGCCCGCGCGCTCCGCCGCGCCGATCTGCTCGAACGCGCCGCGACGGAGATCGGCGCGGAGACGGATGCGGATCGGGTACTCGCGTCGATCCCGCGTCATGCCCTCGAGCTCGTCCAGGCCGACCACGCCACGCTCAACGTCCATCGGGGGACCGAATTCCTCATCATTGCCGGGGCGGGCCTTGGCGAGCGGGTCGTCGGGGTGCATGCGCCCGCGACCACCGGCATCGTCGGACGCGTCGTGAGGGGACGCGCCACGGTGACCGTGGACGACTACGCGTCGCTCGCCGACGCGCCGAAGGCCGTGTTGGAGCTCGGGCTGCGCAGCGCGATCGGCGTCCCGGTCCTCGTGCAGGGCGAGATCGCCGCGGTGCTGAACGTCGCGCGCTGCACCGTGCGCCCGTTCGACCGCGCCGAGCGGAGCAGCCTCGAAGGCTTCGCCGCCCACGCCGCGATCGCGCTCGCGAACGCGCGTCGCCTCGACCTCGGCAAGCGTCGGGAAGAGCTTGCCCGGGAGCTCGCCTCGTCTACCACGGACGAAGTCATGACGCGGCTCGCGGACGAGGCCCACCGTGCGTTCAACGCGGAGTACGTCGCGGCGGTGGACATCAGCGCTACCGGCGCCGCGCGGGTCGTGGCCGGGCTGGGCGGCGCGTCGCAGCTGAACGGGTTGTCCTTCGAACGGCCCGGTCCACTGATCGCGAGGGTCGTCAAGGAGCGGGTTGCCGTCGCCATGCCCGACTACACCGCCGAGTTCGCAGGCGTCGAGGGTGCGCGGGCCGCGCTCGCGGCCGGGGTGCACGCCGTCATGGGCGTGCCGGTCCTCGTGAACGATGCCGTGGTGGCGATGTTCATGGTCGGTACGACCGACCCCCACCGCCGGTTCGACGCCGTGGATCGGCAGGGATTGAACGACCTCGCGGAGCTCGCCGGCACAGCGCTCCGGGCGGTCGCCACGCGGCGTGAGCGCGAGCACCGGATCCAGCGCCTGGCGACGCTGAACGAGATCGCATCGAAGACCGCGCTCGTGCACGACCCGCAGGCGATCGCGAGCTTCGCGTACGAATCGGCGCGATCGCTGGTCGACTTCGACTCCTTCTATGTCGCCCGGTACGACGCCGAGCGCCGGCTGTTCGACTTCCTGATCGAGGTGGACGGCGGACTCGTCCGCGAAGGCGAGTTCTTCCTCCCGCTCGGTGCGGGTCCCACCAGTCAGGTCGTGCTGAGCGGAGAGCCGTACGTCGCCACGAGCCGCGACGACGCGATCATGAACCGGGGGAGGCCCTACGGCGACGAGAGCCGTCGGAGCGAGTCGGCGATCCACGTTCCGTTGAAGATCCGCGGGACCATCGTGGGGGTCGTGTCGGCCCAGGCCTACCGGGCCGCGGCGTACGACACCGAGGACGTGGCGATCCTGCAGTCGTTCGCGAACATCATCGCCTCGTCGTTCGAGAACGCCGAGCATCACGCCCGGCTGCGCGAGCTGTACATGGCGTCGGTGAAGGCGCTGGCGGCGGCCGTGGACGCGCGTGACCCCTATACGCGCAGCCACTCGGCCCGGGTCGCTGCGCTGTCGCGGATCATCGCCGTCGAGATGCAGCTGCCCGCCGACGAGATCCGCCGGGTGCAATTGTCGGCGCTGCTGCACGACATCGGGAAGATCGGCATCCCCGACGCGATCCTCAACAAGCCCGCGGCCCTCACGAACGAGGAGTGGGTGATCATGAAGACCCACGCCCCGCTCGGCGCGTCCATCCTCGCTGCGGTCGAGCCCCTTGCCGACCTCGTGCCGATCGTGCGCTCCCACCACGAGCGCTTCGACGGCACCGGCTACCCCGACGGGCTCGCCGGCGACGCGGTCCCCCTGGCGGCGTACATCGTCTCTGCGGCCGACGCGTATGAGGTCATTGTCAGCAAGCGCGCGTACAAGGCCGCGCAGAGCGTCGACTTCGCGGTCACCGAGCTGCGACGCTGCAGCGGCACGCAGTTCCATCCCGCGGTGGTCGACGCATTCATCCGGGTCATCGAGCGGGACCGTCGCGAGGGCAGCGTGTATCTGAGCAGGGTCGGTGCGATCGAGCACGAAGACATCGAGGACATCCCTGGTCCGGGCTCGCTCGTCGAACGCATGGCGGAGCACTCGCACGCCCACGCGCGCCAGCTCGCGATCCTCCAGCGACTCGCGTCCGAGATCAGCGCGGTGCTCGATCTCGACGAGCTGGCCAGCCGCCTCCTCCGGATCGTCTGTGACGCCATGGGCTACGAGAACGGCTTCCTGACGACGCTGAACGACGCCGGGGAGCTCACGATCCGCGCCGCGTTCGGCCCGTCCACGCAGTTCCTCGGGCAGGCCCTGCCGGTCGGTACCGGCATCAGCTACTGGGTGATGGAGCACGGGCGGCTGCAGAACGTGGCCGACGTCCAAGCAGACACGCGGTTCGTCGGGCCGGCGGACATCCGGTCGAGCTTGATCGTGCCCCTGCGCATCGGCGATGAGATCGTCGGCATCATCGGGATCGAGAGCACCCGGCCCGCGGCGTTCTCGATCGAGGACGAGACCATGCTCACCGCGACGTCCCATCAGGTGGCCGCCGCCGTGCGCGTGGCCCGCCTGCACCAGGCGGCGAAGTCGGCTGCGGCGACCGATCCGCTCACGGGCCTTCCCAACCGGCGTGTGTTCTTCGACAAGCTGGCCGAAGGCCTGGCCCGTAGCGAAGAGGACGGCACGCCGCTCTCCGTCGCGATGATCGATGCGAACGGCCTGAAGCAGCTGAACGACCGGTTCGGCCACGCATCCGGAGATCAGGCGCTCATCCGGATCGGCGAGCTCCTCGCTGCCGGGGTCCGAGTGGGCGACGTCGTAGCCCGCATCGGCGGCGACGAGTTCGGGGTCGTTTTTCCGGGCGCGCCGCTCTTCGCCGCCGACCGGATCATGCGCCGGCTGGCCGAGGACATCGCGAACGCGACGATCCCTTCCGGCCAGCAGGTCCCCACCATCGCCTGGGGCATCGCCCCGTCGCTCGTGGAAGGCACGTCCGTCGATGCGCTCGTCGATGCGGCCGATCGCGCGATGTACCGCCAGAAGCAGCTCGGGAAGGCGCGGGCGGGCTAGTACACTTCCGTCCATACCCTTCGAAGACCGGGAAGAGTACCGAGCGCAGCCGATAGAGACGGCCCGCCAGCAGGCTGGAAGCGGGCCGCGGTCGTGCCTCGGGAACGTCGCTCGCGAGTGGGGTCGGGTGCGCCCGTTACGGCGTAGATGAGGCGGCCCTCGCCCGCAGCGATCGAGGGTCGTGAACTCAGGTGGTACCACGAGGGCCTCGGCCGTCGTCCTGTCGGACGACGGCTTTTGTGTACTCGGCGCAGAAAGAGGACGAAGTGACCGAACGGACGACGCGGCCCGCGCCACCTCAGGCGGTCCTGCAATACCGCGGAAAGAACTTCGACGCGAGCGCCGTCGAGACGTTCCTCTACGACTGGTGGGACGCATCGGGCTTCTTCACGCCCGGCCCGAAGACGCCCGGCGAGAAGCCGTTCGTCATGATGCTGCCGCTCCCCAACGTGACCGGCGACCTGCACCTCGGCCACGCCCTCGGGTTCGGCGGCTACGAGGACCTCATGGCCCGCTGGCATCGCATGCGCGGCGAGCCGACGCTCTGGCTGCCGGGATCCGATCACGCCGGGATCATCGCCCAGATCGTCGTGGAGAAGGAGCTGGCCAAGGAGTTCGGGACAAAGAAGAAAGGCCCCGACTCGCCGGCGTCGCAGGAGGGGCTCGGTCGGGAGCAGTTCCTCGGCGAGATGTGGCGCTGGATGGAGCACTACAAGCCGCGCATCTACAAGCAGCTGCGGATGCTCGGCTGCAGCCTCGATTGGACCCGGGTGCACTTCACGATGGATCCCGACATGCAGCGCCGCGTGCGGATCCATTTCATCCGGATGTACGCGAAGGGCTACCTGTACCGCGCCGACCGGATCGTCCACTGGTGCCTGACCTGCCAGACGACCTACTCCGACCTCGAGTCGCTTCATGTGGAGCGCACCGATCAGCTCAGCTACGTCCGCTACCCGTGGGCGGAGGCGATGCCTCACGGCACGCCCGACGTCGTGGTCGCGACGACCCGGCCGGAGACGATCGTGGCCGACACCGCGATCGCGGTCCATCCCGACGACCCGCGGTGGAATGCGCTGATCGGCCGGGATGTGCTCGTGCCCGTATCGGAGCGCACCGTCAAGATCATCGGAGACCCGGCCGTCGACCGCGAATTCGGGACCGGTGCGCTGAAGGTCACCCCGGGGCACGATGCGACGGACTTCGAGATCGGCCAGCGCCACGGACTGCAGGTGTTGTCGGCCATCGACACGCGCGGCTTCATGACGCCGGCCGCCGGCCCGCTCGCGGGCCTCGATCGTGACCGGGCGCGCACGGCCATGATCGACCGGCTGAAGGAGCAGGGTCTGCTGCAGCGACAGGAGCCGATCACGCACAACGTCGGTATCCATGACCGGTGCGAGACGGTGGACGAGCCCCTCGTGATGAAGCAGTGGTGGATGCGGATGGCGCCGCTCGCGAAGCCGGCGATCGAGGCCGTCAGGAGCGGCACCGTCCGCATCATCCCCACGTACCAGGAGAAGGTGTACTTCGAGTGGATGGAGAACATCCGGGACTGGCCCGTGTCGCGCCAGATCTGGTGGGGCCACTCCATCCCGGTCTGGTACTGCCGGGAGTGCGATGCGATCGTCGTGCCCGAAGAAGACGCGAACGACCCCACGAGCTGTCCGAAGTGCCGGTCCACCGACCTGCGGCAGGATCCCGACGTGCTCGACACGTGGTTCAGCTCGGCGCTGTGGCCACATTCGACGCTCGGATGGCCCGAGCAGACCGATGACCTCGAGCGCTTCTACCCGGGCTCGGTCCTCGAGACCGGCTACGACATCCTGTTCTTCTGGGTCGCACGGATGCTGATGATGGGCGTCGAGAACATGCGCGACGTGCCATTTCACGCCGTCTACCTCCATGGCCTGGTCCGCACGGGCGGGCACCAGAAGATGAGCAAGTCAAAGGGCAACGTGGTGAGCCCGGTCGAGATGATCGAGGCCCACGGCGCCGATGCGCTCCGCTACGCGCTGGTGAGCGGGGTGTCGGCCGGTGCTGACAGCGAGTTCTCCGAAGGCAAGCTCGAGAACGGCCGCCGGTTCGTGAACAAGCTGTGGAACGTGGGCCGGTTCGTGCTCGCCCAGATCGACGCCCGGCCCGGCGCGCTGACCGGACCGATCGACGTTGCGCCGGCGGGTCCTGACCTGACGGAGGCCGACCGGTGGATCCTCTCGCGGACCGAGGGCGCAGTCCTGGAGCTCACCCGGCTGATCGAGCAGTACCAGTTCGGCGAGTACGCGACCGCGCTCCAGCAGTTCCTGTGGACCGAGGTGGCCGACTTCTATGTCGAGCTCGCGAAGCCGCAGCGGCGGACCGCCGGATCCCTGGACAGTGCCGTTCGGACCGCCGCGTACGTGCTCGACCGCGTCCTACGCTTGGCGCATCCGATCATCCCGTTCGTGACCGATACCCTCGCGCTCCAGCTCTGGGCGCAGGGCCAACGATCGGACGTCGCGCCGTCCCTCGTCGTCTCAGCGTGGCCCACGCCTGGTGCCCGCGATGCTGCGCTGGAGGATCGGTTCGGGCTCGCCATCGAGGTGATCCGGCGCATCCGCGAACGTCGCCAGGAAGCGGACCTCGATGCCCGGACCACGGTGCAGGTGGCTCTCGCCGGCGATGCTGCGGCGCTCGAGCCGTTCGCCGACATCATCGCCTCGCTCACGACCGCAGACGTCCGATTCGGCGGCGGCGACTCGGCCCCGACGCTCGTTCGCGCCGTGGAGATCCGGGTCGACGTGCCCCGGGATGCGGTCGGCGATCGAGCGCGGCTCGAAAAAGAGCTGGCCGAGGCGCTTGGCCTGCTCCAGAAGACCCGCACCTTGCTTGCCTCGGACTTCACGACCAAGGCCCCCCCGGCGGTGATCGTGAAGGAACGGGCGAAGCTGGCCGAACGCGAGGCGGCCGTAGGGTCGCTGAAGGCCGAGCTCGCGAAGCTCGGCTGACCGCCGTGACCGAGCCGCCGCCGGCGGACCCAGCGTTCTACGCCGCGCTGCCGCGCAAGCGGATCGGCGCGGGAGCGCTCATCACCGATCGCGCCGGCGGCGTGTGCATCGTCCGCCCGACCTACAAGCCGGGCTGGGAGGTTCCCGGCGGGATCGTCGAGGACCACGAGACCGCGCCCGAGGCCTGCGCCCGCGAGGTCCGCGAGGAGCTGGGGCTCGACCGTCCGATCGGGCGGCTCCTGGTCATCGAGCACCAGCGCGCTGCCGGACCGAAGGGCGACTCCATCATGTGCATCTACGACGGCGGTGTCCTCGACGACCCGGCGTGCATCCGGCTCCCGCCCGACGAGCTCGGCGCCGTCGCGTTCGTCCCGCGGTCCAGACTCGCCGATCATCTCTCGGCGAAGCTCGCGCGGCGCCTCGGCGCGGCACTGGACGCGCGCGCCGACGGCTCCGTCGCCGAGCTGCAGGATGGCGAGCGCCGGACCTGACAACGAAGGAGGGCGGGGCCTGCGCCCCGCCCTCTGGTCGCCGTGTGTGCCTGGAGGCCCGGGCTACTGGTTGTCCTTCAGGATCTGGTTCGCCTTCACCCCCGCCGCCTTCACGCCGGCGGCGATGTCGGTGACCTTGCCTGCGACGACCGCGTTGAGGAGATCCTCGATGACGGTCCGGATGTCCTGCTGTCCGCGAACGTTCGGCTCGGGCACGCTCGATCCGATCTGGTCGAAGGCTTGCTTGCCCTGGACGTCCGTCTTCCAGGCGTTCTTCAACGTGTCGGTGTCACCGGCGGTCTTGCGGACCGGCATGTAGCTCGACTTCACGGCCCACTCGGCGGTCTGCGCGGCGTCCGCGAACCACTTCACGAACAGCCATGAGGCGAGCTGCTTCTCCGGCGTGCTCTTGAAGATCGCGACGTTCGCCCCGTACTGGACCGTGGCCGCCTTGGCGGGGTCCTTCTGCGGGATGCTCGTCAGGCTCCAGTTGATCGGCTGCTTGAAGCTCGAGACGAAGAACGGCCGGCCGGTGCTCGACTCCTGGACGAACGCGACCTTGGCGGTCCCGAAGTCCGTCTGGTAGTCGAAGCCCTTGGGCGTATACGCGCTGCCGTTGTCGATCATGCGCTTCATCATCGTGACGGCGTCGATCGCGGGCTGCTGGTCCCAGGCGACGGTCTTCTGATCGGCGCTCATGAGCGTGCCGCCGCGCGAGAGGACCCAGCCGTTGAACGTCGATGCGCCGATGGTGACCGCCCAACCGTAGCGGGTGGTCTTGCCGTCGGCACCCTTCTTGACGGCCGCCGCGGCGGTGGCCTCGAACTCATCCCAGGTCTTCGGAGCGCTCTTCCCGATCTCCTTCAGGATGTCGTCGTTCGTATACATGAGCAACAGCGACTTGGTGAACGGGAATGACAGGAGCTGGTTGCCGAACTGGGGAAACCGGTTCGTATCGAAGTACGGCTTGTAGATGTCGGCCTGCGACTCTTTGGAGAGGCCGTTCTTCGCGGAGTTCAGGTACGGGTCGAGGTTGAGCACGACGTCCGCCTTCATGTAGTCGGCGACGAAGCTCTCGTACGCGACCGCGAGCTCGGGGAGCGCGCCGGCCTGGATGGCCGACAGGTTCTTCTGGTAGAGCTGGGTGTAGCTGCCCTGGTATTGCAGGGTGACGGTGATGCCCTTGCCGTTGGTCGAGTTGAACCGGTCGACCATGGCCTGGAGCGCCGCCGCGTTCACGCCGGTCTGGGTGTGCCAAAGCGTCAGCGCGATGGGCTGACCGCTCAGGTCGATGTCCGCCTGGGTCGACTGGGCCGGCGCCGGCGCCGCAGCCCCGCTGCACGCCGTGGCGACGACCATGACCGCCGCGAGGATCGCGACCTTCAACCGCATGTGACCCCTCCTCTAATTCCCCCGACCGACTCGTTCCACCGGGTATACGAACACGTGCTAGCCGCGGATACCTGTCCTCGCCACCCCCTGGATGAGATACCGCTGGGCGAACAGGAAGATCAGGACCACGGGGGCGATCACGAAGGTGGCCGCCGCCATTTCGAGATGATATTGCGCCCCGAATTCAGTGCGGAACTGCGCCATTCCGATCTGGACCGGTCTGACCGCGTCGCTGTTCGTCACCAGGAGGGGCCACTGGAACGCGTCGTAGAACTTGAGCCCGGTGATCAGGGTGACCGTGACGAGCACGGGGATGGACAGGGGCAGAACGACGGTCCAGAGGAACCGGAGGTGCCCGGCTCCGTCCACTTTCGCGGCGTCGTGCAGCTCGTTCGGGATCGACTTGAAGTGCTGGCGTAGCAGGAAGATGGAGAACACCGAGGCGAGGAACGGGATGATCTGCGCCTGCAGCGTGTTGCCGAGGTGCAGGTACTTGGTGACCAGCACGAAGTTCGGGATGACCGTGGCTTCGGCCGGGACCATGTACGTGGCCAGGAACAGCAGGAACAAGAAGCCCTTTCCCTTGAACTCGAGACGGGCGAAGGCGTACGCGGCGAGGATCGACGTCACGAGCTCGCCGATCGTGCCGATGACCATGATGATCCCGGTGTTCGTGAAGAAGGTGCGCCACGGAGCGTCTCCCCAGGCGGTGGCGAAGTTCTCGAAGTGGAGCTCCTGCGGGAACAAGGTCGGCGGGAACGTCGTCGCCTCGAAGAAGCTCTTCGTCGCCGTCGACAGCATCCAGTAGAACGGGAACGCGATCACGATTGCGACGCCGGCGAGGATGAGGTGCTTCACGATCGTCCGTCCGCGGAGCCGGCCCACGCCGCGAGGCCGCGGGAGCGATGTGGCGGTCACCAGACCCTCATACGTAGTGGACCCGGCGCTCGACCACGCGGAACTGGAATTGGGTGAAGCCGAGGATCAGCAGGGCGAGCAGGATCGCCATGGTCGCGCCCAGGTCGATGCGGCCCTGCTGGAAGAACACGTGGAAGATCTCGTAGGCGAGGTTCTTCGTCGTGTCGAGCGGCCCGCCGTTCGTCATGGCGTAGATCTGGTTGAAGGCGGTCAACGAGCCGATGGTGCCGATCGTCGCGACGAAGAAGGTGGTCGGGCTGAGGAGGGGCAGCGTGATCTTCGTGAAGATCTGCCGCTCGCTGGCGCCGTCGAGGCGCGCCGCCTCGTAGTACTCGCTCGAGATGTTGCCGAGCCCCGCCAGGAACAGGACCACCTGGAAGCCGACGAACTTCCAGATGGTGAAGAGCGAGACCCCGACGAGCGCGAGGCTCGGTCCCTGCGCCCACCCGGGGACAGTTACGCCGAAGCTGCCGAAGATGAGCTCGAACAGGCCCCGCGGCTCATCGAGCCACTTCTGCGGCCCGATGCCGACAAGCTCAAGCAGGCTGTTGAACAGCCCGTAATTCGGGTTCATCAGCCAGTTGAAGATCACGGCGGCCGCGATCGCCGACGTGATGTACGGCAGGTAATAGAGCGTCCGATAGATGCCCCGGCCCCGCATCTTCTGGAACAGGAGGTACGCGAGCACGAGGGAGACGACGAGCTCGATCGGGACGGTGATGAGCGTGTAGGTCAGGCTCACCGACAGGGAATGCCAGAACTCCTCGGACCGGGAGCCGACGAGCACCGTCGCATAGTTGTCGAGGCCCCGGAACGGCCCCTGGACGATGTCCCAGCGGAACAGGGACATATAGATGGCGGCGAATCCCGGCAGGAAGTGGAAGACCAGGAGCACGAGGAAGGCCGGCAACAGGAACGCGTACGCCAGGAGGTTCTCGGCGAGGATGCGACGGCGGCGTGCGGCTCCGACCGCAGGACGGGACATCACGCCGACCCTCACCGTGCTGCGATGATAGGGGAGCACATGCCCATCTATGACTATCACTGCGACCACTGCGGGCACACGTTCTCGGCCGTCCAGTCGTACACCGACGCGACGTTGGAGACGTGCCCGAGCTGCGGCAAGCGTCCGCGGAAGCTCATGGCCACGCCCGCGATCGTGTTCAGGGGCGGCGGCTGGTACAAGACGGACAGCCGGCCCGCGCAGAAGGATAGCGACCCGAAGGCCGGGAGCACGACGGACGCCAGCGAGAAGTCCGGCGAGAAGTCCGGCGAGAAGTCCGGCGAGAAGGCCGACAAGGCCGGCCCGAAGTCCGATGACAAGACGAAACCGAGCCCACCGGCGAAGACCGAGACGAAAAAGTCCGATGCGCCCGCCGCGGGGCCGAAAGGCGAGGCCGCATCCTCGTAACGGCGCGCCGCGTCTTCGGCGCCTTCCTCGACGACGACGGACCGTTCCTCGCCGGCGCGGTGGCGTACCAGATCTTCTTCGCCCTCATCCCGCTCCTCGCGGTCATCATCGGTATCTTCGGGTTCATCTATGGAACGCAGCAGGCCGAGACCGAGCTCGTTTCGATCGTCCGTGGCGTGTTGCCGGCGGCCACCGGCCAGGAGACGAAGCTGGTCGGCCAGCTGGTCGAGGGCCGCGCGCTGTCGCTGAGCCTCGGCCTGGTCGGAACGCTGGTCACCGTCACCGCGATCCTCGGCTCGCTCGATATCGCGATGTCACACATCCTTGGCCGCGAGGGCAAGCGCGCCTTCGTCCGTGAGCGCCTCAACAGCATGGCCTTCGTGCTCCTCGTGCTCGTGCTGGCGGTGGCCTCATTCGTGGTCAGCTTCGGGGTCCAGGCCGCGGCCGACGCGCTCGCGGCGTCCGGGCTTCGCGGCGTGCGGCTGTTCTTCGAGCTCGTCTCGCCCCTGGTCGGCCTCCTGTTCGGGTTCTGGTTCTTCTACCTGGTCTTCCGATTTGCTCCCCGTCGCGCGGTGCGCCGCCGCGATGCCCGCCGGGGCGCTCTGGTATCGGCCGTGCTCTGGGAGATCGCCAAGGTGGCCTTTGGCTTCCTCACCCGCGGTCTCGGTATCTTCCAGGCGTACGGCGCGCTCGCCTTCGCGGCGGGACTGTTGACATGGATCTACGTGACGGCGGTGATCATCCTCATTGGGGCGGAGGTCGTGAAGACGCGCGATGCTTGAGCGGATCGAGGCGATGGCCAGCCGGGTGATCGAAGGGTGGAGCGCCCGCCTGTTCCGCGCCAGGCTGCAACCAGTGATGATCGCCAAACGCGTGATCCGCACGATGGAGGCGCACCAGACGATCTCCCTCGCGAAGACCTTCGTGCCCAACAGCTACGTCGTGTCGCTCTCACCCGCCGACTACGCGCAGTTCGACCAGTACAAGCGCAGCCTGGAGCGCGACCTCGCGGAGGCCGTCCTCGGTGCGGCGCGCGACCGAAGCTTCACCCTGCTCGCGTATCCGACCGTCGAGATCGAGGAAGATGCGGATGTCTCTCCGGGCGATCTGCGCGTGGCGTGCGCGCTCGTCGACGCGTCCGGTGATGAAGTGCCGGCGAACGAGCCGGACCGGCTGGGCGGCATCGAAGCCGGCCACACGATGATCCTCGACCGTGAGGCCCTCCTTGCCGCGAAACCCCGCGCACCGCAGGGCGCGATCGTTGCGCGCGAGGGCAGCGTCCGCCGCGAGGTGCCTCTCACCGCCGAGCCGATCTCGGTCGGGCGCGATCCGAAGAACGACATCGTCCTCGACGACCGGCGGGTGTCGCGGCGGCACGCCGAGGTGCGGCTGCGCCTCGGCCGCTACACCCTCTACGACCTGCAGAGCACCAACGGGACGTTCGTCAACGGACGGCGGATCGCGGAGATGGTGCTGTCGGATGACGACCGGATCACGATCGGCGGGGCGGAGCTGGTCGTCCGGCTCGAGGGCTGATTGGAGATCACCTTCGCGGTCCTGCTGTGGGCCGTGCGCATCGCGTTCCTCATCCTTCTCTATCTCTTTCTCATCCGCGCGTTCCGCTCCCTGCACCGTGCGCTCACCGACGAGCGGGCCGCGATCAGCGCCCGGCAGCTTGGGATCGCGGCACTCGTCGTGACGCGAAGCCACGGCGGCGGACCGCGCGTGGGCGAGCGGCTCCCACTACGGGCGGTGTCGAGCGTCGGGCGCGACGCGGGGAATGACATCGTGCTGAACGACGAGGCCGCCTCCGCGAAACACGCGATCGTGAGCTTCGCCGACGGTGAGTGGTGGCTGGAGGACGCCGGCAGCACCAACGGAACGGTCCTGAACGGCTCGCGGATCTGGGACAAGGAGCGCTTCCACTACGGGGACGAGGTCTCGGTGGGGCGGATCGCCCTCCGCCTGGAGCGCGCCCAGTGATCCGCGCGCGTCCGGGCGCCCGCCTGGGCGAGCTGCGGATGCTCATGTGGGTCGCCGCCCTCCTGCTCACCGGATACGTCGCCGTCGTCGCGGCCGCCTCCGGTCGCTTCGCGTGGTACGAGATCGCGGTCCCGCTCGCCGTGCTCGCGGTCTTCGGCGCCCTGCACGTGTTCCTCGTTAGCATCGGCTTCCGCGGCGATCAGCTGCTCATGCCCCTGGCCGTCGGCCTCACCGGCATCGGGTTCGTGCTCGTGGAGCGGCTCGCGCCCGCGCTGCTCCTCCAGCAGCTGACCTGGCTGGTGATCGCGGCCGGCGCGTTCGCGATGACGATCCTCATCCCCCGCGACCTATCGGTGCTCGCGCGGTTCAAGTACACGTGGGCCCTCCTCGGGATGCTGTTGCTGGTCTCCCCGCTCCTGCCGGTCATCGGCCGCGAGATCAATGGCGCGCGCATCTGGGTCGGTGTGGCCGGGGTCGCACAGTTCGAGCCGTGGGAGCTGGTGAAGATCGCCCTCGTGATCTTCTTCGCGGCCTACCTCGAGGAATATCGTGAGGTCCTCTCGAAGCCGCCCCGCCGCTTCGGCCCGATCCCCGTTCCGCCGGTGCCGTACCTCCTGCCGATCGTCGCGATGTGGCTCGTGGCCATGCTCGTGATGGTGTTCGAGAAGGACCTCGGCGCGACGCTCCTGTTCTTCGGGATCTTCCTCGCGATGCTGTACCTCGCCACGGGGGAGCCGGTGTACGTCGTCATCGGACTCCTCCTCCTGGTCGGCGGCGGCTTCGTCGCGTATCACGCGTTCGGGCACGTCGCCGCGCGCATTGACGTGTGGCTGGCGCCGTTCGACAGCGACCTGCGCTTCGACCAGGGGTACCAGCTCACCCAGGGGCTGTTCTCGCTCGCAAACGCCGGCGTGCTTGGCGCGGGGCTCGGCAGCGGCATGCCCGAGCGCATCCCGGTCGTGTGGAGCGACTTCGTGTTCGACGCGTTCACCGAGGAGGTCGGGTTCGTCGGTGCGCTCGGGCTGCTCGCCCTGTACCTCGTCTTCGTCTACCGCGGCATGCTCATTGCGCTACGCGCGCCGACGATCTTCCTGCAGCTCCTCGCGGGCGGCCTCTCGTTCATCGTGGCCTTCCAGACGCTCGTCATCGTCGCCGGCAACGCGAAGCTCATTCCGCTGACCGGGATCACGCTGCCGTTCGTCGCGTATGGCGGCTCGTCGCTGATCACGAACTACATGTTGTGCGCGCTGCTGCTGCGAGTGAGCGACATCACGGCGAAGGTCCGGCGATGAAGGAGCGCACCATCCCGGGGAACATCCGCCGGCTCACGCTGACGATCGCCATCGCGTTCCTCCTCACGTCCATCGGGGTCGGCTACTGGACGCTCGTCGCGGCCACTGAGCTCAATGCCGATCCGTTCAATCCGCGCCTGATCGCGGCCGTGCGCGACCGCCCGCGCGGCAAGATCGTCGATTCGAGCGGGCGGGTCCTCGCCCAATCGGTCAAGGACGGTGACGCCTACAGGCGCACCTACAGCGACCGATCGCTGGCTCAGGTCGTCGGCTACGCGTCCTTCAAGTACGGGGCGTCGGGTGTCGAAGGCGCCTACCAGGAGTCGCTCATCGGCCAGGATCCGTCCGATCTGCTCGGGCAGTGGAAAGCGCGGTACCTCGGGGCGCGAAGTGAGCCGGGCTCCATCGTGCTCGGCATCGACCCTAAGGTCCAGCAGGCCGCCGTCGCGGCGCTGGCCGGCCGCCGCGGCGCCATCGTCGCCCTCGATCCGAAGACCGGCCGCATCCTCGCCTCGGTCAGCCTGCCGAGCTACGACGCGAACGCGCTCGTGGACCCGCAGCAGCAGGACGTCGCGTGGGGTCAGCTCGGCGACAACAAGGACAAGCCCCTCATCAACCGCGCGGCGCAGGGGCTGTATCCGCCCGGCTCGACGATGAAGATCATCACCGCCGCGGCCGCCCTCGAGGGCGGCTTCGATCCGAACCAGAAGATCCGCGTCGACGACCCGTACCAGGCGGACCGGTCCTGGGGCGACTATTTCGTGCGCTCGTCCTCGCAGGCGCACGGGGACTACGACATGTCGCTCGCGTTCCAGCGGAGCGAGAACATCTATTTCGCGAAGCTGGGCCTCTCGATCGGCGCGCAGAAGGAAAGCGATATGGCCAAGAAATTCGGGATCGGCCATGCACCCAGCCTCGACCTCGCCACCGGGAAGGGCCAGCTCTCGAACAGCGGCACCATCGAGCGGCCGACGCTGCTGGCCGACACGAGCTACGGCCAGGGCGAGCTCCTCACCTCGCCGTTGCAGATGGCGCTCGTCGCGGCGACCATCGCCGATCACGGCGTGCAGATCCAGCCGCACTACGTGACGGAGATCCGCGACGCGGCGGGCGGCATCCTTCGCGCGATCGGCGGCGGGACGGGTGATCAGATCATCAGCGCCTCGACCGCGGCCAAGCTGACGACGTACCTCGTGCAAGCCGTCGAGGCGCCGGGTGCCTTCGCCTTCGGCGCGAAGATCGCGGGCGTCCACGTGGCGGGAAAGACGGGCACGGCCGAGACCCCGAGCGGCACCCCGCACGGCTGGTTCGTGGGGTTCGCGCCGGCCGAGGACCCGCAGGTCGCGGTGGCCGTGATCATCGAGAACGCGGGGCAGGGTGGGGTCGATGCCGCGCCCTTGGGCGGCGCGGTGATGCGTGCCGTGCTCGGCAAATAGGGAACCGCCGTGCCCTCGCGGCGGTACTGATTGAACCGCCGGGCGCGTTGGACCGTTCTATAGGCGGGCGAGCCCGCCGGATGACCCGTTCGCGACCGCGTCGCTCGCGGGGGCCGCACGTACCATGGCACATAGGGATTAGGGGTTCAGGGGGATTCATTTTGGACAGCACTGGGCTCGCCCGGCAGGTCGCCCTAGTCGTCGAGAACGTCGAGCGGGTCATCTTCGGCAAGCACCACGAGGTCGAGCTGGCCTTCGTCGCGCTGCTCTGCCGCGGGCACATCCTCGTCGAGGATGTGCCCGGAACGGGCAAGACGGTCCTCGCGAAGGCGTTCGCGCGGTCCCTCGGATGCAGCTTCCGCCGCATCCAGTTCACGCCGGACCTGCTGCCATCGGACGTGACCGGCGTATCCATCTTCAATCAGCAGAACAACACCTTCGAGTTCCGGGCGGGGCCGGTCATGAGCCAGATCGTGCTCGCCGATGAGATCAACCGCGCGACCCCCAAGACCCAATCGGCCCTCCTCGAGGCGATGGAGGAACGTCAGGTCACTGTCGATGGGACGACCTACCGGCTGCCGGATCCGTTCCTCGTCATGGCCACGCAGAACCCGATCGAGTACGAAGGCACCTTTCCCCTGCCGGAGGCGCAGCTCGACCGGTTCTTCATCCGCCTGCAGCTCGGGTACCCCAAGCCAAAGGAAGAGGTCGACATCCTCGACGCGCAGCGGGTGCAGCACCCACTCGACAGCCTCGGTCAGGTGATGAGCGCGGACGAGCTCCTGGGCGCGCAGGCCGGCGTCCGCGACGTGCATCTGGCCGATGGGGTGAAGCAGTACGTCGTCGCCGTCGTCGGCGCGACGCGGTCCCACCCTGACGTGTACCTCGGCGCATCGCCCCGCGGCTCGCTTGCCCTGGCGCGCGCCGCGCAGGCGTACGCGGCCGTGCGCGGCCGGGACTACGTCGTGCCCGACGATGTGAAGGCCCTCGCCGGTCCGACGCTGGCGCACCGCGTGATCCTCCAGCCCCAGGCTCGGTTGAAAGACCTCGCGCAGACCACGGTCATCGCAGAGGTCCTCGCGAGCGTGCCGGTGGAGGTCGGTTCCCCGACGGCGCTGCGGACCTAGGGCATGCGCCCCTGGCACTTCGCGGTCCTCTGGGTCGGGCTGTTCATCGCCGCGATCTCGAGCGGCGTCGAGCTCCTCAGCTACCTCGCGTACCTCCTCCTCTTCGTCGGTGCCGCGATGTGGGTCACCGCGCGGCTCACGCTCGAAGGTCTCTCGGTCAAGCGCACCGTCGGCCAGGCCTACGCCCATCTCGGAGACAAGATCGACCTCAACTACGAGCTGCGGAATGACCATCGCTTCGGGAAGCTCTGGGTCGAGGTCAGCGAGACCTCCAACTGGCCCGAGCCGCTCACCGGTCGCGTCCTGTCCATCGCCGGCAAGGGCTCAGTCCGGCGCTGGAAGGTCAGCGTCCCTGCGCTCCGCCGCGGGCGCTTCCACCTCGGCCCGATCGTGCTGCGCTCCGGCGACCCATTCGGGTTGTTCGCCACGGTGGCGCGGATCCCACTGGATGCGCTCATCCTCGTGTACCCGAAGGTGCTGCCGTTGCCGTTCTGGCAGCTCCCCGGCTCGTTCCTCGAAGGCAACGTGCTCACCGGGCAGCGCTCGCTGCAGTCGACGTCGATGGTGATGGGCATTCGGGACTACCGCCCGGGCGACGCGGTGAATCGGATCCACTGGCCGTCATCGGTGCGGCACCGCGGCCTGTTCGTGAAGGAATTCGAGCTCGACAAGACCGCCGACCTCTGGATCTACCTTGACCTCGAACGCCACTGGCACCGCGGTGAGGGCGAGACGTCGACGGAAGAGCGCGCGGTGACGGTGGCCGCATCCGTCGTGTCGAAGGCGCTGCGCGAGCACCGGAACGTCGGGCTCGTCACCACGGGCGTCCGAGCCGAGATCCTCCACCCGGACCGCGGCACGAAACAATTCGGCAAGCTCATGCAGTACCTGGCTGAGGTGCAGGTGGGCGGATCGCGCACGCTCGCGGAGGTCATGGTCGAGACGCTGCCGCGCATCCGCCGCGGCGCATCGGTCCTGCTCATCACCCCGTCGCTCGACCGCGCGTGGGTCAGACCGGCGAGCACGCTCCGGGAGGCGGCCATCTCCACCCAGGCCGTGCTCGTCGGATCCGAGGACACCGACGAGCGTGACCGCGCCCGCCGGCACGCGCTGCTGGGCGAGCTCGCGGTCGCCGGCGTCCGCACGGCGCACCTCCAGCGCACCATGCAGATCGAGGATCTCTTCCATGAGACGATGAATGCGATCGCCTGACCTGCTGTTCCGCTCCGTGAAGCGGTCACTGTTCCCGCCGATCGACGGGCGGAAGCTGCGGTTCCGGGGTGGCTGGACGGCCCTTCCGATCTACCTCGTCATGACCCTCATCTACCCGGCGTCCATCGCGCAGGCCGGCTGGGTCGATCTCAACGCGCAGCTCACCTACATCGTCGTGGCCGGCGCCATCCTCGGAACGGTGGTCGGGAACGGCCGGATGCGGACCAGGCGCTCGACGCTGCTCGCCTCCGTGGTCGGCGCGCTCGCGGTCGCGGGCTTCACGATCGTCGCGTCGCCCGGAGCCACGCTGCACGCGAAGGCCGTGGAGCTGGCGACGCACGTGAACAACTGGTCGACGCAGATCATCGCCGGAGAATCGGCGAACGATCCATCGGTGTTCGTCCTGCTTATCGGGGCCACCTGCTGGGCCAGCGCGTACGTGGGCGCGTTCGCGTTGGCTCGCGAGCACCGGCCGTGGGACGCGGTCGTGTTCAGCGGCATCTGTCTCACGATCAACGTGTCGCTCGCGCTCACCTCCCTGTACTTCGACCTCATCCTGTTCACGCTTCTCGCGCTCGTCCTGCTGACCCGGCTGCACATCGTCAATCTGACCGAGCGGTGGGAGCGGCAGAACATCGTGCCGGCCGGCGAGATGGACTGGCGGCTCCTGCGCGGCGGCCTGACCTGGACCCTGGTGCTCATCCTGATGGCGTTCTTCACGCCTCGGGTCGGCGCCGCGGAGCTCGTATCGAACGCGTTCAACACCTTCGAAGCTCCGTACCAGCGGGTACAGGCCGAGTGGCAGCGGTTCTTCGCCGGCGTATCGGGGCCGAGCCGGCTGCAGGGCGTGTCGTTCTCCGACGCCATCCGTCTCGGCCAGGCCCCGAATCTGGGCGACCGCATCGTGTTCCACGTCGACGCGCCGGCCGCGCACTTCTGGCGCGCGGTGACGTACGACTTCTACACCGGTGCCGGCTGGCGGACCACCGAGACCGATCGCGTCGACAAGGTGACGCCGCCCACGCTCCAGCGGGAGAAGATTGACGCCACCTTTGACATCGTCGTGCCGCACGCGAACCTCCTGTTCGGCGCAAACGAGCCGAGCAAGGTCAACGTCGCGTTCCAGTTCCAGACGGGTGATGACCGCGGCTATTCGACATCGGTCCGCGCGGTGAATCGCAACGAAGCCGCGGGCACGTACACCACGACGTCGCTCGTCTCGGTCGCGAACAAGGACCAGCTGCGGAAGGCCACGACGAATTACCCGGCGACGATCCGATCGAAGTATCTGCAGCTGCCGTCCGGCGTGCCGGCGCGGGTGGCCCAGCTCGCGCAGACGATCGTCGCGGCCAGGTCGGCCGCCACGCCGTACGACAAAGCGGAGGCGATCGAGACGTACCTGCGGAACAACTACAAGTACTCGACGGTCGTGAAGTCGGCGCCGCCGGGCCGCGACCCGGTCGACTACTTCCTGTTCGAGCTCAAGGCGGACTTCTGCGAGTACTTCGCGTCGTCGATGGCCGTGCTGCTGCGCGAGGTCGGGGTGCCGTCACGGGTCGTCGAAGGGTTCACCGCCGGAGAGATCGACCCGAGCGGCCGCTACGCCGTTCGCGAGCTCAACGCGCACGCCTGGGTGGAGGCCTACTTCCCGGGGTATGGGTGGATCGAGTTCGAGCCGACGCCGTCCGAGCTGCCATTCGACCGGGCGGAGGCGCCGGCCGCCGTCGGCACCAATCCGGACGGCACGCCGAAGAATCCGAACGGCCGCGAGAACAGCTCCGGCCTGGCCGGGCGGGACAACGAGCCCGACCCAGGCGTCGGCGGCGTCGACGACGCCCCGCCGAGCGGCGTCGGCGGGGCTCTCGTGCGGACGATCGATCCGCGGCCCGGTCTGGCGGTCTTGTCGGCGCTGCTCATCGCGCTCTTCATCGGACTCGTGCGCTTCGAGATGCGGTTCCGTGGGCTCGGCACGATTGACACGGCGTGGGGCAAGACGAGGCTCCTCGGCGCGTACGCGGGTCACGCGGCGCGGCCGTCGCAGACCCCGTATGAATACGCCGACGCGATGGGCCGGGAGATCCCCGACGTGCACGAGTCGCTGCGGACCATCGCGAATGCCCGGGTGCAGGACCGCTACTCGCCACAGGGCGCGACCGATGCCGAGCGCGCCGCCGCAGCCGCGGCCTGGCGGAAGGTCGCACGGATCTTGGTCACGCTCCTGCCGACCCGGATCGTGCGCGCCCTCTCGAAGTTCGTCCGATAACCGAGCACGCGAATGTCGCGCGCGTCAGCGCGCAGGCGGCCGCGCACGGCGTCGAGATCGCTGTCACGCGGTTCACCGGCAAGACGGCCACCGCGGCCGATGCGGCACAGCAGATCGGCTGCACGGTCGCGGAGATCGTGAAGTGCCTCGTGTTCGTCGCGGACGGCACGCCGATCGTGGTGCTGTGCTCGGGCGCGGATCGTGTAGACGAATCCAAGCTCAAGTCGGCGGTCGGAGCGAACGCGGTGCGCCGCGCGACCGCCGATGAAGCTAAGGCAGCGACGGGCTTCGCGATCGGCGGCGTCCCGCCGTTCGGGCACGTCTCCGACCTGCGGGTGATCGTCGACGACGGGCTGACCGGCTTCGATACCGTCTGGGCCGCCGCGGGCCTGCCCGACGCCGTCTTCCCGATCGCGCCGGGCGACCTCGTACGCGTTTCCCGGGGGACCGTGGCGGACGTGAGCTGAGGATCTTCGCGACCGGTACGACCGGTTTTCTCGGCAGCGTGATCGCGGAGCAGCTGCGCGCGCGGGGCGACACCGTCGTCCAGCTGGTCCGCGATCCGGCAAAGGCGGAGCTGCTGCGCAAGACCGGACGAGACGTCGTCGTCGGCGATCTCGCGGATCCCGACGCGCTCGAACGCGGCTGTGACGGCTGCGACGCGGTCGTTCATGCCGGGGCTATCTATGAGGTCGGCATCAGCGCGCCGCGACGCGTCGACATGTACACGGCTAACGTCGACGGGACGAAGGCGGTGCTGTCGGCGGCCGCGGCGGTCGGGGTGGGGAAGGTCGTGCACGTGTCGTCCGTCGTCGTCTTCGGCAATACGAATGGGACGGTCGTCGACGAGGCGTACGAACGCGCGCCGGTGTTCACGTCGTACTACGACGAGACCAAGACGCTCGCGCACCGCGTGGCCCTTGGATTCGCCGCCAGGGGACTACCGGTCACCATCGCGCAGCCCGGGCAGATCTACGGACCCGGTGACCACTCCGGCATCGGCGCGCTGTTCCGGCGCGCCGCGGCCGGGAAGCTGCCCGTGCTCACGCTCGGCGACCTTGGTCTCTCCTTCGTGCACGTCGATGACGTCGCGACAGGGATCGTGGCCTTGCTCGACCGCGGCCGCGCCGGCGAGGCGTACGTCCTCGGCGGCGAGATGGCGCGGCTCCGCGACGCGGTGCGCATCATGGCCGCGCTCGCCGGCAGCCCCGGGCCGCGGTTCGAAGTCCCTGCCGCGGTGCTGCGATTCGCGGCCCGCGTGCGGCCGGACGTCGCCGAGGTCGTGAAAAGCGCGGACAACGTGACGTTCTGGGCGACCGACGCGAAGGCCCGCAGGGAGCTCGGCTGGGCCCCGCGCTCCTTGCGGGAGGGGCTGGTCAGCTACCTCTCGTCCTCGTCCTCGTCGTCCTCTTCGAACTCATCGGAGTAGAAGCCGAGCTCCTCGGACTTGAACACGGTCACGAGGAAGTCCTCGCGCTCCGGATCGTGCGTCTGCACGAGCTCTTCGTCGAGCTGATCGATCAGCTGCTGCAGCTCGTCGTCCGTGAGCTCCACTTCGAGCAGCAAGGTCGCGTTCACCTCGAACCGGCCGTAATGGAGATCGACGCGTCCGACGCGGCGGGCGCCGCCGTAGATGGCGAAGATCTCGCTCGACTCGGTGCGGACCGTGCGCTCGAAGCGCGCTGCTTCCATGAGGCGAGGACTATACGACCCGCTCGTTCGCGGTCGCCGCTAGGCTCGGCCGATGGCGCATCCGCTCCGCATCGGACTGAAGCTCTCGCCGCAGATCCATCCCGTCCCGACGCATCGCGCGGTCTGGAAGATCGCCGACGACGCCGGATTCGACGGGCTCTGGGGCTTTGACCATCTGCTTGCGCTCGGCGACGATCCGACGCAGCCGGTGTTCGAGGGCTGGTCGATGCTCGCCGCCATGGCCGAGGCGACGAAGCGCGTGCGCATCGGGCTGATGGTCGCGGGAAGTCTGTACCGGCACCCCGCGATGCACGCGAAGATCGGCGCCACGATCGACCACCTCTCCGGCGGCCGGCTCGAGTTCGGCATCGGCGCCGGATGGAACGAGCCGGAGTTCGCGCAGCTCGGCATGGAGTTCCCGCCGCTCGGCGAGCGCCTCGGGCGCTTTGGCGAGGCGGTGCGCGTCATCAAGCGTCTGTGGACGCACGAGCGCGCGAATTTCAAAGGGAAGTACTTCGCGCTGACGGACGCGATCGCTGAGCCGAAGCCCCTGCAGAAGCCGTATCCGCCGATCTGGATCGGGGGCTCCGGCCCGCGGCGGACGCTCAAGATCGTCGCACGGCACGGCGACGTGTGGAACTCGAATGCCGGGGAGATGGACAAGACCATCGCCCTGTCGAACGTGCTCGACGAGCACTGCCGTGCGGTCGGCCGCGATCCGAACGCGGTCCGCCGCTCGGTGCAGTTCCGGCTCACGACGGTCGACGAGTCCCTGAAGGTCGCCGAGACCTACCTGAAGGCCGGCTTCACCGAGCAGATCGTCATGCTCGCCGGTCCCGACCCGGTCAGGCTCGGGGAGCTCGCGGCGCGGGAGCTCCTGCCGCGCCTTCGCGCGCTCGGGTGAAACGAGCGGTGTCGCTAGCGGCGGGCGGCCACCGCATCGGGCTCGCGCCGAGGACCGCCGCGGACGGTCCGTGCCGGCGGTGCCGACGTTTCGGCGTGCGCCCGCAGCACCGCGGAGATCGCCTGGCCCGGCTCGACGGGCTGATTGAGGTCCTTCAGGGCCGGCTCGAGCGCGCCGAAGAGCGCGACGATGTCCTGCAGCGTCACGAAGCCCATGTGCCCGACGCGCGCGATCTGTCCCTCGATGCGTGCCTGGCCGCCGGCGATGACGGTGTCGTAGTCGTCGCGCAGGATGCGGATGAGGTTGCGCGGGTCGACGCGGGTCGGCATGCGGAACGCCGTCACGCAGGGCGACGCGTACCGCTCGTCACCGAAGATGCCGAGGTTCAACGCCTGGAGCCCCCGCCGCGTCGCGTACGCGAGATCGCGGTGCCGCTTGATGATGGCGGCCTGGCCCTCTTCGGCCATAAGCCGCAACGACTCCTGCAGCCCGATGAACACGCTGATCGCCGGCGTCGCCGGGGTGGCGCCCTTCTCGAGCGCGGCCTTGTACGTCTGCAGATCGAAGTAGAGCTTCGGCAGGTTCGACCGGTCGTACGCCTTCCAGGCCTTCTCGCTCATCGTGACCATCGCGAGGCCGGGAGGCGCGCCCCAGGCTTTCTGCGACGCTGAGATGAGGACGTCGATGCCCCAGTCGTCGTGCATGAGCTCGACCGCGCCCGCGCCGGACACGCTGTCGACGATGAGGAGCTTGCCCGACTCGCGCACGACCTCGGCGATCTCCTTCAACGGGTTGAGCACGCCGGTCGAGGTCTCGTTGTGGGTGATGAGGACGGCCTTCGCGCCGTCCTTCCCCTTCTCCTTCGCGAGCTCGTCGCGCACGAGGTCAGGCTCCACCGCGCGGCCCCACGGCACGTCGACGCGGCGCGCGTCAACGCCGTAGGCCTTGCAGACCGCGGCGAACTTCTCGCCGAACGCACCGTTGACGAACAGCAGCACCCGGTCGCCGCCGGACAACGTGTTCACGATCGCCGCTTCCATGCCCCCCGACCCGGAGGCCGTGAGGAGGAAGACGTCGCCTTCGGTGTTGAGGAACTCCTGCAGGGCGCGCGTCAGGCCGGCCATGAGCGCGGCGAATTCGGGCCCGCGGTGATTGATCATCGGCCGCGCCGACGCGTTCAGCACGGTCTGAGGGACGAACGTTGGACCGGGGATCCGCAGGTTCTGCGGCCTATACATATGTAGATCCTCTCCGGATAAAGCGGGGGAAGCGACATCAATGATGCCAGCCCACATGCCTCGGGACAAGCGAACGCCAAAGCTCGCGCCGTCCATCCTCTCAGCCGACTTTGCGCGCCTGGCCGACGCCGTGGCCGCCGCGGAGTCCGGCGGGGCGGACTGGATCCATGTCGACGTGATGGACGGGCACTTCGTGCCGAATCTCACATTCGGGCCCAAGATGGTCGCCGACCTGCGCGCGGCGACGCGCCTGCCGCTCGACGTCCATCTCATGATCGAGCGGCCCGACGAGTGGATTTCGAAGTACGCGCAGGCCGGGGCCACGTACCTCTCGGTCCACGTCGAAGCGGCCCGCGACCCGGCCGCGGCTCTCGACGCGATCCGCGCCGCCGGCGCGCGGCCCGGGATCACCCTGAACCCGGAGACCGATGTCGCCCGCATCATTCCGTACCTTGACCGCGCGGATCTGGTGCTCGTCATGAGCGTGCACCCGGGTTTCGGGGGCCAGTCGTTCATCGCCTCGGCTCTGGAGCGGGTGCGCACCATCCGAGCGGCGCTCGACGAGCGACGCTCAGGCGCCGAGCTCGAGGTGGATGGAGGCATCAAGCCCGGCAACGCGAAGGCGATCGCCGAGGCGGGCGCGTCGGTACTCGTCGCAGGCTCGGCGGTGTACCTCGATCCCGACGGCGTGAGCGCGGCGCTGGCGAAATTCCGGCGGGCGGTCGACTAATCCGCGTCGCCGCGCCCGAGCTCGGCCAGGCGCGCGTCGCTGATCCCGAAGTGGTGCGCGATCTCATGCATCACGGTGTCCCGGACGATCTGCGCCTGCCGGCGCGGTGAGCTCGACATGCGCTGGATGGGTCCACGGTAGATGGAGATCCGGTCGGGCATCAGCGGCTCGTCGAACCGCTCGGTGAGCGGCACGCCTTCGTACAGCCCGAGCAGCTCCTGCCCGGGCATGACCCGCGCGGGATCCGGCTCGTCGTCGGTGACGATCTCGACATTGCGCATGCGCTGACCGAATTCCGGGGGCAGATCCATGAGCGCCCGGCGCACCAGCCGCGCGAACCGGGCGCGCTCGAGATCGGACATAGAGGCCTACTTTACGGGCGCGATGCGTCCGGTCGGCCCCCGCCGCGTGCTGGTCGTCGACGATGACCGCGACCTCTGCGACCTCCTGGCGGATTTTCTCGCCGAGGAGGGCTACGACGTGACCCGCGCGTATGCCGGCCGCGACGCGATCGACGCGGCGCGGGCGAACGCCCCGGATGCGGTCCTCCTGGACCTCATGCTCCCGGACGTGTCCGGCATCGTGGTGGGCCAGGCGCTGCGCGGCTCCCCGCTCACGCAGAACGTGCCGATCGTCGTCATCAGTGGCGACCGCGCCGCGCTCGCGCGAAGCACGCTCGAGCTCCGGGCCGATTCGGTCCTCGAGAAGCCGTTCAGCCTCGCCGCTGTCGAGACCGCGCTCCGCGACGCGATCGGCAGCGCTGGAGCCGGCGACGCGTCTGACCGCGCATGACCGGGCAGCGCGCGCCGCTGGTCACGCGCACCGTGAGCGAACGTGACGCAGCGCCCGGGCCCGCAACCGGCAAACGCCCGACTCGCTGAGACCGATCTGCGCGCCGATCTCTTTGAGCGTGAGCCCGCGCGCGAACGAAAGCACGAGGACCGTTCGTTCGGCGGGCGCGAGATGGCGCAGCGCCTTCGCGACGCGCTGCCACTGCGCATCGCCGCACCTGCTTCGGCCCGATCGCGGCGCTCCGGCGCCCGCCACGCCCCAGTCGACGCTCTCGAGGCCGGCTTCGAAGCAGCGATCCAGGGACACCTCCACGACCGGAGGTGGAAGATTCGCATCCAGCTCGCGCGCGTCGCGGTACGCGCGGCGGGCGGAGCGGGTCAGGGGATCGCGCTCGCGCAGCGCATCGAGCACCTGACCGCGGACCCGCCGCGCGGCGTAGGCGCCGAACGGCGCGCCGGTGTCGTCGCGATACCGCTGGGCCGCCTGGACCAGGCCGAGCACGCCCCACGCGATCAGGTCCTCCCGGTCGGCTCCCCGGCAGCGCGGGTCGAGCGCGCGGGATGCGACCGCCCTCGCGAATCCGAGGTGCGCGATGATGCGTTCGTCGCTCGTCTGCCGATCCACTCTTCGCTCCCCGGCGGCACCGTATCCAGTGCTCCGCGCGCTGTCAATAACAGAGCGACAAGGTTGTCCACAATCGCCGCCTCATACTTCGCGCGCTACCGCTACCCGGAATGGCTGCGCACGCACTCGCTGGTGGTCGGCGCCATCGCGACCTGTCTTGCCGAGGCCCACCTGTCGATCGGCGCCGATCTCGATGTCCGCGCGGTCGGCCTGGGCGGGTATCTCCACGACATCGGGAAGAGCCCGCTGCTGTCCGGCGACGACCGCGAGCACCACGTCCTCGGTCCGCTCGTGCTTGCCGCGGAGGGTCTGCCGGAGCTCGCGGAGCTGGCGCGGCGGCACCCCGTGTACGCGCCGCGTGATCCGGCAACGGCGCCGCGGTCGCTCGCCGAGCAGATCGTCTACTACGCCGACCGCCGCGGAGGGCAGAGCGTCGTCACGCTCGAGGAGCGCATCGACGAGCAGCTCGCCCGTCACCCCGCGCTCGCGCACCTGCGCGCAGCCGATCTGGCGATGGCCCGGACGATCGAGCGGGACGTATTCGCGGGGATCGCGCTCCGTCCCCTGGACCTGGTGTGAGCGTCGAGCGCGCGCGGCTCGAGGCGCGCACCGCCGCGCTCTCGGCCATCGGCGGAAGCGGCACGAGCGTCACGCGGCTCGGCCTCAGCCCTGAGGAGCAGCGCGCGCGCGACCTGATCGGCGGGTGGCTGCGCGGTCGCGGGGCGGTCATCCGCCGCGACGCGGCCGGCAACGTGTACGGGCGATTCGGGGACGCGGGTCCGGCGATCCTCATCGGCTCACACCTCGACTCGGTCCCCGAGGGAGGCCGGTTCGACGGCGCGCTCGGCGTGCTGTGCGCGGTCGAAGCCGTCGACGCGCTCCTGGATGACGGCGTGCGCTTTCGCCGGCCCGTCGAGATCGTCGGCTGGTGCGACGAGGAGGGCGCGCGCTTCGGCATCGGCCTGTTCGGATCGTCGGCCGCGTTCGGCAGGCTGCCGGCCGGCGCGGCCGACCGGGCGGACCGGACGGGGATCACGATCGCGAATGCCCTGCGGGCCATCGGCGAGTCCGGCGATCCCGCCGCGGCGAAGCGCCGTCCCGGTGACCTCGCGGCCTATCTCGAGCTGCATATCGAACAAGGCCCGCGCCTTGCGGATCGCGGTATCCCGCTCGGGGTGGTGAGCGACATCGTCGGGATCCTGCACGCGCGGGTCACGGTGCGCGGCCGCCAGGATCACGCGGGCGCGACGATCATGACGGCGCGGGAGGATGCCCTGGCCGCGGCGGCCGAGATGATCCTCGCCGTCGAGTCGGCGGCGCGCGCGCTCCCGGACGCGGTCGGCACCGTCGGGGAGATCGCCGTGCGTCCCGGCGCCAAGAACGTCGTCCCCGGCGAATGCGTGTTCTCCCTCGACCTGCGCGCTCGAGAGGAGCGGACGGTCGAACAGCTCGCGCGCGATGTGCGCGAGGCGATCCGGCGCATCGGCGACGCCCGCGGCGTGCGCTCATCGCTCGACGTGCTGTCGCGCGTGTCGGCCGTGCCGCTCGACGCGGCGCTCCGCGATCTGTTCCTCCGCTGCGCGCGGCAGGTCGGGGTGGACGCGCCGCAGCTCTTTTCCGGGGCGGGGCACGACGCCGAGAATGCGCAGCTCGCAGGCGTGCCGACCGGCATGCTGTTCGTCCGGTCGACCGGTGGCAGTCACAACCCGAACGAGCTCGCGACGCTCGATGACGCGGTGCTCGGCGCCCAGGCCCTCGCACTCGCGCTGCAGGAGCTTGCGGGCTAGTATCCCGCGGGTCTGCCAGTTCACGTGAACTGGCGAAGCGGGGAGGCAAGCAAGCCGTGGCGCGAGCGACGTTGAACAAGCCGGCGACGGTGGGCTATCGCATCGGAGAGCTCGCCGCGAAGCTCGGCATGACCGAACGGACCATCCGCTACTACGAGGAGCTCGGCCTGCTCGATTCGGTGAAGCGCCTCGACGGCGGGACCCGCGTGTACACCGACGACGATGTCCGACGCCTCAAGTTCATCCGCAAGCTGAAGCTCCTTGGCCTGTCGCTCCAGGAGATGCACGAGCTCGAGGGCATCTACACCTCGCAACGAAGCAACCGGACCGTGCTGCCGCGGCTCATCGAGCTCCTCGACGCCCACCTGCTCTCGGTGGACGGGCGCATCGCCGAGCTCCGGGCCCTCCGCGACGAGATCCGCAGCTACCGCGAGCACGTGACCCAGCGGCTCCTCGAGGCCGACCGCTGATGGAGCAGAGCGTCATCCTCGGCGCGGCCCGCACGCCCATCGGCGCGTTCCTGGGTGGCCTCGCGCCGATGCAAGCGCCCCAGCTCGGGGCCATCGCGATCAGGTGCGCGATCGAGCGCAGCGGCGTGGCACCCGAACGGATCGATGAGGTATTCATGGGCTCCGTCCTGCAGGCCGGTGTCGGTCAGGCGCCCGCGCGGCAGGCCGCGCTCGGCGCGGGTCTACCGCGCAGCGTTCCGTGCACGACGATCAACAAGGTCTGCGGGTCGGGGTTGAAGGCGGTGATGCTGGCCGCCTCGCAGATCGCCGCGGGCGAGTACGGCGTCATCGTCGCCGGCGGCATGGAGTCGATGTCCAACGCTCCGTATCTGCTCCGCGGCCTGCGGCAGGGGCTCACGCTCGGGGAGCATTCGATGGAGGACGCGAATCTCACCGACGGCCTCGTCGACGCGTACGGCGGCGGGCATATGGGACTCGGTGGCGAGAAGGCCGCGGCGAAGAGCGGACTGACGCGCGCGGACCAGGATCGCTTCGCTCTGCGGTCGTACGAGAAGGCACTCGCAGCGCAGCGCAGTGGCGCCTTCAGCGCCGAGATCGTCCCCGTCGACGTGCCCGGTCGCAAGGGCCACATGAGCAGGGTGGAACAGGACGAGTCGCCGCGCGAGACGACGCTCGCCGCGCTGGCCGCGCTCAAGCCCGCGTTCACGCCCGATGGGACCGTCACCGCGGGCAACGCATCGAAGCTGAACGACGGAGCTGCTGCGCTCGTGGTGGCCGGTGAGACGCGCGCGCGCGAGCTTGGCGCGAGGCCGCTCGCGCGCATCGTCGCCCAGGCCCAATTCGCTCACGAACCGGACCTCTTTCTCCTCGCTCCAGCTGGCGCCATCGCGCGCGTGCTCGAGAAGGCCGGCTGGAGCGCAGGCGAGGTGGACCTGTACGAAGTGAACGAGGCCTTCTCGGGCATCGAAGCCGTCCGACGTGAGCTCGGTATCGCCGAGGATCGCTTCAACGTGAACGGCGGCGCGGTCGCCCTGGGCCACCCGATCGGCGCGTCTGGCGCGCGCCTCCTGGTGACGCTCCTGTACGCGCTGCGCGCGCGGGGCATGCGCCGTGGCGTCGTGTCGCTCTGCCTCGGCGGCGGCGAGGCCGTTGCGCTCGCGGTCGAGGCGCTCTAGATGGAGCAGATCGGTGTTGTCGGCGCGGGCACGATGGGCGCCGGCATCGCGCAGGTCTGTGCGACGGCGGGTCTGCAGGTCGTCCTCGTGGACATCGGCCTCGAGCAGCTGCAGCGCGGCCAGGCCGTGATCGCGGGATCGCTCGCGCGGCTCGAGCCGAAGGGCAGGCTGCCGCGTCCGGCGGCCGAGATCGCCGGCCGGATCCGCATCAGCACCGCGATGAGCGACCTCGCCACGGTCGACTTCGTCGTCGAAGCGGCGTTCGAGGACGCCGCGGTCAAGACGGAGCTGTTTCGCAAGCTGGACGCGACCTGCAAGCCCGCGGCGGTGCTGGCGTCCAACACCTCGAGCATCTCGATCACCACGCTCGCCGCCGCGACGAAGCGCCCCGGACAGGTCGTCGGGATGCACTTCATGAATCCCGTTCCCGTGATGGGGTACGTCGAGCTCATTCGCGGCCTGCAGACGGATGACGCGACCATGGAGCGCGCCCGCGAGCTCGCGAAGGCGCTCGGGAAGACGGCCGTCGAGTCGAACGACGCGCCAGGATTCATCGCGAACCGCGTGCTGATGCCGATGATCAACGAGGCGGTCTTCGCGCTCGCGGAAGGCGTCGGCACCGCGGACGCGATCGACACGATGATGAAGGGCCTCAACTTCCCGATGGGCCCGCTCGCCCTCGCCGATCTCATCGGGCTCGACGTGTGCCTGGCCGTACTGGAGGTCCTGCAGCGCGACCTCGGCGATCCGAAGTACCGGCCCGCGCCGCTGCTGAAGCAGTACGTGCACGCAGGCTGGCTCGGGCGGAAGAGCGGGCGGGGCTTCTTCGAGTACCCGAAGTGAGCGGTCCGCAGGTCGGCCCGGTGTTCGCGTTCTCGGCCACCCACGCCGCCACGGCCCGCTTCTATGCGGACCTCGTCGGCCTTCCGGCAGGAACGGGCGGCGATCCGAACGCGAGCTGGCTCCGCGCGGAGAACGCCGATGTGGTGTTCCATTCGCCCGATGACCGGGAGACGCCGGCCGAGGTCCGCGGGCAGGGTGCGTTCGTCGTGTGGTTCGGCGTCGACGACGTGACGGCCGCCTTCGAGAAGGCCAAGGCGGCGAAGGCGGTGGTCGGTGACTTCTACGGCGACTATTTCTTCGCGCGCGATCCTGACGGCAGGTTCATCGGCATACACGTGAACGAGGAGCACGGCCATGACCACGACCACTGAGCCGACGGACGCCGGCGCGGCGTTCGATCTCTCGCTGACCGACTCGCAGGAGCTCGTCCAGCGGACGGCCCGCGATTTCGCGACCGACAAGCTGTTGCCGATCGCGCACGACATCGACGAGCAGGGCAAGATCCCGCCGGCCATCCTGAAGGAGCTCGCGGCGCTCGGCTTCATGGGCATCTACGTTCCGGAGGAGCTGGGCGGCGCAGGTCTCGACACCGTGTCGTACATCCTCGCGTCCGAGGAGATCAATCGGGCGTGCGCGTCGACGGGCGTGGTCATGCAGGCCCACAACTCGCTTGCCTGCGGGCCGCTGCTGAAGTGCGGGACGCCCGAGCAGAAGGAGCGGTGGCTTCGCCCGCTCGCGCAAGGCGAGAAGCTGGGCTGCTTCGCGCTGACCGAGCCGGCGTCGGGTTCGGACGCGGCCGGCCTCCAGATGACCGCCAAGCGGGACGGCTCGGGATGGCTACTCAGCGGCACCAAGAACTTCATCACCAACGGCGTGACATCGGATGTCGTCGTCGTGTTCGCGCAGACCGAGCCGGGCTCGCGGCACACGGGCATCACCGCGTTCGTCGTCGACAAGCCCACGCCGGGCCTCTCCGTCGGGCGCGTCGAGCAAAAGCTCGGGATCAAGGGCTCGGACACGGCGCAGCTGGTGTTCGAGAACGTGCGCGTCGACGACGACCAGCGCCTCGGCGAGATCGGCGAGGGATTCAGGATCGCTCTCTCGACGCTCGATGGGGGCCGCATCGGGATCGCCGCGCAGGCGGTCGGCATCGGCCGGGCCTGCCTCGAGGATTCCCTCGCGTACGCGAAGGAGCGTCAGGCGTTCGGCAAGCCGATCGCGGAGCTGCAGGCGATCCAGTGGATGCTCGCGGACATGGCCACCGAGCTGGACGCCGCGCGGCTCATGACGTGGCGCGCCGCGACGCTCAAGGACCGCGGGGAGCCGTTCAGCGCCGAGGCGGCGATGGCGAAGCTATTCGCGTCGGACGTCGCGATGAAGTCAGCCCGGAACTGCGTCCAGATCTTCGGGGGCTACGGCTACCTGAAGGACTACCCGGCCGAGCGTCACTATCGCGACGCGAAGATCACCGAGATCTACGAAGGTACGAGCGAGATCATGAAGCTCATCATCTCCGAGGACCTCTTGGCGTGATCCCACCGACGCAGGGCCTCGGCGCGGTCGTGCTCGCGGCGGTGGCCATCCTTGGCTTCGGCGCGTTCGGGTACCGGGCCTGGAAACTGTACCGCTATCTCCGGCTCGGCTGGAACGAGGATCGGCGGGCGCACCTGGGCAGGCGCCTGAAGGACGAGCTCGTCATCTACGTGTTGCAGCGCAAGCTGTTGAAGCGTCCGTACTACATCCGGGGCATCGCCCACGCGTTCATCTTCTGGGGCTTCATCGTCATCACGCTGGGCACGGTCGACCTGCTCGCCAGCGGCCTGTTCGGCCTGCGCATGCCCGGTGCGGAGAGCGGCGCGTTCGTGTGGGCCGTGGACGTGTTCGCGGCTCTCGTGCTCGCGTCCATCGTGCTCGCGCTCGTCCGGCGGGCGTTCTTCAAGCCGCCCCGGATGCATATCGCGCTCGACGGCTACATCATCCTCGGGCTCATCGCGACCCTGATGGTCTCCCTGCTCCTGTTCGAGAACGCCGGTGTCGCCGCGGGCTATCTCGCCGTGCGCCAGTCGACGCCGCCGTTCGCGCAGCTCCTGCCGATCCCGTACCCCGCCGGCGCCGCCGGATCGGTGTTCGCGGCCGCGTGGTGGGTGCACGTCGTCACGGTCCTCGCGTTCGCGGCGTACCTCCCGCAGTCGAAGCACCTGCACATCGTGACGACCCTGCCCAACGTGTTCTTCCGGTCGCAGCGGCCCCGCGGCGCGCTCCGGTTCGTGGAACAGATCGAGGAGCAGGAGGCGTTCGGCGCGGCGAGCCTGCGCGACTTCTCGTGGAAGCAGCACCTCGATGGCTACACCTGCACCGAGTGCGGGCGCTGCTCGGACAACTGTCCGGCCCTCGCGACGGGCAAGCCGCTCGACCCGCAGAAGATCGTGCTCGATCTGCGTGACCTGCTGCTGAAGGAAGGCGATGCCCTGCTCAAGGACCCCCTGGCCACCGGCACACCGCCGGCGCATCAGCTGCCGACGAAGCCGGACGAGCTCTGGGCGTGCACCACGTGCGCCGCGTGCGTCGAGCAGTGCCCGGTCACGATCGAGCACATCGACAAGATCGTCGACATGCGCCGCTACCTCACCATGCAGGAGGCCGCCGCGCCGCCCGAGGCGCAGCGTGCCATGACGAACATCGAGCGCGCAGGGAATCCCTGGGGCGAGCCGGCGGGCACGCGCGGCGACTGGTCGGAGGGTCTCGGGGTGCCGACGTTCGCCGAGATGCCCGACGCGGAGTACCTGTACTTCGTCGGCTGCGCGGCCTCGTTCGATCGCCGGAACCAGCGCGTCGCCCAGGCGCTGGCAAAGATCCTCACGTCGGCGGGCCTGTCCTTCGCCATCCTCGCGACGGAAGAGACCTGCAACGGCGACCCGGCGCGCCGGATGGGGAACGAATACCTCTGGCAACTGCAGGCTCAGCAGAACATCGAGACATTCGGCCGCTACAAGATCCGCAAGATCATCGCGTCGTGCCCCCACTGTTTCAACACGTTCGCGAACGAATATCCGCAGCTCGGGGGCACCTATGAGGTGGTGCACGCCCTGCAGCTCGTCCAGGATCTGATCGCGGACAAGCGGATCGTGCTCGGCCCGGGCGTCACGGAATCGGTCGCGTACCACGACCCCTGCTACCTCGGCCGGCACAACGGCATCTACGACGACCCTCGCGCGGTGCTGGACGCGATGGACGGCGTGAGCCGGATGGAGATCGAGCCGCACCACCGCGAGCGGGGCTTCTGCTGCGGCGCGGGTGGCGGCCGGATGTGGATGGAGGAGAAGATCGGCCAGCGGGTCAATCACCGCAGGGTCGAGCAGATCCTCGCCGCCGGCGACGCCATCGGCGCGCAGCCCTCCAAGGTCGCATCGGGCTGTCCCTTCTGTCTCATCATGCTTGACGAGGGCGTGGGCGCGAAGGGGATCCAGGACACGCTGAAACCGGTGGATGTCCTGGAGCTGGTGGCGGCGCGGCTCAACGGTGAAGGAGTGATTCGATGACGAGGCTGCTCATCTGCATCAAGCAGGTCCCCGACTCGACGACGCGGGTCAAGGTCGCGCCGGATGGCGCGTCCGTGGTCACGGATGGCGTCACGTGGTCCATCTCGCCGTACGACGAGTACGCCATCGAGCTCGCGCTCGAGCACAAAGACACCGCGGCCGACACGGTGGTGAGCGTCATCAGTGTCGGCGGCCCGCGGACGAAGGACGCCCTGCGCCAGGCGCTGGCGATGGGCTGCGATGACGCGACGCTCGTCACCGGCGAGGGCGCCGACGCACTCGGGCCGCTCGGGATCGCCAACGCGCTGAAGAGCGCGGTCGACGAGCTGAAGCCGGACCTCGTGCTCTGCGGGAAGCAGGCGTCGGATGACGACCAGGGCTTCGTCGGTCCCGCGCTCGCGGAGGCCCTCGGGTGGCCGCACGTCGCGGTCGTGACGAAGTTCGCCCCGGTCGCGGGCGGTACGGAGGTGTGGAAGGAGACCGAGGGCGGCCACGAGGTCTGGAACGCGAGCGGCGGGGCCGTGCTGACCGTGCAGAAGAGCGCGAAGGACCCGCGCTACCCGTCGCTGCCCGGGATCATGAAAGCGAAGAAGAAGGAGATCCCCGAACGGCCGGTCGCCGGCGTGGCCGATGCGGTGAAGCTCGAGATCGTGAAGCTGGAGCCGCCGCCGGCACGCGGCGGAGGGAAGATCTTCAAGGACGGCGACACGAAGGCGTTCGCCGCCGAGCTCGCCACGCTCTTGCGCGACGAGGCGAAGGTCCTATGAAGATCTGGGTCATCGCCGAACGGTCCACTGACGGGACGCTGCGCCGCGTCTCGAAGGAGCTCGCCGCGAAAGCGGCAGCCCTCGGCGACGCGACCGTCCTCGAGGTCGCGGGCGAGCGCGTCTCGGCCGTGGCGGCCGCGACCGCCCTGGCCGCGCGCGCGAAGACGGATGCGCCCGACCTCATCCTCCTCGGCGCCACGCCATCGGGCCGCGACGTCGCCGCACGGCTCGCGGCGAAGCTGGGCCGCGCGTATCTCTCCGAATGCACCGATCTTGCGATCGACGGCGCAGCGGTCGAAGCGACGCGCGGCATGTACGCCGGGAAGGTCCGGGCGCGGGTGCGCGCGGCCCTGCCGGCCGTCGTGAGCGTGCGCCCGAACGCGTTCCCGCTCTCCGACGGCGCCGCGGATCCGCAGGTCACGGGCGTCGCGGCGCAGGACGCCCCCGGTCTCACGTTCGTCCGTTTCGAGCCGACGGCGTCCGGCGGCGGCCGCGTGCCGCTCAGCGAAGCGCGGGTGATCGTGTCCGGCGGCCGGGGACTGAAGGGGCCCGAAGGCTGGACCCAGGTCGAGGCGCTGGCGGACGTCCTCGGTGCCGCGCTGGGCGCGTCGCGGGCCGTTACGGACGCGGGCTGGCGGCCGAACGAGGAGCAGGTCGGCCAGACCGGCAAGACCGTGAGCCCGGACCTCTACATCGCGCTCGGTATCTCGGGGGCGATCCAGCACCTCGCCGGCATGACCTCGAGCAAGGTCATCGTGGCCGTGAACAAGGATCCGGATGCCGACATCTTCAAGGTCGCCGACTACGGCATCGTCGGCGACGTGTTCGAGTTCCTCCCGGCGTTCGCCGACGCGGTGAAGAATGCGAAGGCCGGCGCCTGATGTTCCCGTTCGCGGGGGCGGAGGAGCGCGACCTCGCCGCGGGCGTCGGCGCATTCGCGCGCGGACTGCGGGACCGCGTTCCGGCCGCCGAGACCGAGGGCACGATCCCGATGGACGTGACCCGGTCCCTCGGCGAGCTTGGGATCCTCGGCATGAACGTGCCGGAAAGCGACGGCGGGCTCGGCGCGTCGGCGGTGGCGTTCGCGCTCGTCCTCGAGGAGCTCGCGGCCGTGTGGCCGTCGCTCGCGGTCGGTGTGTCGGTCAACAGCGGCATCGTCGCGACCTCGATCGCGAGGCTCGGTACTGTCGAGCAGAAGCGCGCGTTCTTCCCGATGCTCTCGGACGGCCGCGGCCTCGCGGGCTTCTGTCTGACCGAGCCTACGTCCGGATCCGATGCGGCCTCCCTCCGCGCGACGGCAACGCGGGACGACGAGTGCTGGATCCTCCGCGGCACCAAGCTCTTCGTCACCAGCGCGAGCTACGCACCCTTCTTCATCGTGCTCGCACGCATCGGTACGGCCGCGCCGGCTCGACCCCACGCCGGCATCACCGCGTTCCTCGTCCCGGCGGGGACGCCCGGCGTCATCATCGGGAAGCCCGAGCACAAGCTGGGGCTGCAGGCGTCGGAGACCAGTGCCGTCACGTTCGACGGCGCGCGGATCCCCGCGAGCGCGGTGCTCGGCACGGAGGGCAAGGGCTTCGGCGACGTGGCGATGGCCGGGCTCGACGCCGGGCGCATCGGCATCGCGGCGCAGTCCTGCGGCATCGCCCGTGGCGCCCTCGGGCTCGCCGCCGGCTATGCGAAGGAGCGCCGGCAGTTCGGCGCACCGATCGCCTCGTTCCAAGCGATCCGCTTCTCGCTCAGCACCGTGCGGACGGAGCTCGATGCTGCCCGGCTCCTCGTGCTGCGTGCCGCATGGCTGAAGGATCGGGGGGTGCGGTTCACTCGCGAGGCCGCGATGGCGAAGCTCTACGCCAGCGAAGCCGCCAACCGGGCTGCGTACGCGTGCCTGCAGGTGTTCGGGGGCTACGGCTACATGCGCGAGTACGGTATCGAGCGGTACTTCCGCGACGCCCGCGCGACCACGATCTATGAAGGAACGAGCGAGGTACAGCGCATGGTCATCGCCCGGTCACTGGTGGCGGCATGAAAGCCGAGAACGCCGAGACCGGGACCGCGAAGTCGCGGTGGCTCGAAAAATACGAGACCGCGATCGCCGCGCATCCCGAGCGCAAGTCGCGGTTCTCGACGCTGTCCGATCTGCCGGTCGATCCGCTGTACACGGCGGATGACCTGCCGGACTTCGATCCCGAGCGCGACCTCGGGCTGCCCGGGCAGTTCCCGTACACGCGCGGCGTGTATCCCTCGATGTACCGCGGGCGCCTCTGGACCATGCGGCAGTTCGCGGGCTTCGGCTCCGCCGAGGACACCAACGCGCGCTTCCACTACCTGCTCGCGCACGGCGTGACCGGCTTGTCGACGGCCTTTGACATGCCGACGCTCATGGGGCGCGACGCGGACGACCCGCTGTCGCGCGGCGAGGTCGGCCGCGAAGGGGTCGCGGTGAGCTCGCTCGCGGACATGCGCATCCTCTTCGACAAGATCCCTCTGGGCGAGGTCACCACGTCGATGACCATCAACGGCCCGGCCTCGATCGTCTGGGCGATGTACTTGGCCGCCGCCGAGGAGCGGGGGATCCCGTTCAGCAAGCTCGGCGGCACGATCCAGAACGACTGCCTCAAGGAGTACATCGCCCAACGCGAGTGGATCGTCCCGGTGAAGCCCGCGATGGAGCTCGTCGTAGACAGCTTCCGCTACGGCGCCCGGGAGGTGCCGAAGTGGAACACGGTGTCGATCAGCGGCTATCACATCCGAGAGGCCGGCTCGACGGCGGTCCAGGAGCTCGCGTTCACGCTGCTCGATGGGCTCGAGTACGTGAAGTGGGGCGTGGACGCCGGGCTCGACGTGAACGACTTCGCGCCGCACCTGTCCTTCTTCTTCGACGTCCACAACGACTTCTTCGAAGAGATCGCGAAGTTCCGCGCGGCGCGCCGGATCTGGGCGCGCGAGATGGAGCGTCGCTACCACCCGACGAACGAGAAGGCCCTCCTCATGCGCACCCACGCGCAGACCGCCGGTGTGTCGCTCACGGCGCAGCAGCCATACAACAACGTCGTCCGGGTCGCGCTCCAGGCCCTCGCGGCCGTGCTCGGTGGCACGAATTCCCTGCATACGAATTCGCTCGACGAGACGTACGCCCTGCCGACGGAAGAGGCCGTGACCCTGGCCCTCCGCACGCAGCAGGTGATCGCCCACGAGTCCGGGGTCAGCGAGACCGTGGATCCGCTGGCCGGCTCGTACTACCTCGAGCACCTCACCAACGAGATGGAGAAGGGCTTCGAGAAGTATCGCGACGAGATCGACGGAATGGGCGGCATGGTCGCTGCCGTCGAGCGCGGCTACCCGCAACGCGAGATCATCGAGGCCTCGTTCCACTTCCAGCAGCAGGTCGAGGAGAAGGAAAAGGTCATCGTCGGCATCAACAAGTACGTCGACGAGAAGGCCGCCGGGAAGATCCCCGTCCTCGCGATCGATCCGAACGTCGAGGCCAATCAGGTCGCGCGCATCCAGGCCACCCGCGCGGCCCGTGACGCGGGCCGGTGGCGCGAGGCCATGGACCGTCTGCGCGCGGAGGCGAAGGCCCACGCCGAGCTGATGCCGGCGTTCGTCGAATGCGCGCGCGCGATGGCGACCGTCGGTGAGCAGGTCGAGGTGTTGAAGGAGGCATATGGCGAGTACCACGACCCCGGGTACTTTTGAATGGGGCTCGGCCGCGGCCGGCAAAGCCGGCCCGGCCGCACGATTGACCCAAGCTGAGCTCCTCGCTCGCGTGGACGACGGCTGGCGCCCGTTCCGCGAGGCGGTCCGCCATATCGGCCGCGCAAAGATGGCGGAGCCGACCGGCGCGGGCTGGACATTCCACGACCTCGTCGCCCACGTCGCCGGCTGGCACGATCTCACCGCACGCCGGCTCCGCGCGTTCCGGAGCAACGGCGCGGTACCCGGTCCGGGCGACGAAGTCGCGCTCGGGTTGCCGGCGTTCACCGACGCCGACGCATTCAACGCGCGTGTGGTCACGAGCCATCGGCTCGTCGGAGCCGAGGCCCTCGTCGACGAGCTCGATACGACCTTCCGGGCGGTGCGCAGGGAGCTCGCCGCACTGACCGACGAGCAGCTTCGGACGCACGGCGACCGGCTCGTGGACATCGTGGCGTGCTGCACCTACGGGCACTATCAGGAGCATGCGACGGAGCTGGGCCTCGAATGAAGCGGCCGATCCGCGTCGTCATGGCGAAGGCCGGGCTGGACGGCCACGACCGGGGGGTCAAGGTGGTGGCGCGAGCGTTGCGGGATGCCGGGATGGAAGTCATCTACACGGGCGTGCATCAGACGCCCGAGCAGGTCGTGGCGACCGCCCTGCAGGAGGATGCCGACGCGATCGGTCTCTCGCTCCTGTCGGGCGCTCACAACTACCTGTTCCCGCGCGTGGCCGAGCTCATGAAGGAGAAGGGGATGGCTGACGTCCTCCTGTTCGGGGGCGGGATCATCCCAGAGGACGACATCATCGCGCTCCGCGAACATGGCGTGGAGCGCATCTTCCAGCCCGGCGCCTCGCTCGAGGAGATCATCGCGTACGTTCGCGAGGCCGTGGCGAAACGCCGCGGTCAGCCCGCATAAGGAGGAGCGACATGGCCAAGAAGGACGACCGGCCGATCGACGTGGGCCTGGCGGCCCTGGGTGGGACCGACGAGGCTGGCGCGATCGAATTCTGGAAGAAGCGTCTCGCGCTCGTCGCCGCGATCCCGAACGACATCGCACGGGTCGGCGCGCTCACCCCACAGCTCCGCGAGCTCACCCGCATGACTAACGACACCGAGCGCGAGCGGCTCACTCGGGCCCGGGTCGTCGCGTTCGCGCAGCTGCCGGCGGATCAGCGCCAGCTGCTCGCGGCGGCGCGCAAGGCGGCGTGGGATGTCGACCGCGGCGTGCTCGAGAAGGACCAGGCCCTTGTCGACAAGATCCTGCCGACCGTCGACGCGGGCGTTCGCTCGGCGTACCCGACCCCGTAGTGGATCTGCGCTATCGCGACGATCAGCTGGCGGTCCGCGACGCGATCCGCGCGTTCGTCCGCGAGCGCATCGTGCCGCGCGCCGCCCTGTGGAGCGAGCAGGGCGAGTTCCCGATGCCCCTCCTCCCAGAGCTCGCATCCGTCGGCCTGACCGGCCTCACGATCCCGGAGGAGCACGCCGGCTCGGGTCTCGATGCCCTGACGACCGCGCTGGTCGCCGAAGAGCTTGGGGCCGGGGACGGCTCGATCGCGCTCACCCTCGCGGCGCACAACTCGTTATGCATCGGCCACCTGCTGACCGCCGCGTCGGGCGAGCAGAAGGCCCGCTGGCTTCCGCCGCTCGCTACGGGCACGCACCTTGGGGCGTGGGCCCTTACCGAGCCGAGCGCCGGATCCGACGCGGTCTCCGCGAAGACGACCGCGAAGAAGGATGGCGATGGTTGGGTCCTCAACGGGCAGAAGCAGTTCATCACGAACGGCTCGATCGCGGGTTTCACGGTCGTCATTGCCGCCACGAGCGACCGGCGGCTCACCGCGTTCGGCGTGAGCGCGGACAACCCGGGACTGACCGCAGGCAAGCGCGAGAAGAAGATGGGTCTGCACGCCTCGGATACCGCGCAGCTGATCCTGCAGGACTGCCGGGTGCCTGATGCAGACCGCATCGGCGAGGTCGGCGCCGCGTTCGGGGACGTGCGCACGGTCCTCGATCGCGGTCGTATCGGCATCGGCGCGCTGGCCATCGGTCTCGGCCGTGCGGCCCTCGAGACCGCGACCGCGTACGCGAAGGAGCGGAAGCAATTCGGCAAGGCGCTCGCGGAGTTCCAGATGATCCGGTGGAAGCTCGGGCAAGCTCGCACGGAGCTTGATGCCGGTCGGTTGCTGATCCATCGCGCGGCGAGCCTCGCCGACGCCGGCCGGCCCTTCACCCGCGCCGCGTCGATGGGGAAGCTGTACGCGACCGAGGCCGCCAGCCGCGCCGCGAACGCCTCGCTGCAGGTGCTCGGCGGGTACGGGTACCTCCGCGACTATCCGGTCGAGCGCATCGTCCGCGACGTGCGCCTCATGGAGATCGGCGAAGGCACCAGCGAGATCCAGCGGATCGTCATCGCGCGCGACCTCGTCGCCGCGTCTTGATCGCGGCGGCGGAGTCGCTGCTCGCAGGCGCGCGCACGGGCGACACCCGCAGCATCGCGCGGCTCCTGACGATCGTCGAGAACGACGAGCCCGGTAGCCCGGACATCCTTCGAACCCTGTACCCGGATACCGGTACCGCCCGGATCGTCGGCGTCACCGGTCCTCCAGGTGGCGGCAAGAGCACGCTCGTGTCGCGGCTCGCGGCCGAGTACCGGAAGACGTTCGACCGCGTCGCCATCGTCGCGGTCGATCCGTCGAGTCCCTTCACGGGAGGCGCCATCCTCGGCGATCGCATCCGGATGCGCGACCGCTTCCTCGACGAGGGGATCTTCATCCGCAGCATGGCCAGCCGCGGTCACGCCGGCGGGCTCGCGCGCGCCACGATGCGCGTCGTCAACGTGCTCGACGCGCTCGGCACCGGGCTCGTGATCGTCGAGACCGTTGGTGTGGGTCAGGAGGAGGTCGACGTCGTGCGGGTCGCCGATACGGTGTGTCTGGTCACTGTGCCCGGCCTCGGGGACGACATCCAGGCCATCAAGGCCGGCGTGCTCGAGATCGCCGATGTGCTCGTCGTGAACAAGGCCGACAAGCCCGGCGCGGACGAGGCGGCCCGCGATCTGGCGCAGATGCTGACCCTCGGCCACGGCCGGACGGAATGGAAGCCACCGATCGTGCGTACGAGCGCGCAGGACGGCAGTGGCGTCGACGAGCTGGTGCGGGCGATCGAGCAGCACGCCGCGTGGTCGCGCAGCAGCGGGGCGCTGGACGAGCGTCGCGCCGGCGCGGCGCGCCAGGAGGTCGAGGCGCTGCTCCGGGACGCGCTGGTCAAGCGACTGGAATCACGCATCGGCTCGCAGCGCGTATCCGACGCGGTCGCCAGGGTCGCCAAGCGCGAGCTGGACCCGTACCGTGCCGTCGACGAACTGCTGGACGGGTGACGATCGAGCTCACGATCTTCCGCACGGGCGCGGTCAAGCTCGCGCGCTCCGCGTTCGCACCGTGGCTCGAGAGCCCGGAGCGCGACCAGCTCGTCGAATGTCCGGTCTGGTCGGCCCTGCTGCGCACCCCCGAAGGCCTGATCGTGTTCGACACGGGGCTGCATCCGGTGCATGTCGAGCGGCCGGAAGCGACGTTCGGTGCGAACCCGTCGATGCAGATCACCATGACGGCCGAGGACGCGATCGTCACGCGCCTCGCGGCGCTCGGTGTGACGCCCGCGGACGTCACGGTGGTCGTGAACAGCCATCTCCACTTCGACCACGCCGGCAACAATCGCGCGTTCCCCAACGCGACGTTCATCGTGCAGGGCGAGCATCTTGCGTACGCGAAGGGCCGCGCGAACTTTCCCGCGATCTATTGGGACGACCCGGGCCTCCGCTACATGCCCGCCTCGGGGCGGGCGCGGGTGGCCGCCGGTGTGGAGGTCGTTCCGACGCCGGGCCATGCGCCGGGCCATCAGTCGCTCGTTGTGGACCTGGCCCAGACGGGGCGCGTGGTGCTGTGCGGGGACGCCGCCTTCACGCGCGCGAATCTCGAGCGTGGCGAGATCCCCGGACAGGATCCCGAGGCGGGAAGGGCATCGCTCGCGCTCATCCGCTCGCTCGTCGGCGACGAGCTGGATCGGGCCTTCCCGTCGCACGACCAGGCGGCGTTCGAGTCGTGGCGTCGGGCGCCGGCGGTCTACCGCTAGCCGCGGTCGCGCTTCGGTCCGGCTGGCTGCCGATCGCGGCGGCCACCAGGATCGCGGTGAGCGCCGGGACGAGGGCGTTCAACGTCTCGCCGCCGCGCGTGAATGCGATCGCGTAGAGGGTCCAGGGGAGGAGCGACGCCACGGTCACCGTGCCGAGGAGGAGGCCGAGTCGAGCTGCCCCGACGGAGCGCGCCGCGATCGCGAGGCTGTAGGCCCACGGGAGCACGAGGATCAGGTGGTCATAGCTCCAGGCGTACGGCGTCCCGAAGACCGAGATCGCGACCGCGATGCAGGCCACGCCGACGGGAGCTGCGTGTCGCCGCGCGAGATACCACGCGATGGCGCTGACCGCGGCGATGAGAACGGGCGCGATCAGCGCCGTTCCGAACAGGTCCGCCGAGAGGCCCCATGCCGTCGGCAAGAGCGTCGTGACGCGCGTCCGGCGACCGGTGATTTCCGCGAGCCACTCGAGCGGCCACTGTGGCAAGACCACGAGCGTCGCGATGAGCAGTGCCGCAACGGCTCCGGCAGCCGAGAGCGCCGCGCGCCGCCGGACGATGAGCCCCCACCCGAACAGGGCCGGACCGCTGAGCGCGATGAGCTGCGGCTTGAGCGCCAGCAGTCCGAAGGCGATGCCCGCGCGCGCGTCCCGGCCCCGCGCGAGCGCAAGCGCGGCGACGCCGGCCAGGCCAAGGGCGATGCCGGTGAGCTGGCCGCTGATGACCAGCAGCCACAGCGGCTGCGCCGAGAGGACGATCGCGGCGAAGAGGGCAGCCATCGGGCGCCCGCCGCCGCTCGCGCGCCACGATGCGGCGGCACCGACGAGCGTCGCGACGAGCGATAGCGCCATCCATGCGACCGCCGCCGCCGGCAGCGGCAGGATCCCGAACGGGACCAAGGTGAACGCCGTCCACAGGGGATAGCCGTACCGCCCCGGACACGAACTTGGTGCGAGCACGCCTCGCGGATCCGGATGGAGCCCGCCGGTCGCCCCAGCCCAGATCGCCTCGTTATACGGATCCTGCCCGGCCGCGACCAGCCGAGCGCCGGACCAGAGGCAGTAGAAATCCGTCGTCTCGTACCACAGCGAGCGCTCTGCGGCGACCGCTCCGACCGCGACACAGGCAGCGAGCAGGAGGGTCGCGGTGGCGGTGCGCCGTCGCCGTCCGATCACGCCCGCGACACCCTAGCGGCATGCCTTCACTCGAGCGGCCGCGCGCGGCGGACCCGGTGCGCATGGCCTGCTCCTATCCTCGACTCCGATGACCACGCCGATCGAGCGCCTGGAAGAGCTGCGCGCGCGATCCGCGCGGGGCGGCGGCGACGACCGGATCGCGCAACAGCACGCCAAGGGAAAGCTGACGGCGCGCGAGCGCGTCGACCTGCTCGTCGACGAGGGCAGCTTCGTCGAGCTCGACGCGTTCGTCGCGGCCCGTCCGAGCGATCAGGTCTCCGAGGAGGACCAGGTCCTTGGCGACGGGGTCGTGACCGGCTTCGGCAGGATCGACGGCCGGCTGGTCTACGTCTTCTCCCAGGACTTCACCGTCTTCGGCGGATCGTTGGCCGAGGCGCACGCCGCAAAGATCGTGAAGGTCATGGATCAGGCGATGCGCAACGGCGCGCCGATCATCGGGCTGAACGACAGCGGAGGCGCGCGCATCCAGGAGGGCGTGGTCTCGCTCGGTGGCTACGCCGACATCTTCCTCCGCAACGTCCTGGCGAGCGGCGTCGTGCCCCAGCTCTCCGCGATCATGGGCCCCTGCGCCGGCGGGGCCGTCTACTCGCCCGCGATCACCGACTTCGTCGCGATGGTGCGAGACACGTCGTACATGTTCGTGACCGGACCGAATGTGGTGAAGGCGGTGACGCACGAGGACGTGACGTTCGACGAGCTCGGGGGCGCGGAGACGCACGCACGCAGGTCCGGGGTGGCGCACTTCGTCGCCGACGACGAGGTCCGCTGCGCGGCGCTGTTGCGCGAGCTCGTCGGCTACATCCCGTCCAACAATCTGGATCCCGCGCCGCGCCTTGCGACGGACGACCCGGTCGACCGCCAGGACCGCGAGCTCGACGAGATCGTGCCCGACGCGGCCGCCAAGCCGTACGACATGAAGGACGTCATCCGCCGGATCGTGGACGACGGCACTGTCCTGGAAGTCCATGCGGAGTGGGCCCAGAACATCATCGTCGCCTTCGCGAGGCTCGATGGGCAGAGCATCGGCATCGTCGCGCAGCAGCCGATGGTCCTCGCCGGCGTGCTCGACATCAACGCCTCCATCAAGGCCGCACGCTTCGTGCGGTTCTGTGACGCCTTCAACATCCCGCTCGTCACGCTCGTAGACGTGCCAGGGTTCCTTCCGGGCACCGAGCAGGAGCACGGCGGGATCATCCGGAACGGCGCGAAGCTGCTCTATGCGTATGCCGAGGCGACGGTGCCCAAGCTCACCGTCATCACACGCAAGGCCTACGGCGGTGCCTACGACGTCATGTCGAGCAAGCACATCCGCGGGGACTACAACGTCGCCTGGCCCGGCGCCGAGATCGCGGTCATGGGCGCCGAAGGCGCGGTGAACATCCTGTACAAGGACGAGCTAGCGAAGGCGAAGGACCCCGACACGAAGCGGACCGAGCTCACGAACGAGTACGCCGCGAAGTACGCCAATCCGTACGCCGCTGCCGCGCGCGGCTACCTCGACGACATCATCGAGCCGCACGAGACCCGGCCGCGGCTCATCGCCGCACTCCGCGCGCTCGCCGGCAAGCGGGATACGAACCCGAAGAAGAAGCACGGGAACATCCCGCTATAGCCGCACCCTTCCGCAAGGTCCTCGTGGCCAACCGCGGTGAGATCGCCCTCCGGGTGATGCGGACCTGCCGTGAGCTCGGCATCGCAACGGCCACGGTCTATAGCGACATCGATCGCGCGGCGCCGCACGTGCGCGCCGCCGGCGAGGCGTACCCCATCGGCGCAGCGTCGCCGCGCGAGAGCTACCTCAACATCGAGCGCATCGTCGCGGTCGCGAAGCGCGCCGGGTGCGACGCGGTCCATCCGGGCTACGGCTTCCTGAGCGAGAACGCGGACTTCGCCGATGCGGTGGCCGCCGCAGGCATCGCGTTCGTCGGGCCACCCGGCGCCGCGCAGCGCGCGCTCGGCGAGAAGACGAGCGCGCGGCGATTGGCCGCCCTGTCCGGGGTGCCGGTCGCGGAGGGGACGATGCAGCCGCTCACCGACGAAGCGGAGGCGCGGACCACTGCGGAGCGGATCGGCTATCCGGTCCTGCTCAAGCCCGCCGGGGGCGGCGGCGGCAAGGGCATGCGCGTTGTGCGCGCCGCCGGCGAGCTCGCCGCCGCCTGGCGCGCGTCGACCGGTGAAGCGACGACGGCCTTCGGCGCGCCGGCCCTGCTCATGGAGCGGCTCGTCCATCCGGCCCGGCACGTCGAGGTGCAGGTGCTCGCGGACCAGCACGGCAACGTCGTGTGGCTGGGGGAGCGCGACTGTTCGATCCAGCGGCGGCACCAGAAGCTCATCGAAGAGACACCCGGCCCGGGTGTGAGCGATGCGTTGCGCGAGCGGCTCGGGGCGGCGGCCGTGAAGGTGGCGACCGCCGCGGCGTACGTCAATGCCGGCACCGCCGAGTTCCTGGTCGCGCCCGACGGCACCTTCGTGTTCCTCGAGATGAACACCCGGTTGCAGGTCGAGCATCCGGTGACGGAGCTGGTCACGGGGCTCGATCTGGTGGCCTTGCAGCTCCGGATCGCGGCCGGGGAGCGGCTTCCATTCGGGCAGGACGGGATCCGGCGGACGGGCGCCGCGATCGAGCTCCGGATCACAGCCGAAGACCCCTTCGCCGGATTCCTGCCGCAGGGCGGTCGGATCGAGTTCGTGCGCGAGCCGAGCGGCCCGGGGATCCGGATGGACTCGGGGCTCGCCGCGCCGATGGCCGTGCCGACCGAGTACGACCCACTCCTTGCGAAGCTGATCGCCTGGGGGCCGGACCGGGCGACCGCGCTCGCGCGCGCGCGGCGGGCGGCGCGGGAGATGATCGTCGCGGGGGTCCCGACGTCCCTCCCGTTCCACTCCTTTGTATTGGGGGAGCGGGACTTCGTCGCCGGCGGCTACGACACCGACTACGTCGCGACGCACTGGGACCCGCCCGGCGTGCCTCTGATCGCTGAAAGCGCTGCCATCGCCGCGGCCCTCGCCGGGATCGCCCGGCTGCGATCGGCGCGCCGCCCGGTCACGAGCCCCGCGACGCCGTGGACCGCCTCGGCGCGGCTGGACATGCGGCGTTGAGGTACGCGATCCGCGCGGGGGACCGGGACCTCGCCATCGAGGTCACGCCCGAGGGCCGGTTCCTCGTCGATGACCGGGTGGTCGCGGCCGATCTGGTCGAAGCGGTGCCCGGCCGAGTGTGGTCCGTCGTCATCGACGGGGAGGCGCACGAGGTCGCGTTCCTGGCGGGCGACCGGGCGTGGGTCGACGGCGATGAGCTGCGCCTCGAGATCGCTGACGAGCGCGCGGTCGCCGCGGGCCGCGCCGGCGGCCGGACCGCGAGCGCGCGCCAGGAGATCCGCGCGCCGATGCCCGGTCTGCTCAAGCGCGTACACGTGACAGAGGGGGCATCCGTGAATGAAGGGGACGCCCTCGTGACCCTCGAGGCGATGAAGATGGAGAACGAGCTCCGAGCGGCGCACGCGGGCACCGTCGCGCAGATCGCGGTCGCGGAAGGCACGAAGGTGGACGGAGGCGCGCTGCTCATCGTCATCCGCTCCCGGTGAATGACTAGCATCGGACCGTGAGCGAGCGCGCTGAGTTCAAGACCACCTACGGCCAGCCGATGCCGCCGTATGCGACCGCCGACGCCGAGTACGGCGCCGCGGTCTCGAGGCTCGGGGTTCCCGGCGATCCGCCGTTCACCCGCGGCGTGCAGCCGACCATGTATCGGGGCCGCCTGTGGACCATGCGGCAGTACGCGGGGTTCGGATCCGCGGAAGAGTCCAACGCGCGATACCGGTACCTGCTCTCGCAGGGGCAGACCGGTCTCTCGGTCGCTTTCGACCTGCCGACGCAGATGGGCTTCGATGCCGACGATCCGCGCGCGCTGGGCGAAGTGGGGAAAGTCGGCGTGTCGATCTCGTCGCTCGACGACTTCGCGCTGCTGATGCGCGACATCCCGCTCGACCGGGTCACCACCTCAATGACCATCAACGCGACGGCAGCGATCCTCCTGGCGATGTACGTCGCGGTCGCGAAGCGGCAGGGCGTGCCGGTGGAGGGGATCGGCGGCACGACCCAGAACGACATCCTCAAGGAGTACATCGCGCGCGGCACGTATATCTACCCGCCGCGGCAGTCGATGCGCCTCGTCACGGACGTCATCGCGTATTGCGAGGAGCACCTGCCGCGCTGGAACCCGATCAGCATCTCCGGCTATCACATCCGCGAGGCCGGGGCGGACGCGGTCCAGGAGCTCGCGTTCACGTTCGCGAATGCGATCGCGTACGTGCAGACCGCGGTCGATCGCGGACTCGCGGTCGACCGATTCGCCGGCCAGCTCTCCTTCTTCTTCGCGGCGAACGCGACGCTCATCGAGGAGGTCGCCAAGTTCCGCGCAGCCCGGCGCATCTGGGAGCGCCTCATGCGCGAGCGCTTCAACGCGTCGGAGCCCGCATCGCTCGCGCTCCGATTCCATACGCAGACGATGGGCTCGACGCTCACCGCGCAGCAGCCCCGCAACAACATCGTGCGGACCGCTATCGAGGCTCTCGCGGCGGTCCTCGGCGGTACGCAGTCGCTCCACACGAACGCGTACGACGAAGCGCTCGCTCTACCCAGCGAGGACTCGGCCCGCCTCGCCCTCCGCACGCAGCAGCTCATCGCCGAGGAGTCGGGCGCGGCGGAGACCATCGATCCGCTGGGGGGCGCCTACCTCGTCGAGAAGCTCACGGCCGACATCGAGGAGCGCGTCTTCGCCGAGCTCGCGACGATCGACAAATTCGGCGGGGCGCTCGCGGGGATCGAGCGGGGCTACCAACAGCGGGCCATCGAGGACTCCGCGTACCGGTACCAGCGCGAGGTCGAGGAAAAGACGCGCATCGTGGTCGGGGTCAATGCCTTCGCCTCGACGGACGCCGACGCGAAGATCACGACACTCACGGTCGACGAGTCCGTCGCCGCGCGCCAACGCGAACGCCTCGCGGCGCTTCGCGATCGGCGGGACGCGTCGCGTGCGGATCGGCTTCGATCGGACCTCCGTACTGTCGCCGCCGGCTCGGCCAACCTCATGCCGGCGATCGTGGCGGCGCTCGATGCCGACGTCACCCTGGGTGAGATCTGCGCCGACCTGCGGGCCGCGTTCGGCGCGTACGTCCCCGCGGACCGCGGATGACGCCGGATCATGGCGGCCCCGGTCAGCCGGGCGAGCTGCATCACGTGTCGATCGTGGTTCCGTCCATCGATACCGCGATCGCGTTCTACCGCGACATCCTCGGGCTGCGCACCGGGCCGGTCCGCGAGCTTCCGGATCAGCATGTACGAGCGGTCTTCCTTACCGGGCCCCAGACGCGCATCGAGCTCATCGAGCCGACGGATGCCGAGTCGGGTGTCGCACGCTTCCTCGCCGAGCGCGGCAGATCCGCGCTGCATCACGTGTGCTTCGTCGTGGACGATCTTGACTCGCGGCTTCGGGCGCTCGAGGCCGATGGCACCGAGCTGATCGACCGGCAGCCGCGCCGCGGGGCTCTGGGCGAGGTCGCGTTCCTTCACCCGCGCGCCTCGGGCGGAGTGCTCGTGGAGCTCATCGATCGGGACAGTCTCGAAAGACCGCATACTTCCTAGCGTGGCTTCGAAGGTCATCGTGACGCTGTCCGTGCTCAATGGGAGCGAGCTCCGCGTTCGGTCGCGGGGCCATTACACGAAGGCGTTGAGCGACGCGGGCTTCGAGGTGGTCGCCGTCGATGCCGGGGGCGTCGCACCCGCCGAGTTCGACGCGCTGTGCCTCAGTGGCGGCGAGGACCTGGAGCCGTCGCGGTACCGTGCGACGCCCGACCCGCGGACGGAGCCGGCGGATCCGGCGCGCGATGCGTTGGAGCTGCAGCTGCTCGCGACCGCGCGGGAGCGCGATCTCCCCGTTCTCGGCATCTGCCGGGGCTTCCAGGTGATCAACGTCGCGTACGGCGGCGCGCTTGCGCAGCATGTCGACGGTCATCGGGAGGCGAATGGACCCATCGTCCCGCATGTCGCGCGCGCCGAGCCGGGTTCCAAGCTGGCCGAGGCGTGCGGCACGGCGCCATTCACCGTCAATGCCCGCCACCACCAGGCGGTCGCGGATCGCGACCTGGCCCCCGGCCTCGTGCCGACCGCGCGGATCGACGGGTTCGTCGAGGCCTTCGAGGACCCCGCGCGGCGGTGGCTCGTTGCCGTGCAATGGCACCCTGAGCGCTTCGCGGATCCCGAGATGTCAGCCGCCGGCACGCGCATCTTCCGCGCGTTCGCCGACGCCACGTCGCGCCAGCCCGCTCGGGCGCGGTGATCGCGGGCAGCGCACCCGCGCTCCGGCTTCGCACGGTGGACGTCGGGCTCGAGATGCGGGTCCGCCGCTGGACGGTCGAAGAGCGTGAGGCGTCCGCCAACCTCGGTGCGTCGCAGATCGTCGTCCCCGACGAGCCGATCCCTTCCGAGGCGGGCGAACGCCCGATCCGCGTCGCGTTCGGCGGTGCCATGCGGGTCGCCGTGCTCGCCGGAGCGGCGCCCGATCTCGAACGGGTCCTGCGCCGAGCCGTACTGGCTTCAGGCGCCGAGCTCGTCCTGCTCCTGCGCGTCACTGACCCACGCTCGTTCGTCGAGCGCGCGGCCGCGTTGCGCGACGCGCGGCCCGATCTGGTCCTCGCACTCGCCGCGGAGCGACGTGAGGCCGACGGCATCGTCGATCTGGTCGAAGCGCTGCGGCTCGGGTGTGCGGACCGCTCGCCCGCGCCCCGCGTCGTCGTCGCCGGCGAGAGCCGCGCGGCGCTCCGGGTGAAGGCCGCCGCCGCCGGCCTGGCCGTCGAGCTGTTGCCCGATCCCCGGCGGCTCGATGGGATCGGCGCATTCGCGCATCGGTGCCGCGAGTTCCGACGGGGCACCGACGCGACGATGGTCTTGCGGGACGAGGCCCTCGAGGAGCTGGCGCGCCTCGTCGCCGCACGCGGCTCGGACGTGCTTGTGGTCGACGTCACCGGCGGGTCGACCTCGCTCGTGCGCGCGAGCGTGGACGGCACGATCACCGCGGCGCACGTCGCCTCGCTCGGTTTGGGGACCGCAGCGGATCGCACCGTTGGGCGAGCCGGGCTCGATGGCGTCCGGCGGTGGATCCCGTGGGCGATCGATGCCCCCACGATGCTCGAGCGCGTGTTCAACCGCGCGCGCTGGCCGGACGCGGTCGCGTCCGAAGCGACCGCGCTGGCGCTCGAGATCGCGCTCGCGCACGAGTCCGTGACCCACGCATCGGTCGATGCGGGGGCGGCCGGCGTCGCCGGCTTGCTCCGCGATGCGCCGATCACCATCGTCACCGGCGCCGCCGCGTCGTTCGCGCGCGCGGCCCACACGGCGCTCGTCGCGCTCGACGGGCTGGCCTCCCCGCGGCCGACGACGCTCTATCGCGACGCCGACGAGGCGCTCGTCGCGATCGGCGCCTACGCCGCGCGCATCCGGGGGCAGGGCGGAGATCCGGCGGCTGCGCTCGGCGAGGAGCTCGCCGCCCGGCTCGCACCGATCGCGTTCGTGATCCCGGTGGCGCCGGGCCGGCGGAGCAAGCTACGCGTCAACGGCGTGGAGCACCGGGACGAGGATCTCGTCCCGGGTGCGTTCTTCAGTGTGCGCCACCGCGGGGTCGCGGACGTCGACGTGAGCGGTACGCCAGTGAAGGCGCGGGGCATCGCCGGCGAGCTCGGCATCATCATCGATGCCCGCGGTCGGCCCCTTGCCCTGCCACCGCGGGATGCCGAGCGCATCCCGACGCTCGTCGGCTGGTTCGCGGCCCTCGATGTGGGCATACGCGAGGTGGCCTGATGGGCTGGCGGTATGGCCGTTGGGTCGTCGAGCATCCGCTGCCGCTCGGCGTCTCGACGCGCCCCGAGATCGGCGCTCTCGTTCGCGCGGGCGATCCGATCGCGAGTGGCGTGCTGCTTGGATCGGCAGTGCGGGTGTCTGGAGCGCGGAAGCTCGGGCTCGACCCCGATGACCTCGATCGCGTCGCGCGCGTACGACCGGGAAGCGACGTTGCCCGGGGGACGGTCCTGGCCCGGACGGGCCGTCGCTTCGTTCGCGCGGCGACCGCGCCGATCGGCGGCCGCTTCATCCACCGCTCGCGGGCGGGGGACTTCTACATCGCACCGATCACCGGCACATGGACGGTGCGCGCGTCGATGGATGGGACGGTCATGCGCTCCGACGCTGCCGCCATCGCGGTCGAAGGATCGGCCTGGGGCCTCGCCGGCGTCGCCGCGTACGGGCCCGACGCGTTCGGCGAGCTTGCGCTCGGCGTGGATGCACCGACGGACGAGCTGTCGCCCGGCCGCGTCGACATCCGCAGGCGCGATCGCATCGTCGTCGGTGGGGCCCGCGTCGCAGCCGAAGCGATCACCCGCGCGCACGCCTGCGGGGTCGCGGGTCTCGTGGCCGGAGCGGCCCCGGCCGGAGGGCTGCGCGTCGTATACGGCGACCTGGTCACCGCATCGGGCGGCGCGACGGTCGAGGACCGGCCGACCATCCTCTGTCTGCTCGGCTTCGGCAACGCGCCGCTCCCGAACGAGATCTACCGGCCGTTCGTCGCCTTCGAGGGTCGGCGCGCGGCGATCAATGTCGCGTCGGCACGGCTGTTCGTCTTCGCGCCCGAAGCGATGCTGGATACGACCCTCGATGCGCCCCCACTCGTGCTCGCCGGCGATTTCGGCGGGGTGCGTCCGCTCGAGGGCGAGACGAGTCTGACGGGCGTGACCGGATTCGCGAGCGGCGCGTTCTGCGAAGGCCTCGCCACGAAGGACGGCGTCGTCCCGATCCCCAACGTGCTGCCCTATGACGCGCCGCGCTAAGCGGCGCGCGCTCGACCAGCACCGGCTCCGCGAGGCGCGTCTTTCGCGCTATCGCACGTGGGTCGGGTTCGCCGGCCTCATCCCGCTCGTTGGATCGCTCGCGTGTGACGGCGGCCTGCTCCTCTTCTGCGTGCCGTGGACCTGGTACATGGCCGTGTGGGCCGTCGTCTTCGGCGCGTTCGTCGGCCTTAGCATTCGGCTCGTTCGTGAACGCCGCCAATTCGAAGCGCAGCACCCGCGGTCCGGCTGATCCGAGCGCGATAGATCTCGTCAGCCACTCGTCGCTCCACACCGAACGCCTTGGCGAACGGCTCGCCGCGCACGCCATGGCCGGGGACGTCATCGCGCTGTGGGGCGAGCTCGGCGCGGGCAAGACCGTCTTGGCCCGGGGCCTCGCGATCGGTCTCGGGATCGACGAGGACACCGTGACCAGTCCGACCTTCATCATCCTGCACGAGCACTTCGGCGGCCGCCTTCCGCTGTACCACCTCGATCTTTACCGCCTCGCCCAGAGCCAGCTCGGTTCGACCGGCTGGGAGGAGGCCCTCGACTCCGGCGGTGTCACGGTCATCGAGTGGCCCGACCGGGCAGGCGATGACCTCCCGGCGGATCGGGTCGACGTGCGCCTCGAACACGTCGCCGAGACCAAACGAAAGGTGACCATCGAGCCGACCGGGCCGCGGTCGCGGCGCCTGGTAGACGCGCTCCGCGACGACGCGTTCGGTGAGAAGGCCCCGTGAGCGCGCTCCTCGCGATCGACACGTCCACGGAGTGGGCGTCGGTCGCGATCTTCGATGGGACCGCGGTGCTCGCGGAGGAAACGTGGCATGCGCAGCGCCGGCATGCGGAGGACCTGTTCCCCACGATCGAACGGCTGCTCGGGCTCTCCCGCCAGCAGATCCAGACGATCGACAAGGTCGCCGTCGCGACAGGCCCGGGCTCGTTCACCGGCCTACGCGTCGCGATCGCCGCGGCGCAGGGACTCGCTCGCGGAGGCGGCGCCGCCCTCGTCGGCGTCTCGACGCTGGACGTGCTCGCGTATCCACATGCCTCGTCGAAGCTTCGAACGTGTCCGCTGCTGCCGGCCGGCCGGCGCGAGTACTACGCCGCGCTCTATCAGGAGCGCAATCGAAAATGGGCGCGGCGCTCGCCGTTCATCGTCGGTCCGCTGGTCGATATCTGCCGGCAGATCGGGAGCCACACGCTGTTCGTCGGCGAGATCGATGAAGAGGCCGAGTCGACCCTGCGCGACCTGCTCGGGCCGCTCGCGCTGTTCGCTCCGCCCGCGTCGCGCATGCGACGGGCCGGCTATCTCGCCGAGCTCGGATGGAACGAGCTGGCCGAGCGCACGCAGGCGCCTCTGGGCGCGCTCGAGCCCATCTACGTGCGCCAGCCGGCGATGGGCGGGAGCTTCGCCCAGCCGTTCGCCCCGCCGCCGACGGATGATGTATCTCTTGGCCTTCCCAAACGAAGCTCCTAGAGGAGGACGCAGATAGTCTCCGTTGCCCCGGTCGTGATCGACGACATGGCCCTCGACGACATCGACGCCGTGCAGGACGTCGAGCGCAGCTCGTTCCCGGTGCCGTGGCCGGCCAACGCCTTCCGGCACGAGCTCACGCAGAACCGCAATGCCCGGTACGTCGTCGCGCGCAGCGGCCGGCAGATCGTCGGCTACGCCGGCCTCTGGCTGATGGTCGATGAAGCGCACATCACGACGTTCGCGGTGCACCCCGACCATCGCCGGCTGCGTATCGGCGAGCGATTGTTGCAGCGGCTGTTCGAGATCGCGGCCGTGATGAACGCGGAGTGGCTCACGCTCGAGGTGCGTGCCTCGAACCTCGCCGCGCAGAAGCTCTACGAGAAGTACGGCTTCCGGCGCGCCGGCGTACGCCGCCGCTACTACAGCGACAACAATGAGGACGCGCTCATCATGTGGACGGAGCGCCTGAAGGACCGCGTGGTCAAGGATCGGCTCGCGACATTGCGCAAGGATCTGGATACGGAGTGAGGATCCTCGCCGTCGAGACGAGCTGCGACGAGACCGGCGTCGCGGTCGTCGAGGATGGCCGCCGGATCCGGTCGAACGTCATCGCGACGCAGCTCGCGCACCAGGCCACGGGCGGCATCGTGCCCGAGGTCGCCGCGCGCGAGCATCTTCGTTCGATCGACCCCATCACGGACAAGGCGCTGCGCGACGCGGGCGTCGCGCTTCGCGAGGTCGATGTCGTTGCCGCGACCGTCGGTCCGGGTCTCATCGGCTGTCTGCTGGTCGGAGCCAACTACGCGCGCGGGCTCGCGCTCGCGGCGGGGCTCCCCTTCATCGGGGTCAATCACCTCGAGGGCCACGTGTATGCGAACTGGCTCGTCGAAACGGAGGACCTCCGATCCGAGCCCGAGCTGCCGGCGGTCGTGCTCGTCGTGAGCGGCGCGCACAGCGACCTCGTGCTCATGGAGGCGCACCGCAAGTTCCGCCTGCTCGGTCGGACGATCGACGATGCCGCGGGGGAGGCGTTCGACAAGGTCGCCCGCCTGCTCGGCCTGGGCTTTCCGGGTGGGCCGGAGATCGAACGCGTGGCCAGGGACGGCGACCCCAGCGCGTTCCCGCTGCCCAAGGCGTGGCTCGCCGATCGCTACGACTTCTCGTTCTCCGGTCTGAAGACCGCGGTGCTGCGTCTCGTGCGCTCGCTCGAAGAGAAGGGGCCCCTGCCAGTGGGCGATGTCGCTGCCTCGTTCCAGAAGGCGATCGTCGAGGCCCTTGCCGAGAAGACGGCGCGGGCCGCGGCCGAGCACGGCGTTCGCAGTGTCATGCTCGGCGGCGGCGTTGCGGCGAACGGTCCGCTGCGCGCGGAGATCCAGCGCCGCATCGGGGTGCCGTTGTACGTACCGCCGCCGCGGCTCTGCACCGACAACGGCGCGATGGTCGGTGCGGCGGCGTTCTTCTCGATGCGCCACCGCGGCGCCGAGATGCCGGCGGGCGTCCGCTCGAATCTGCCGCTCGCGTGACGGCAGCAGCGCTCGTCGCCGCACTGGATGAGGCACGTGACCTCGCGGGCCGTGGCGAGCCGGTACCGGAGGCCGTGACCGACCTCGTGCTCCGCATCCTCGCCGAAGCGAGCGACACGTCTGCCGTGCTCGAGGCGCTGAAGGGCGCGCGCGATGGGCGTGCGCTCTTGCGGGTCACCGACGGTGCACGCGCCATCGAGTTCCGGGCGGGTGACGGCACGCTGTTCGCTGAAGCCGCCGAACCCAAGGGCAAAGGCCCGAAGGTCGACGCGACCGCGGCGACGTGGCTTGGTCTTCTCGGTGGCACGCTGAAGCCGTGGCTCGCGTTCACGCGCGGCCTGGTCATCTGTCGCGCGGGGATCACCGAGCTGCGCTGGATGCAGCAGACGGCCGAGCGGCTGCAACGCGGGTATGAAGAGGCGCGTCGGCTAGAGTCGGCGCGATGAGCGCGATGCGAGAGTCGCCCGGCACACCGCGCCCGAACGACACGAAGACCGACGACGAGACCACGAAGGTCCACCGCTCCGAAACGAAAACGAAGACGCCGGTCGAGGCGAAGCGCCAGGGTCCGGTGCTCGACGACATCAAGAAGGACGAGCGCGTCCGCGTATACATTCGCTCGGCGAACGCGCAGACCGGAGCCATCGGCTACACGGAGCACGGCGAGCGACACGCCAACACGACGGCCGATGGCGCGCGGTTCATCCTCAAGTCGCTCGGCCACGAGGCCCGCCGGACCGAGCTCGGCGCGGTCGCCGCCTATCTGCACGACATGGGCAACGTCATCACGCGCGAGAAGCACGGCCAGACGGGGGCGCTCCTCGCGAAGGACATCCTCCTGGACCTCGGGTTCACCTTCGAGGAGGTCGCGGTGATCATGGGCGCGATCGCGAACCATGAAGAGGCCGAGGGCGGTCTTCCAGTGAGCGCCGTCTCGGCTGCCGTGATCATCGCCGACAAGAGCGACGTGCATCGTTCGCGCGTGCGCAACCCGAAGACGACGACCTTCGACATCCACGACCGCGTCAACTTCGCGGCAACGAACGCGGAGATCAAAGTCAGCCGGCGCGAGAAGCTCATCACGCTCGACCTCACCATCGACACCGAGGTCGCCCCGCTGATGGAGTACTTCGAGATCTTCCTCTCCCGCATGATGCTGTGCCGCCGCGCCGCGGAGTTCCTGCACTGCCAGTTCGCGCTCGTCATCAACAACACCCGGTTGCTCTGACGCGCCCAGGGGCGCGGCCGGCGTAGGTCGGGCCGGCGGGCGAGGCGAAGGCCCGCTCGCGCAGGGACGCTTCATCACGGCCCGCTCCTCGTTCCGTCCTGACGCCTCGCGCCCTTTCGGGCGCTCAACCCCTGCGCGAGCGGGCCTCCGCCTCGCTGCCTCGCACCTACGCTCTGCGGATGCACGTCGCATTTCTGACCGATGTCGCGCTCCCATACGTGTCGGGCGTCACGGTCGCCGTGCGTCGTCAGCGCGATGCGCTCCGTGAGGCGGGCGTCATGGTCACCGTCGTCGGCCCCCGCGGCGATGTCGATATCGCTGAACCCGAGATCCACATGCCGGGCGCGCCGGTCGGCCACAAGCTGGCCCTGTTCGGCCCGCGGCTGCCGCAGCGGCTGCGATCGCTCCACGTCGAGCTGTTGCATGCGCATTCGGTGTTCGGGGCCTCCTGGGCGGCGTTGGCGGCGGCTCGGTCGTTGCGGGTGCCGTTCGTGGTCACGGTGCACACACGTTTCGATGAGTACGCGCACTACGCCGGCCTTGCCGCGCCGCTCGCCCGCACGCTGGTCGGTCCGTACATCGGCTCGGTGGTCGCCGCGGCCGACCTCGCGATCGCGCCGAATGAAGAGCTCGCGACCGAGTTGCGTGCCGCCGGCGACGCGAAGGCCGTGCGGGTCGTGCCGGCGCCGACCGACGTGCAGCTCACCCGCGGCGACGCGGCCCGGGGTCGCCTACGCCTCGGGGTCGCGGCCGGTATGCCGATCCTTGTGTCTGCGTCGCGTCTGGCGGTCGAGAAGCGCGTGCTGGATCTCGTCGCGCTGCTGCGCGCGTCCGCTCACCGCGACGCGATCCTCGTCTTCGCCGGCGGCGGACCGCTCGAGGCTGACCTGCGAACGGCCGCGCGCGATGGGGGGGTCGGAGCGCGCGTCGTGTTCATGGGGCAGCTCGGGCTCGACGGGCTTGCCGACACCTTCGCCGCTGCCGACGTCGTCGTCAGCGCGTCACGCAGCGAGACGCAGGGTCTCGCGCTCTGCGAGGCCGCCGCCGCAGGATGCGTCGTCGTCGCTCCGGACCGCGGGGGATACGCCGAGGTCCTCCGGCACGATGCCGGTGGCCTGTTCCCTTCGCGCGCGCCGTCCGCGGAGGAG
>JBBQZK010000001.1:0-145085 GCA_038207785.1 Candidatus Limnocylindria bacterium | reverse complement strand
CTGCCGCACGATGGCGAGCCGGGTCGGCTCGGCGATCGCCTGGAGGATCTTCACGTCGTCCACGGGCCCCAGTATATCCACAACCTTCGATATTGACAACGGTCGATGTGCGGGCAATCATCGGGGCATGAACGATCTGCCGATCGCGATCATCGGTGGGGGACCGGTCGGCCTTGCCGCCGCGGCCCAGCTCCTCAAGCGCGGCGCGGCCCCACTCGTCCTCGAGGCCGGCTCCAGCGTCGGCGCCAGCGTCCTGCAGTGGGGCCACGTCCGGATCTTCTCGCCCTGGAAGTACGACATCGACCCCGCCGCCCGCGAGCTCCTCGAGCCGACCGGCTGGACCGCGCCGGACGCCGATGGCTATCCGACCGGCCGCGAGCTCGTCGACCGGTACCTCGCGCCGCTCGGTCGCGCGCTCGGTGAGCGCGTCCGGCTAGGGCACCGCGTCACATCCGTCGCGCGGCTCGGCTTCGACAAGATGAAGACCGACGGCCGTGACGACGCGCCGTTCGCGAGCACCGTCGCAACGTCGGACGGCGAGCGCCTGATCCTCGCGAGCGCGCTCATTGACGCTTCCGGCACCTACGGCATCCCGAACCCGCTCGGCGCGAGCGGCGTGCTCGCGCGCGGCGAGGCCGATTCGGCCGGTCGCATCCACTACGGCATCGCGGACCCGGTGGGTCGCGATCGGGCGCGGTACGCGGGGAAGCGGGTCCTCGTCGTCGGGAGCGGCCACTCCGCGTTCGACGTGCTCATCCAGCTCAACGCCCTGCCGCGCACACCTGTCACGTGGCTCGTCCGCCGGCCGGTCGCCGACGCGAAGTACGGCGGCGCCGAGAACGATGCGCTGCCGGCGCGCGGCGCGCTCGGCACGCGGATGCGTGGGCTCGTCGAGGGCGGCGCCGTGACCCAGGTGGTGCTGCGGATCGCCGCGCTGCGCGAAACGCCCGACGGCGTCGTCGTCTCCGACGGCGCGCGGGAGATCGGACCATTCGACGAGATCATCGCGACCACCGGCTTTCGCCCGGATCTCGCGCCACTGCGCGAGCTTCGCGTGCGCGTCGACGAGATCCTGGAGGCGCCGCCGGCCCTCGCGCCGCTCATCGACCCGAACGTCCACAGCTGCGGCACCGTGCCACCGCACGGCGTACGCGAGCTCAGCCATCCGGAGAAGGACTTCTACATCGTCGGGATGAAGAGCTACGGCCGCGCGCCGACCTTCCTCATGCTCACGGGCTACGAGCAGGTGCGCTCGATCGCCAGCGCGCTCGTCGGCGACATGCGGGGCGCGGAATCGGTCGAGCTCGTTCTCCCGCAGACCGGCGTGTGCTCCGGTGGCGGGCAGGACTGCTGCGACGGCGTGGACTGCAGCTCCGCCGAGAGCACGTGTTGCGGGACCACGCAGGCCGTGATCCCGGTCTCGGCACTGACCGCCGCCCGCACCTAGCCTCGTGGCCGTGAAGCGGCCCTATTACGGGTGGGTACTCGCGACCGTCCTCGGGTTCACCGAGACCGTCTCGTGGGGCGTTCTCTACTACACCTTCAGCGTCCTCATCGCGCCCACGACCGCCGAGCTGGGCTGGTCACGTGCCGAGATCTCCGGCGCGCTCTCGGTGATGCTGGTGGTCTCGGGTGTCGTCGGCCTCGCCGTCGGACGGTGGCTCGATGAGCATGGACCGCGCCTGCTCATGACCATCGGATCGATCGTCGCGGTGCCGCTCGTGATCGCGTGGTCGCAGGTGCGAGACCTCACGTCCTTCTATGTGATCTGGATCCTGATCGGCATCGCGTTCGCCGCCACGAACTACGGCCCGGCGTTCGCGACGATCATCGTCTGGTTCCGGCGCGACCGCTCGCGCGCGCTCACGCTGGTCACGCTCATCGCGGGGTTCGCGAGCACGGTGTTCGTCCCACTCGCGGCGTGGCTGGTCTCGATCCAGGGCTGGCGATCGGCGCTGGTCACGCTCGCGATCGTGCTCGGTCTGCTCACGATCGCGCCGCACGCGCTGCTCCTGCGCCGGCGTCCGGCCGATGTCGGGGCCGGTGTCGATGGCGATCCCGTTGCTGCGGGCCCCGATGCGATCGTCGCCGAGCCGGAGCTCAGCTCGTCATTCCGCGAGGCCCTTCGCCATCCCACATTCAAGTGGCTGGCCCTGGCGTTCGCGCTGTATGCCCTTGGCGTCGGCGTGCCCGTGCATCTGGTCGCGTATCTCGGCGATCACGGCTATTCGCTCGGGTTCGCCGCGGCCGCGGCCGGCGGGATCGGCGCGGCGCAGGTGCTGGGGCGTCTGCTCTTCGCGCCGCTCGAGCGCCGGTTCGCGCCGCGCACGATCTCGCTCCTGATCTACGCCGGACAGCCGCTCGCGCTCCTCATCCTGTTGTTCGTGCCATCGGAGATCGGCGTCGTCGCGTTCGTGCTGCTCTTCGGCGCGGCGCGTGGCGCGGAGACGCTCGTGCGGTCGACGATCGTCGCGGGCCTATACGGCCCGCGCCGGATCGCGAGCATCGCCGCGGTCCTCACGCTCGCGACGACGCTCACCCAAGCGATCTCGCCCGTCACGTTGGGCGCCGTGTACGACGCGGTCGGTACGTACGTGCCGGGGATCTGGGCGCTCATCGCGCTCTCGGTCGTCGCTGCGGGAGCCGTGTACTTGGGGGATCGCCGGCCGGCGAGGGGGTGAGCGCCGCTAGTGGGGGCGGCAGGCCTCGATCGGCCCGCCGAACGGTCCGTTCGCGAACGCGCGGATCTTGTCGTCGGTCGTGGTGAAGACCGCCTTCGTCGCCCCCTGCGGCTTGATGCCATTGGGGAACCCGAGAGCCCGTAGGGTGTCGCTCGTCCGCCGCGAATATGAGACCGCGACGACGTGCGATCCCGACGTCGGATCGGGGTTCGCGTTGAGGATCGACTCCACGTCCAAACGGTCGTGGTCGGCCGCGCGGTCGGCCAGCCATTGGCGAGCCGCGTCCCGCCCCGTCGCGGTGAGGAGCTTCGGTCCGCGATAGTCGCAGTCGCTGATGCCTACGTCGTCCGTGAGGAGCGCGAGTGCGCGATCGACCGCTCCGGCGTTGTATGCGTCGAGAAATGCGGTGAAGGTCGTCACCATTCGGGCCTGCGACGGGCCGACGCGGAAGGTCAGCGGATCCGAGGTCGGGGTCGCCGAGCGCGCTATTGGCGCGGTGGCCGACGGCGACGCCGTCGGTACGCCCGTGGCGGAACACGCTGACGCGAGCACGGTGACGAGCACGGCGAGCGAAATGCGCATCTTCACGACCTACGACCGGGACGGTACCGCGGTTCCCTAGATCGTGACGAGCATCCCATCGGACGCGGGCTCGAGCTCGAGCTCCGCGAGGTGGGCCTGGGTCTCGGCGCCGAGGTGGGTGAGGATGATCCGCCCGCAATCGAGCTTGGAGCGGTTCGCGATCAGCTCCCGGTAGCTGAGGTGCGCGGGGTCGGACTTGGAGAAGTTCGTGGACTCGCAGATGAACAGGTCGGCACCCTTCGCGACCGTCACGAGCTCGTCGCTCCACCGCGCGTCGCCGGAGTAGGCCACGAGCTTGCCGTCGATCTGCACCCGTAGACCGTGCGGGTCGCTCTCCGCGACGTGCTTCACCGGATGCGCGCTCACGAGGGCACCGCCGAAGCTCACGGGCGTCTGGTGGAGCGTGACGAAAGAGAGTCCGTACTCGACGTCGATCGCGCCGAAGAAGTCCGTGTAGAGGGCCTCGCCCGCGCGCGTCGCTCGCGTCTGGAGCTCGCGCGGCCCGCCAATGGCGAGCGGCGCCGTGCGGCCGGCGAAGTGCTGCTCCATCACGAAGTACGGGATCCCCCCGAAGTGATCACCGTGGAGATGCGAGATCGCGATCGCCTGGATGGACTTCGGGTCCAGCGCCTTCTTGATCGCCGGGAGCGATGAGCCGCCGCAGTCGAGCAGCAGCGACGCGCCAGCAGCCTCGAGATGGATGCATGCATGGGACCGGCCGCCGTCCGCGAACGCGTTGCCGGTGCCGAGGAACCGGACCGTGACCGTCACGCGATCTCGGTGAGCGCGACCGGACGGCGCTCGCGCCACGAGCGGCCGGCGGCCTCGGCGATGCGTAGGGCCTCGAGCGCGTCCGATGCGGTGCACGCGTCCTCGGCCTTGCCCGTGGCGAACTGGAGGAAATGCGCGAGCTCGGCCTTGTACGCGTCGCCGAACCGCACGAAGAACGATGGATACGCCGGGCCCGCGAGCTTGGGCGCGTCCGCCTCGACGGACCGCAACGGCGTGCGCGGGTCGATGCCGATCCCGATGGTGTCCTTCTCAGCATGGATCTCGACATGGATGTCGTAGCCGGCCTCGTTGTGGCGTAGCGCGGTCATGAGCCCGAGCGTGCCGTCGGCGAGCTTCAGCATGACGGCGGACGTGCCGACGTCCTGCATCGCCTCGTATGAGGGGACGCCCTTCGTCGATCCGGTCGCGATGACCTCGGCCACCTCCTGGCCGAACAGCCATCGGGTGATGTCGAAGTCGTGGATGAACTGATCCTTGAACTGGCCGCCGGAGCTCTTGATGTACGCGTCGGGTGGCGGCAGGCGGTCGCAGCTGACCATGAGGAACGAGTACACGTCACCGAGGCCGCCACTGCGCAGCTCCGCGCGGGCGTTCCGGTACCCCGCGTCGAAGCGGCGCTGGAAGCCGATCTGGAGCCGGCCGTTCTTCCGCTTCACGTGCTCGACGATGTCCTTCGTCTCGGGGATCCCGATCGCGATGGGTTTCTCGCAGAACGTTGGCAGGCCCTGATCGATCGCGCGTTTGATCAGTGGCGCATGGGTGTCGGTCGGCGTGACGATGACCATCGCTTCCGCGTCGGCGAACGCCTCATCGATCGATCCGACGGTGCGCGCGTTGAGCGGCGCGGCCACGTCTCGGGCGCGAGCAGGGTCCGCGTCGTACACGGTGAGCTGCGAGACGCCCGACAACGCGGCGAGCGTCGCCGCGTGTGACGCGCCAAGACGGCCAACACCCAAAACCGAGATCCGCATCATCCCTCCCGCGACCTGGACCGCGACTACTGTACCGACGATGCGACAACGGAAGATCGCGGTCCCCCCTTCGTGAGCGCCCGTGTCTGAGCTCGAGCTCATCACCATCGGACGGGTCGGAATCGACCTGTACCCCGAGCAGATCGGCGTGCCGCTCGCGAAGGTCCGCACGTTCGCGAAGTCGCTCGGGGGCAGCCCGACGAACGTCGCCGTCGCCGCGGCGCGGCTCGGCCACCGCAGCGCCGTCATCACGAAGGTCGGCGACGACGGCTTCGGCACGTACGTCCGCGAGGCGCTCGAAGCCTTCGGCGTGGACACGCGCTTCGTCGGCACCGATCCGGTGCTCCGCACGCCCATCGTGTTCTGCGAGATCTTCCCGCCTGACGACTTTCCGCTGCTGTTCTATCGCCAGCCAAAGGCGCCCGACCTGAACATCCGCGCGGACGAGCTGGACCGCGACGCCATCGCCGGCGTGCCGATCCTTTGGACGAGCGGCACGGCGCTCTCGCAGGAACCGAGCCGGGCCGCAACGCTCGAGGCCGCGCGGATCGCGACGGGCCAGGTCATCCACGATCTCGATCACCGGCCGGCGTTCTGGTCCTCGATGCTCGCGGCGCGCGCCGAGGCGGCGAAGATCGTCGCGCACGCCCGCGTCGTTGTTGGCAACATCGACGAGGTCGAGATGGCCACTGGGACGCGCGACCCCGACGTGGCCGCCGAGGCGTTGCTGGGGATGGGCCCGGAGCTCGCGATCGTGAAGCAGGGCCCGCACGGCACGCTCGCGCGGACCACTGCCGAGCGCGTCGAGGTCCCGGCGGTCGTGATCGACGTCGTCAACGGCCTTGGCGCCGGTGACGCGTTCGGCGGGGCGCTCGTCCATGGCCTGCTCTCTCGGTGGGACCTGACGCGGATCCTGTCGTTCGCGAGCGCGGCCGGCGCGATCGTCGCATCGCGGCTCGCGTGCGCCGACGCGATGCCGACCGCCGACGAGGTCGATGCCGTGCTCGGAGGTGCTGCCCGTGTCTGATCTCGTCAGCCGACTCACGAAGCTGCGCGCAGCGGATCCGGATGCGGTGCCGAACGCGCTCGCGACCCGGCCGCGCGGCATGCTCACGTACCCGCGCAAGCTGTTCCTCATCGCCGCAGATCACCCCGGGCGCGGGGTCTTCGCGGCGGGCGGCGATCCGCACGCGATGGCCGACCGCGGTGACCTGCTGCGCCGCGTGCAGACCGCGCTGCTCCATGACGATGTCGATGGGATCCTCGCGACGGCCGACATCGTCGACGATCTCGCGCTCGATGGGTCGCTCGACGAGATGGTGATCTTCGGCTCGATGAATCGCGGTGGACTCGCCGGGTCCGTGTTCGAGCTCGACGACCGTTTCACCGGATACACGGCCGCGGCGATCGCCCGCGATGGGCTCAACGGCGGCAAGATGATGCTGCGCGTCGCCGACGACGATCCGGGGACGGTCCGAACGATGGCAGCCTGCGCACGCGCCATCGACGAGCTCACCGCGCTCGGGCTGTACTCCATGGTCGAGGTCTTTGCGTCGCGCACCGTCGACGGAAAGTCCAGCAACGACCTCTCCGTCGACGCGACGATGCGCGCGATCGCGATCGCCTCCGCTCTCGGCGGCAGCTCGGCGCGCACCTGGCTGAAGCTGCCGGTGGTCGACGACCAGGAGCGGCTGCTGTCGGCCACGACGCTTCCGGTCGTACTGCTGGGCGGCGACCCCGGGAAGGATCGCGACGCGACGTACGCGAAGTGGGCAGAGGCGATGGCGCTCCCTCAGGTGCGCGGACTCGTCGCCGGTCGGACGCTGCTGTACCCGCCCGACGGGGACGTGACGGCCGCCGTCGATGCGGCGGCCAGGATCGTGCGGCCGCAGGTGCGCGCGTGAAGCGATTGACGACGGCCCAGGCCCTGGTCCGATTCCTGGCGCAGCAATACGTCGAGCGTGATGGCGTCGAGCAGCGCTTCTTCGCCGGGTGCTGGGGGATCTTTGGGCACGGCAACGTCGCGGGCATCGGGCAGGCGCTCGCCCAGTATCCGGAGGCGCTCACGTACCACCAGGCGCGCAACGAGCAGTCGATGGTCCACATCGCCGTCGGCTACGCGCGCATGAAGGACCGCCTCTCGACATTCACCTGCACGTAATCGATCGGGCCTGGCGCGACGAACCTCGTGACCGGCGCCGCGCTCGCCACCGTGAACCGCATCCCCGTGCTCCTCCTGCCGGGCGACGTGTTCGCTTCTCGCGCGCCCGACCCGGTGCTCCAGCAGCTCGAGCAGCCCGCCCGCGCGGACATGACCGTGAACGACAGCCTGCAGGCCGTCTCGAAGTACTGGGATCGCATCACGCGGCCGGAGCAGATCCTCGGCTCCGCGCTGAACGCGATGCGCGTGCTGACAGATCCCGCCGAGACCGGCGCGGTCACGCTTGCGCTGCCGCAGGATGTGCAGACCGAGGCCTTCGACGTTCCCGATGAGTTCCTCGCCAAACGGGTCTGGCACATCGACCGCCGCGCGCCGGACGGCGCGGCGTTCGCCCGAGCGATAGAGCTCATCAACGCCGCGCGACGGCCGCTCATCGTCGCGGGCGGCGGCGTGATCTATAGCGGGGCGACCGAGGCCCTGCGCGCGTTCGTCGAGCGGAGTGGCATCCCGGTGGCCGAGACGCAGGCCGGTAAGGGCGCGCTGCCGTATGACCATCCGCTCGCGCTGGGCGCGATCGGAGCGACGGGCACGTTCGCCGCGAATCGCATGGCGCGCGACGCGGATGTGGTCATCGGCATCGGCACCCGCTGGACCGACTTCACGACCGCGTCGAAGACCCTGTTCGAGGGCGCGAGCGTCCGGTTCATCAACCTGAACGTCGCCAGCGTCGATGCGTTCAAGCTGAACGCGATCCCGCTGCTCTGCGATGCGCGCGCCGGACTCGAGGCGCTTGCGGGCGCCGAGTGGGTGATCGACGAGCGGTATCGCACCAAGGCCGAGAAGCTCCACGCGGAGTGGGACGCCGAGGTCACGAAGCTGTACGCGGTCGATCAGCGACCGCCGGCGCAGAGCGCGGTCATCGGCGCGGTCAACGCGGCGGCCGAACCGCGTGACGTGGTCGTGTGCGCGGCCGGCTCGATGCCGGGCGATCTCCACAAGCTGTGGCGCACGCGCGACCCGAAGGGCTATCACGTCGAGTACGGCTATTCGTGCATGGGCTACGAGATCCCCGGCGGAATAGGCACGCGGCTCGCCGCGCCGGACCGGGATGTGTTCGTCATGCTTGGCGACGGGTCGTACCTCATGTCCCCCGGCGAGCTCACGACGGCGGTCAGCGAGGGGGCAAAGCTCATCATCGTGCTCGTCGACAACCACGGATTCGCCTCGATCGGCGCGCTCTCGCGGTCACTTGGCACGAACGGCTTCGGCACCGCGTCGGATCTGCCGATCGACTTCGTCGCGAACGCCCGAAGCCTTGGCGCGCGTTCGGTGCGCGCGGGTACGATCGCCGAGCTGCGCGTCGCGCTCACGGAAGCGAAGGCCGCGACCGAGACGACGGTCATCGTCATCGAGACCGACCCGCTCGTGGCCGTGCCGAGCTATGAGTCGTGGTGGGAGGTCGCGCCGGCCGAAGCGTCCGAGCAGGAGGGCGTGCGCAAGGCCCGGCAGGACTGGTCGACGAACAAGAAGCGTCAGCGCCGTCATATCTGAAATGGACCTCCTCATCCGCGGGGGCGAGCCCGCGCGCGACGGAACGATGATCTCGGTCACGCCACAGCGCGCCAATTGGCGGTACGTCGGCTTCGAGGCCGTGCGCCTCTACCCGAATGCATCCAGGTCATGGACCTTCGCGGATCGTGAGGCCTGCCTGGTGCTGCTCGGCGGGCCGTGCCAGCTGCGCGCGGGCGAGCAGCGTCTGGACGCAGGGGACGGCCGCGCATCGCCGTTCGACGGCGCTCCCCACGCCTTGTACGCGCCGCCCGGCACGGAGATCACCGCGATCGCCGGACCGCGCGCGTGCGAGCTCGCGATCGGCAGCGCCCCCGCGACGAAGGGGGCGGCGATCCAGCTGTTCCGGCCGGCGGACGCGCGTCTCGAGATGCGCGGCACCGGCAACATGGAGCGGCGCATCCATCACGTGCTCATGGAGGACCGCGCCGCGGAGCGGCTGCTGCTCACGGAGGTCGTGACGCCGGCCGGCCACTGGTCCAGCTATCCACCGCACAAGCACGACACCGACGACCCGCCACGCGAGACGCTGCTCGAGGAGACGTACTACTACCGGATGCGCGATGCGAAGCGCGGCTTCGCCGTCCAGCGGGTGTACACCGCGGATCGCTCGCTGGACGAGAGCGTCGCGGCCCGGGACGGGGACCTGGTCCTCGTGCCCCGGGGCTTTCACACCGTCTCCGCGCCGCCCGGCTACGAGGTCTACTACCTCAACGTGATGGCCGGGCCGCGGCGCGAGTGGAAGGTGACGTTCGATCCGGACCACGAGCGGCTGCGCGGATAGGAGGATCCCATGGCTGAGCTGACGAACCGCGAGATCGTCGACCGCTTCGTCCAGGCGCAGGCATCACACGATCCCGGTCTCGGCAATGAATACATCGCCGAGGACCTGGTCGAGGACTACCCGCAGTCGGGCGAGCGGATCCGAGGTCGCGCGAATCGCACGGCGATCTTCGAGAACTACCCGGGCCGCGCCGAGCATGACTTCGGTCCCGCTCACGCCCGTGCTGTCGTCGGCGAGGACCAATGGGTCATGACGCCGACGTTGAGCCTCCTGCGGATCAACGGCTCGGGCGAGCGCTACACCGGTACCGGACTCATCACGTATCCGAACGGAGAGGTCTGGCACCTCGTACAGCTCATCGAGATGCGTGGCGGGAAGATCGTGAAACTGACCACCTACTTCGCCGAGCCCTTCGAGGCCCCCGCGTGGCGCGCGAAGTGGGTCGAGCGAATGCCAGACCCGGCCTGACGCTCACGGCAGGCGGGACTCGGCTGCCGCCATGGGAGTGATGTCGATCGCGTACGGGCCGGCGGACTTCGAGAGGGCCGCGATCTCCCGCGCGCTGAAGAGGCGAGGCCGGATCGCGTCAAGCGCCGCGCGATGTGCGGCCTCGATCGCGTCGAGCGCCGCGCGGCGCAGATCGGCGGGTGCATGAGGCTGCGCACCCGCGGACTGGTAGCCGGCGTGACCCATGTACGCGCCGACGACCGTCTGCAGCGGTTGCGCCGGCAACCATGTGGCGAGCTCCGGGAGGAGCCGGTCGAAGCTCGAGCGTCCGAGGGGCTGGAAGCTGCCGAGGTCGCGAGCGACCGCAACGTTCATGCGATTGATGAGGAGCTCGAAATACACGGCCCGCCCGGCACTCATTGCCTGCCGTGCGAACTGCCGGCGCTGCATGTACACCCCGACGAGCAGCCAGCCCACGACGCCGACGATGGCGCCGATGACCCCGGGAAGGAACCGGTCCAACTCGGCCATCGACTACCGCACCAGCGCGAACACCGGTCGCGGGCCCGAGAGGCCCTTCAGCTCGTGCATCCCACGCTGTTCGAAGACGAGACCGGATCCGTCCAGCAAGTCGCGCGTGACCGATGACACGAGGACCTCGCCGGCGCCGGCCAGCGCGCTCACCCGCGCCGCCGTGTGCACGGCGATGCCGTGCAGATTCCCCGCGGCAAGCTCCACGTCGCCCGTATGCAGGCCGGCGCGGATCTGGATACCGAGGTCGGCGATCGCGTCGACCATCGCGGCCGCGCACGTCACCCCGCGGGCAGCGCCGGTGAACAGCACCTGGAAGCCGTCACCGGTCGTGCGCACCTCGCGGCCCCCGAACCGATCGATCTCCGCCCGTAGACGGTCGTTGTGCTCCAGCAGCAACGCGTGCCACTTCGCGTCACCGAGGCGCTCGAGCGCCGCCGTCGAGCCGACGATATCGGTCATGAGGATCGTTCCGAGCGTCCGCATCGGCGCCTCGTGGCTCGCCCCGAAGAGCCGCGCGCTCGCGAACTCGATCGCGTCGTATGGCACGTCCCCAACGACCCACGCGTCATGTCCGGGCGGGATCTCGTACGCATCCCCGGGGCGGATGTCCATTTCGGTGCCCTCGTCGGTCATGACGTGCAGCGTGCCGCTCAGCGCCGCGCCCAGGTGGCGGACTTGACAGCTTGACGTGCCGGCCTTCGGCGACACATCCGCCGACCAGCGCCAGCCCGGTTCCATGGTGATCCGTCCCACCGAGGTCTCGTCGAGCGCGACGACCTCGAAGCGACCACGGCCGAGGAGCCGTACGTCGTCCGACGCCGCGAACGCCTTCCGTTGGAGCCGGGCCACCGCGGTATTGTGCTCGCCGCCGCTCGTGCGGACGGCTCGATCTGCCCGCGCCGGTAGCATCGTTCGGTGACCGACCCGGTGGCCGGCATTCAGGAGCTGGTCATCGAGACCGATGGGGTGACCAACGCGACGTGCAGGGAGCGACCGGCGGAGGTTACGCCCTGGGCATGAAGAAGATCAGCTGCTTCATCGCCCGGCGAGCGCCGCGCGCACGAGAGCGGGGATCTCGCTGGGGGCGGTAGCGACCGGGATATCCGCCGCTTCGAACGCCGCGACCTTGGATTCCGCCGTGCCCGAATTGCCGGACACGATCGCGCCGGCGTGGCCCATGCGCTTGCCGGGCGGCGCCGACCGGCCGGCGATGAACGCCACGGCGGGCTTCTTCCCGAAGGCGCGCATGTACTCCGCCGCGCGCTCCTCGGCGATGCCACCGATCTCCCCAACGATCACGATCACCTCGGTGGCCGGATCCTCGTTGAGATAGCGCACCGCGTCCGGGGTGGGGAGGCCGATGATCGGATCGCCACCGATGCCGATGCAGGTGGTCTGCCCGAGGCCGGATTTCGTCAGCAGGTCCGCGATCTCGTAGGTCAGGGTCCCGCTGCGCGATACGAAGCCCACGGGGCCGGTCGAGAAGTTCTCGGCCGGCATGATCCCGACCTTTGCGGTCCCGGGTGAGATGAGGCCCGGGCAGTTCGGACCGATGAGCACGGTCGTCGAGCGTTCGAGGATCGCGGCCACCGTGAGCATCTCGTGCACCGCGATCCCCTCGGTGATCGCGACAACGAGGCCGAGGTCGGCGTCGAGCGCCTCGAGGATGGCGTCCGGCGCCCCTGCCGCGGGGACAAAGATGATCGAGCTGTTCGCGCCGGTCGCCTCGACCGCCTGCGCGACCGTGTTGAACAGCGGGATGCCATCTTGAGTGGTGCCGCCCTTGCCCGGCTTCGCCGCGCCGACGACCTTCGTGCCGTACTCGATCATCCGCGCCGTGTGAAAGGCGCCCTCGCGGCCGAGGCCCTGGATGAGCAGGCGGGTCTCCGCGCCGACGAGCACGCTCATTTGGCGAGCCGCACGGCCTCGACCGCCGCTTCGTCCATCGTCGCGCGCGACACGAGCGGGGCGCCGTCGAGGAGCGCGCGCCCGGCCTCGGCCTCGGTGCCGGAGAGTCGGATCACCAGCGGCACGCGCGGCTTCGTGTCGTGCAGCACGGCGAGGATGCCCTTCGCGACCTCGTCGCCGCGGGTGATGCCGCCGAAGATGTTGATGAACACGCTCTTCACCTTCGGATTCGCGAGCACGATCTCGAGCGCTGCCTTCACCACCGATTCCTTGGCCCCGCCGCCGACGTCGAGGAAGTTCGCGGCGTGGCCGCCGGCGTTCTTCACCGCGTCGAGCGTGCTCATGACGAGGCCCGCGCCATTTCCGATGATCCCGACCTCGCCATCGAGCTGGACGTAGCTGAACCCGAGGGCCTTCGCGCGCTCCTCCTGCTCCTCGTCCGGCTGCGTCTCCTTCAGCTTCGCGAGCTCGGGCTGGCGGTACAGCGCGCTGTCGTCGACCTCGAGCTTCGCATCGCCCGCGACGACGGTGCCATCCTCCTGGATGAACAGCGGGTTGATCTCGAGGGTCATCGCGTCCGTGGCGCGGAACACGCCGTACAGCTGGCGCGCGATCGCGGCGACGGCGTCGCGCTGCGCCTCGGGCACGCCGGCGTCGAAGCAGAGTGCCCGCGCCGCATAGCCCGGCAGGCCGAGCAGCGGATCGGGCCAGCCGCGCGCGATCTTCTCGGGCTGGGTCTCGGCGATCTGCTCGATGTCCATCCCGCCCACCGTCGAGAGCATCACGACCGCGCGGCGGCGGTCGCGGTCGATGGTGATGCCGAGATACAGCTCCTTCGCGATCCGCGCCGCCCGCTCGACGTAGACGGTGCGGACGGTGAAGCCCTTGATGTCCATGCCGAGGATCGCCTGGGCGGCGGCCCTCGCCTCCGCCGCGGTCTTCGCGAGCTTCACGCCGCCGGCCTTGCCCCGGCCGCCGACGTGGACCTGGGCCTTCACGACGACCGGCGGCCCAAGCGCGGTCGCGGCGGCCTCGGCTTCCGCCGGCGTCGTCGCCGTGCGGCCTTCGGGGATCGAGATGCCGGCGCGCGCGAGGACCTGTTTCGCCTGGAATTCGTGGAGCTTCACGGGTCTCGGACTCTATCGTTTCCCCTCATGCGGCGCGTCGTGGTGGGTGGAGGCAGTGGCGCGGGAAAGACGACCTTCTCGCGTGCCCTCGCGGCGAAGATGGGCGTGCCGGTCGTCGAGCTCGACTCGCTCTTTCACGGCGCCGGCTGGACGCCGACGCCGACCGAGGTGTTCCGCGAACGGATCATCGCGGCGACGAATGGCGAGGGCTGGGTGGTGGACGGCAACTACTCCGCGATCCGTGACGCGACATGGGGCCGAGCCGACACGCTCGTCTGGCTCGACGCCTCTTTGCTCGTCTCGCTGTTGCGCGTGTTCAAACGGACGAATCGGCGGATCCGCGATCGAACGGAGCTATGGAACGGCAACCGTGAGACCTTTCGCAACGCGTACCTCTCGCTTGACTCGCTGTACCTGTGGGTGTTCAGGTCGCACGGGAAGCGGCGTCGCACGTGGCCGCGGATCCTCGCTCAGCCGGAGTTTCGACACCTCGCTGTCCACCGCTTCCGTACCCCCGGGGAGGCCCAACGCTGGCTGGACACGATCCAACGGTCCGCCGCGGTTGTATATAAGGACGAGTGAGCAGCCGATCTATCGCTCGGAACGTCCCCGCAGCGCTCGCCGCGGACGCCGGAAAGCGCTTCGACTGGCTCGCGATCGGCGCGATCGCGTGGCTCCTCGGGGGCCTGTACGCCGACGGTTGGGCCCACACGAACGCCTTGCCGGACACCTTCTGGACTGTCTGGCATGCGATCTTCTATTCGGGCTTCGCCGCCTGCGCCACGCTGCTCTATGGCGCGATCGCGCTGCGCAGGCCGGCTGCGGCCGGGTGGCGCGCCGCGGTGCCGCGCGGCTACACAGGCTCCGCCCTCGGGGTCATCGCCTTTGGTCTCGGCGGCCTCGCGGACATGGCGTGGCACACGGCCTTCGGTGTCGAGGTCGGCAACGACATCCTGCTGAGCCCAAGCCACATGCTCCTTGGACTCGGCATGTTCCTGGTCGTGAGCGGCCCGTTCATCGCGTCACTGCGGCGCGGAGATGACAGCGCCTCGCTCGCGGCCCGGCTCCCCATGGTGCTGTCGCTCGTCGGACTCTTCTCGCTGCTGACGTTCTTCTCCCTGTACAGCGGCCCGTACTCCAACTTCCTTGGTGCCAGTGGCAACGGCACCACGAGCGACCGCGTCTTCCGCGGCCTTCTCGGCATGTACCTGTTCAGCGGCTTCATCAGCGGGCTGCTGCTCATGGTCCTGCGCACCACGACGCTGCCCGTTGGTGCGATCACGCTCATCCTCGGTCTTGATGGCATGGCGATGATCCTTATGGGGAGCCGCAATACGCCGGCTGACGTGCGGATCTCGTTCGCGGCCGTGGCGATCGGCGCGGGGATCGTCGGCGACGTGCTGCTGTATCGGCTGCGCCCGTCGGCGACACGCACGCTCGGGTTGCGGATCATCGCGGCGGCGGTGCCGATGGCGTACTTCGTTCTGTACTTCGCGGTCGTGTACGTTCGCTACGGATTCGGCTGGACCTTCACCTTCGTCGCGGGATCCGTTGTGCTCTGTGGGGTCATCGGCCTGCTGCTCAGCCTCGTCGCAGTCCCACCGGCGCCTGAGGAGGCCTAGCCCGAGGCGACCTGCGCGAGGATCCGCAAGCCGAGCGCGATGACGACGCCGTTGGCCACGATGGCGAGCATCGTTCGCGCAGTCGGGCTCAGACGGCCGTGCAGCGAGCCGCTCAAGACTGCGAGGATGAGGTGCCAAGTGAGCGACGCGGCGAACACGCCGACCACGAACGCGACCGCGTCGTTGAGCACCGCGCCCGCGAATCCGAGCGCGACCGCGACGAAATACGCGAGGGTCGCCGGGTTCACCATCGTGATCGCGATGAATCGCAGATACGTCGCGGCGAGCGCCCGCGCGTCCGGCGGTCCCGTCGGCGGAAGGTCGGTGCGTGACGCGAGCATGCCGCGCACGCCGAGCCCGATGAGGACGAGTCCGGTCGCGATCCGCAGCGGCGGATCGATCGCACCGAGCAGCGGCACGAGGGCCGCGCCCGCCAGGACCGCGACGACGCAGTAGACCCCGTCGACCGTCGCCGTACCCCAACCTGCCGCGAGTGCCGACGGGAAGCCGCGCTGCAGCCCGATCCGCACGATGAGCGACGTGACCGCGCCGGGCGGCATCGCGATGGCGAAGCCGGCGATCAGGCCGGTGAGGAACGACGTCACGGTCGAACGCTAGCTCGGTCGGAGCGACGGTTGTAATCCGACTGTCACACCGGAGGCGCACTCTTCGCCGCCTACGATGCTTACTGCCGTGGCTGCTGACGTGTCCCCGATCCTCGTCGTCGATGACGACGCCAAGATCGTCCAGCTCGTCCGGACCTACCTGGAGCGCGAAGGATTCACCGTCATCACCGCCGCCGATGGCCCTACCGCGCTCGCCGCGCTCCGCGAACGGCGTCCCCGCCTGGTCGTGCTGGACGTCATGCTCCCGATGCTCGACGGGCTCGCGATCACCCGGATCGTCCGCGCGGAGTCGGAGGTGCCGATCCTGATGCTGTCCGCGCGCGGCGCGCCGGCCGATCGGGTACTCGGGATCAACGAGGGCGCCGATGATTACGTCGCGAAGCCGTTCTCGCCCGCGGAGCTCGTCGGCAGGGTCAAGGCCATCCTCCGGCGAGCTGAGCGGCCGGAGGAGCGGCGGCGCGATCAGCCAGTGCCATTCCGCGACCTCGTGATCGATCCCGCCCGTCAGGAGGTCCGCCGGGCGCATGCGCTGCTCGACCTCACGACCGGTGAGCTCAAGCTGCTCCTCGCGCTCGTCGAGGCCGACGGCCGGATCCTCACGCGCGAGGCCTTGCTCGACAGCCTCTACGGCGACGGCGAGGCCGACGTGATGGAGCGCAGCGTCGACGTCTACATCCGGCGGCTTCGCGAGAAGCTCGGCGACGACGCCGATCATCCGCGGTATATCTCGACCGTACGCGGCGCCGGCTACCGCACGGCCCCCGAGCCGTGAACAGGATCGCGAGCCGGATCGCCACTGCATCTCTCGCCGTCGGGCTCGCGGTCGCGATCATTCTCACGCTCGGTGTCTTCGCGTTCTCCGCCGCCGCCTTCGAGCGCCTGATGGTCGAGCATGGCTCGACAGTCACCGCCGCCCGCGAGATGTTCGACGAGACCATCGCACGGTTCTTCCTCGGCGCGCTGGTCGTGGCCGGTGCTGCCAGCATCGCTCTCTCCCTGGCGCTCGCTAGCCGGATCTCACGCCCGTTGCGGCAGATCGGGATCGCAGCGCGGCGAGTCGCCGTCGGCGACTACAGCGTCCGCGTCGACCGGAAGGGACCGGAGGAGATCACCTCGCTCGCGGACTCGTTCAATCAGATGGCTGCGGAGATCGGCGAACAGGAGCGCATCCGCGGGGAATTCATCGCGAACGCGGCGCACGAGCTGCGCACGCCGCTCACGAATCTCCAGGGCTATTTGGAGGCCCTGCGGGACGGAGTCATCGCGCCCGACCACGCCACGTTCGTATCGCTCCACGAAGAGGTCGACCGTCTCGTCCGGTTGGCCCGCTCCCTTGACAGCCTTGCCGGCGGAGCCGTTGCCACGGATCCACCGGCGCTCGTCGATCTCGATCTTCGGGTCGCGATCGCGAGCGCGGTCGATATCGTCCGGCCGTCGTTCGAGCGGCGCTCGATCAGCATCGCCCTGGACGTTCCCGCGCCGCTGCGCGCTCGCGCTCAGCCCGACCACCTGGCCCAGGTCCTCGCCAACCTCTTGCAGAACGCGGTGCGGTACACGCCTGAGGGCGGGACGGTCGTCGTCGCGGCGGCTCGCCGCCCGGCCGACATCGTCGTGAGCGTGACCAACACCGGTGGTCAGGGCATCCCGACGTCCGAGCTGCCCCGCGTCTTCGAGCGGTTCTATCGGGTGGAGAAATCGCGCGACCAGGCACTCGGCGGGGCCGGCATCGGCCTCGCCATCGTGAAGCGGCTCGTGGAGCTCGGCGGCGGCCAGGTCGGCGCCGAGTCCGCCGCAGGTCGCACGCGCTTCTGGTTCAGCGTGCCGGCGTGAGCGTCCAAAACGCGCGGGCGAACCTGTGTTGAAACGCCGAACGCTCGTCGTCGTCGCGTCGCTGCTGCTACTCGGCGCGGTCGGCCTGCCGGTCGTCGCCTTCGTGATCGTCCCGCAGTTCGTCCGCCAAACGCTCGTGGAGGAGCTGCCCGCGCGGTCGCTCGCCTCATCGCCGGGCACCACGGCGGAGCCGCTGAAGACCATCGCCAGCGGCGAGCTTGTCCGTATCTCGCTCGCTGACTACGGCACCGGCACCGTCCGGATCGTGAAGGTCGGTGATGCGGTGGTGCTGCGGTTCGACAATGTCGACATCGCCGGTGCGCCCGATACGTACGTCTATCTCTCCGATCGGACCGACGGCGCGCCCGGTCGGTTCACCGATCTGGGGCGGCTGAAGGCGACCAACGGGTCGTTCAACTACCCGATCCCGGCCGGCACCGATCTCGCTAACGTGCGCTCGGTCGTCGTCTGGTGCCGGCAGTTCTCCGTGACGATCACCTACGCCGCGCTTCGGTGATCCAGCCGATGCCGGCCGAACCCCGCTCAAAGGAGGTCGCGGGTCTCGCGCTCGATCTCCTTCACCAGGCGCTTCGGGTTCGTCACGATCTGCTCGAGGGCCTGCGCGATGGTGCGCCGGTGCTCGGCCGGCAGATCGGCCGGCACCTCGTCCTCGTCCAGGATGTCGATGGCCCCGTCCGGCTTCACCAGGACGTCGATGATGAGATCCCGCCACGCCACGGTCGTCTCGGTGATCTCATCGATGAGGCCGACGTTGAAGTAGTAGCCGAGGGTCTTGCCGGCGTGGAGCCAGTGGTAGACGTTGTACGGGCGGTCGATCCAGAAGTGGCCGGCGGTGTATCCGCCCTTCGGGAACACCATCCCACCGACGTGCCAATCGCGGTCAAGGTCGTAGCGGATCACGGCTCGCCTCGCGGGTTCCATCAGGAGGGCCTGGCAGGCGAACTCCTGCACGGACCCATCGAAACGCGTCTTGCGCTCGATGACCGGTCGGCCTTTTGACAGCCCACTACGCATCCGTAGCATGACTATGCCGTGAGAGAGCTGTACCAGGTGGTGGAGGTCGGGCCGGCCTGGTATCAGGACAACATCCCGTGCCAGGAAGCCTGTCCGGTCAAGACCAATTGCCGCGGGTACCTCAATCTGGCGGCCGCCGGCGAGTTCGAGAAGGCGTGGGAGCTCGCGCTCGACCCCAACCCCATGGCCAGCATCTGCGGCAGCGTGTGCGCCGCCCCGTGCGAGAGCGCCTGCCGCCGCAAGGAGGTCGATAAGCCGCTCTCGATCCGCTACGTCAAGAAGTTCCTCTCCGACTGGACCCACGACAACGTCACGGTCGACGGGCACCAGTATCGCCAGCCCGCGCCGCCGGTCTACGGGCCGCCCGAGAAGAAGGTCGCCATCGTCGGCGCCGGCTGCTCCGGCCTCTCGGCCGCCAGCGACCTCGCGAAGCTGGGCTTCGGGGTCACGGTGTTCGACGCGCTCGACCAGGCCGGTGGCACGACGCTCGCGGGTGTCCCGCCGTTCCGCCTGCCACGCGAGGTGATCGACCGCGACATCGCGGGCATCGTGAACGAGAACGTCGAGCTCAAGATGTCCACGTACGTCGGCCGCGACATCAAGCTGCGCCAGCTCACCGAGCAGTTCGACGCCGTCCTCGTCACGGCCGGCTGCTTCGAGCCGACATACATCGGGATCCCGGGTGAGGACAGCCTTGGCGTCATGGCCGGCATCGTGTTCCTCGAGCGCGCGTACCGCGGCCGTCCGGTCGAGGTCGGGAAGCGCGTCGTGGTCCTGGGTGGCGGCTACACGGCGATGGACTGCGCTTCCACCTCATGGCGCCTCGGGGCCGAGGACATCTACATCGTCTACCGCCGGAGCCGCGACGAGATGGTCGTGGACGAAGAGGAGCTCGGCGAGACCGCTCGCGAGGGCATGGAGTTCGTATACCTCGCCTCGCCGGTCGAGGTCCTCGCTGACGCGAAGGGCCACGTCCGGGGCGTGAAGTTCGTGCGCAACCGCCTCGGCAGCCCCGACGCGAGCGGCCGCCGCGCGCCCGAGCCGATCGAAGGCTCCGAGTTCGAGATCCCGTGCGAGACCGTGCTGCTCGCCCTCGGCCAGGCCCCCGATCGCACGTTCATGAACGACTTCGAGCCGTTCCGGGTCAAGCGCTGGCGCGACGTGAAGGTCGATCCCGAGACCTTCCAGACCGAGATCGAGTCCATCTTCATCGCCGGTGACTACCGCACCGGTCCGACGACGATCATCGAGGCCGTCGCCGAGGGTCGGTCCGCGGCGCAGCAGATCGCGCGGTACCTCGATCCGATCGCCGCATCGGTGAGCGTCCCGGAGTACCACGAGGTCGTCACGCTCCGCCGGTCGAGCACTCCGGACAACACCGGACAGATCGCGGGCGAGGCGCGTCTCGCGCGGATCTACCACAACATGTCCGTCGATTACGACCGCATCCCGCGTCAGGAGATGCCGAAGCTCGCGAAGCGCGAGCGGCGCGGCCTGTTCCTCGAGGTCAACCGGGGCTACGAGACGGCGCAGGCCGTTGCCGAATCGGACCGCTGTCTCAAGTGCAACTTCAACATCGAGATCGTGGGCGAGCTCTGCATCATCTGCGGCGGCTGCGTGGACGTGTGCCCCATGGACGTGATCCACCTCGTGGACATGGCGGACATCGTCGATGACGGCTCGATCCCCGGCGTGGCGGAAGCGAAGAAGTGGGAGAAGGGCGTCGCCTTCTTCTTGGACGAGACCGCCTGCATCCGTTGCGCGCTCTGCATCATCCGCTGCCCCACCGACGCGATCACGATGAACCGCTACGGCACGGTCACACCGTCCGTCGGGCGGATCCTGCCAAAGGAATCCATCGACGACGAGATCCACCTGGACCTCACCGTCGCGAGCGGCAGATCGATCCGGCCGCTTCCCATGTACGATCCCGTCGTCGCGGCCGGGTACAAGCAGGCGAACGGCCACAACGGCAATGGCCATCCCCACACCAACGGAAAGGGCTCTGATGTGGAGACGCGCGAACCAGTGAAGATCAACTGATGCTGGAGCTGCCGGCCCAGATGTGGCGCCGGGTCAAGACCGGCCCCATCTGGAAGTCGCTCTTCCGCCACGGGTACCCCGATTCGCGCAAGAACCAGTCGCTCGCGGTGTTCACGAACGTCTTCCTGCACCTGCACCCGGTCAAGGTCCGCCGGCACGCCCTGGCGATCCCGTACACGTGGTGCATGGGCGGGCTGTCGTTCTTCCTGTTCCTTGTCCTCACCCTGACCGGGACGCTGCTGATGTTCTATTACCACCCGTCGGTCGGCGAGGCGTACACGGACATCAAGGATCTCGAGACCGTTGTCGTATTCGGCCAGATCCTCCGCAACATGCACCGCTGGGCCGCGCACGGCATGGTCATCACCGTGTTCTTGCACATGGTCCGGGTCTTCTACACCGGCTCGTACAAGCCGCCGCGCGAGTTCAACTGGGTCGTCGGCACGCTGCTGTTCGTTCTGACCATCCTCCTGAGCTACACCGGCTACCTGCTCCCGTGGGACCAGCTCGCGTTCTGGGCCGTGACCGTGGGCTACAACATCGCCCAGGCCACGCCGTTCGTCGGGAACGAGGTGAGCTTCGTGCTCTTCGGCGGCTACCAGCTCGGCGCGAACGCGCTGCTTCGGTTCTACGTGCTCCACGTCGTCGCGCTGCCGCTCGCCGCGGGCTTCCTCATCGCCATCCACTTCTGGCGGATCCGCAAAGATGGCGGGATCTCCGGACCGCTCTAGGTGACGACTCCGCGCGGTCCCCAGCCGTTCAGTGGCCAGGAGAAGCGCCTCCGGCTCCTCGCGTTCGTCCGCCAGGACTCGGTGGTCCGTGTGGACAAGCGGGTCGAGGACACCGCGATGGTGTGGCCGCACCTGCTGGTCATCGAGTTCATCGCGGCGATGCTCTGGTTCATCGGGCTGTTCCTCATCTCCGCCGCGTTCAACGCGCCGCTCCAGGACCACAGCACGCCCGACTGCACGCCGAACCCGTCCAAGGCGCCGTGGTACCTGCTGAATCTGCAGGAGCTCCTGCTGCACATGGACAAGGGTCTGGCCGGAGTCATCGTGCCGACCATCTGGATCGGGTTCATGATGGCGATCCCGTACATCGACCGGTCGCGCTCAGGGGTCGGCATCTGGTTCACGTCGCCGACAGGGAAGCGCGTGGCGTATTTCGCCGCGGTCTACGCGACCGTGCTGACCTTCTCGCTGATCGTCCTCGACAAGCTGCTGAAGGACCGCGGCTACATCGAGTTCGCGAGCGCGAACCTGCCGGGCGGCAAGCAGCTGTTCCCCGATTACATCATCCCGGTGACGACGATGATCGTGTTGTCGGTCCTGCTCGTGGTGCTGGTGAAGGTCATCTTCCATGGCAACACCCGTGACTGGATGATCGCCGTCTGGACCGGCTTCGTGTGCGTCTTCCTCGTGCTCACCGTCGTCGGTACGTCCATGCGCGGGCCCGGTATGGATATGTACGCGCCGTGGGCGCTGCCCTCGACGCATCAGTGTTTCGCGCCGCAATGATCCGCCCACACGACGACGTCACGACCAGCAGCGGCGGCATCCTGGGTCGCATCAAGCGCCGGCAGCTGCTACGGCTCGGGTTCCTCGGCGGCACGCTGCTCGCGCTCGGCGAGATCACCGCACTGCTGTACCCGTTCATGAAGCCGAACAAGATCGTGGGCCTGGGCGCGAAAGTGCCCGTCGGGACCAAGGAATCCGTCCTCGCGCAGTTCTCCTCCACCCAGGACGCGCCCATCCTCAACACCCAGGGCAAGTTCTTCCTGCTGCACACGCCCGAGGGCGGGATCGTCGCGGCGTATCGCAAGTGCACCCACCTGGGCTGCTCGGTGCCATACGTGCCGTCCGAGAACCGGTTCCACTGCCCCTGTCACGGGTCGATCTACAACAAGCAGACCGCCGTCGTGGAGGGCGGACCCGCGCCGAAGCCGCTCCAGCTGTTCCACATCACCGACACGAACGGCACGCTGGTGGTGAACACGAACCCGCTCGAGGTCATCGATCGCTCCAAGAACGAATGGGATCCCTCCGTCGTCGAGGTCAAGGCATGACCCTCGACCCCAACGTCATCCTCGCTGCGCTCAGCATCGCGCTCTTCGTGGGGCTCATCGGCTTCTTCGCGTTCCTCATCCGGCACCAGAACGCGGTCGAGCCCGAGGAGCGTCCCGTCGAAGGTGTCGAGCTGATCCGCCAGCACTATGGCGCCGGCGAGACCATCGAGCAGCCGACCCCGTACTACGTCGCGCCCATCCCCAGCTCGCCCGACCCGCTCGAGATCGCGGCCAATCTAGACAAGAAGGTCGTGCTCGGCGGGCTCATGCTGTTCGCGGTCTTCGCGCTCGTCGGCGCGTACCTGTTCACGCTCCTCGTCGTACGCGCCGACGCAAGCAGTGGGACCTGGCGTGACCGGGTCGCGGAGGAGCATCAGGCTGAGGCGGCGATCACGCGGGGCCGCAACCTGTACGCGAACCTGTGCTTCGACTGTCACGGCAAGGAGGGCAAGGGGGACGTCGGCGTCGGCCTGCCGCTCAACAAGCCGGACTTCAAGTACGACAGCATAAAGAACGATCCGGCCAAGCTCGCCGCGGTCGACTCGCTGCTCGACCTCACCATCCATCGCGGTCGCCTCAAGCCGCCGCCGAGCATCTCGATGCCGGCCTGGGGTCCGCAGGATGGCGGCCCGCTCAACGACGAGCAGATCCGCCAGCTCATCACGTTCATCGAGCGCGCGCCGGACAAGGAGTGGGCCGACATCGTGACGGTGCGCCGCGAGCTGGGATTCTCCGACGTGCCGAACCCCCCGCAATCGACGGCCACGGGCGGCGACCCCGTCTCGCTCGGGAAGCAGATCGCCCAGGGATCGTGCTCGACGTGCCACAGCTTCACGCCGGGAACGAATTCGCCGATCGCCGCTGCCCCGAACCTCGGGCATTACGGCACGGAGGGCCCGATCAACGCGGAGAACAAGGCCGCGAAGGCCGCGGCCGGCTCGAGCGACCAGTGGCTCATCGACTGGGAGTCGCACGCGCCGAAGATCAAGCCTGGGATCCTGATGCCGATCTTCGCGAAGGCCGAGGGCGGTACGCTCGACCCCGACCAGATCAACGCGCTCGTCGCGTACCTCAAGAGCCTGAAGTAGGAGCGCCGGCATGATCACCGAGATCGGCGAGGCCAACGAGTTCTACATGGTGGCGATCACGACCGTGATCCTCATCGCTACGCTCTACTTCCTCCAGAAGTGGTGGACCAACTACCGCTAGACGACCCAGCGCGACCGCGGCCGTACTTCCGCACCCTGAATCTCCTCGTCGGTCGTATGACCACCATCAAGCTCGCGTACTGGGCGGCGCTCACGGCCTGGGAGCTCTGGGCGCCGCGCGGCTGGTCGGTCGCGTTCGCCGCTGTCGCCTCCGTCGCGGCGATGACCTGGGCGGCCTGGTCCGCGCGCCGCGTCGATCCGCGTGCCGGCAGCATCGCGCGATCGATCCCGACCGTCGCAACGGCGTTCGTCACCGCGTCGGTCGTCGCCGCGCCGGCGAGCCTTCCGCTGCTCCTGATCGAGCGGCAGCGCTCCATCGAGGGCTGCGCCGGTCAGCTCACCTGCAATGGCGGCGCCCTGCTCCTCTGGGTTGCGACCTTCGCGATCGGGTTCCTGATCATCCCAGCCGTGTTCGCCCTCGCCCTCCGGCGCAGCCAGCCCGCCTAGCATTGACGTCCTGGAACGCATGACCGCGGCCACGCCGTGACCCGACGGATCGTCGCCTGCGGGGGGCGCGAGCTGTTCTATCCAACGCTGATCGACTACGTGCTCTCGTTCGCGAAGCGCACGCGCCCAAAGGTGCTGTTCCTGCCCACGGCGTCCGGCGACGCCTCGGGATACCAGATGCTCTTCCGCCAGGCGTTCACCGGACGCCCGTGCGATATCGACGTGCTGCACCTGTTCGACCGCACGGTCGAGGACATCGATGGACGGATCCGCGATCAGGACGTGGTCATCGTGGGCGGAGGCAACACCGCGAACATGCTCGCGATCTGGCGCGTGCACGGAGTCGATCGCGCGCTCCGCGCCGCGTACGAGGCGGGGACCGTGCTGACGGGCTGGTCCGCGGGGTGCATCTGCTGGTTCGAGGGTGGCACGACCGACTCGTTCACCCCGGAGCTCGGTGCGTTGCGCGATGGCCTCGGGTTCCTGCGCGGGAGCGCCACGCCGCACTACGACAGCGAGGCGCGCCGTGCGACCGTCTACGCGCGGGAGATCGGAGCGGGGCTGCCGGCGGGGATCGCGCTCGACGATGCCGTCGCCGCCAGCTACGCGGACGAGCACCTGATCGAGGTCGTATCCGGGCGGGAAGGCGGCCGGGCGTTCCTGGTCGACAGCGCCGGCGAGCACCCGCTGCCGGTGCGGGACCTGGGCTAGGCCGGGAGGGCCGCGAAGAGATCCACGACGTTGTCGTCTGGATCGAGCACCTGCGCATACCGCTGGCGCCACGGCGCATCCCAGGGAGCCATCCGTGAGGGGTGGCCCGCCGCGGTCAGCTTCGCGTGCAGCGCGTCCACCTCAGCCGGGCTTGCGCACTCGAACGCGAGGCCCATCCGATGGCCCTTCGGCTCGGTCCACCCGGTGTCGAACTGCTTGATCAGCGTGAGGTCATCGAGCATCAGCCGAAGGCCGTTCGCCAGGGTCGCCTCGAGGTGGTCGCCGTCAGGATCGGCGAACGCGACGTCCAGGAGCCGATAGAAGCGGACGGAGGCGTCCAGATCCTTCGACACGATCCCGATGGCGTTGAGCGCTGGCACGGGGGAGACCCTAGATGAAGGCCCGCAGGCGCGCCACGAACGCGTCGGCCGCGCGCGAGTGATGGCGGTCGCGGCGGAACGCGACCCCGACCGAGCGGGAGAGGGTCGGCTGCGAGAGGCGCACCGCCACGAGCGGCCCGCCCTTCTCTACGACCATGCGCGGCACGACCGCGACGCCCACGCCGGCCGCCGCCATCCGGAGCACCCCATCCATCTCCGCGCCTTCGATCGCGAACGTCGGATGAAAGCCGGCCTGCTCGCACGCGGCGATCGTCGCGCTCCGCAGGTCGTAGCCGTCCCTGAACATGACCAGCGGCACCCCGCGCAGGTCCGCGACCTTCACGGTCTTTCGCCGCGCGAGTGGATGCTGCTTCGCCACCGCGAGCACGAGCTCCTCGCGGAGCAGGGGAGCCGTCTCGAAGAGCTCCTCGTGCGGCACCGGCAGGATGACGAGCGCGAGGTCGAGGTCGCCCGCGGCGAGACGGTCCACGAGATCGCGCGAGCCGGCTTCGATGACGCTGAGGGTGACACCCGGATGCTCGGCGTGGAACGCCGCGAGCACCCGCGGCAGCAGCACCGTGCTCACGCTCGGCGTCGCTCCCACGGACAGCCGGCCGCGCTCGAGCGTCGCGAGTCCGGCGACCTCGGATCGAGCGCCGTCCACGTCGGCGAGCACCCGCTTGGCCCACGGCAGGAGGATCGCGCCGGCGTCGGTGACGACGATGCCGGCCTTCCGCCGCTCAAGGAGCACGGCGCCAAGCTCGGTCTCCAGCTTCCGGACCTGCTTGCTGATCGAGGGCTGGGCGACGTGGAGCTCTCGGGCGGCGGCCGTGAACCGGCCGGTCTCCGCAACGGACACGAAGTACCGCAGCTGGTGCAGCTCCATCGATTCATAGCCTACGGCTATAGCAACGGTGCCAACTATGTCTTTGTCAGCACGGAGCCCCGGGCCTACGTTTCCACCGATGGCGACGGCCTCCGGCGTGCGCCGGATCGGGGACCGCGTGGAGCGGAAGGACCTCTGGTGGGTCGAGCCCGTCACCTACGTCGTCGTGCTCGGCGGCTTCATCCTCTACGCGACGTGGGCCAGCCTGGTGAACGCCAACTACTTCTTCGAGCCGTACCTCTCGCCGTTCTACTCGCCATGCCTGGCGCAGAACTGCGTACACCCGACGCTGCCGGTCCTTGGCTCGTGGTGGAACCTGTCGCCCGCGATCCTGGTCGTCGGCTCGCCCCTCGCGCTCCGGTTCACGTGCTACTACTACCGCCGCACGTATTACCGCGGCTTCTTCAGGACACCGCCGGCGTGCCTCGTGCCCGACGGTCCCAAGAGCTACTCCGGTGAAACGCGCTTCCCGTTCATCATCCAGAACTTCCATCGGTACGCGCTGTACCTGGCCATACCGATCCTCCTGATCCTGTGGTGGGACGCGATCTCGGCATTCAACTTCGCCGGCCGGTTCGGCATCGGGCTCGGCACCGTGATCATGCTCATCAACGTCGTGCTCCTCACGGGCTTCACGTTCGGCTGCCACGCGGCTCGATATCTGGTGGGGGGATACCTCGACTCGTTCCACCGCGCCTCGCTGCGCTATCGCCTGTGGGCCTTCTCGAACCGGCTCAACGCGCGGCATAACCGCTGGGCCTGGGCGAGCCTCATCGTCGTCGGGCTCACCGACCTGTACATCCGGCTTCTTGCGATGGGCGTGTTCGCCGATCCCAGATGGATCTCATGAGCCTCCAAGGGATCGAGCGCCACGACTACGACGTGATCGTGGTCGGCGCGGGCGGCGCGGGCCTCCGGGCCGCGGTCGAGTCGTCGGCCGCCGGGGCGCGCACCGCGCTCATCTGCAAGTCGCTCCTCGGCAAGGCCCACACCGTCATGGCCGAAGGCGGGATCGCCGCCGCGCTCGGGAACGTGTGGAAGGAAGACAACTGGCGCGTCCACTTCCGCGACACCATGCGCGGGGGCAAGCTGCTCAACAACTGGCGCATGGCCCAGCTGCACGCCCAGGAGGCGCCCGACCGGGTCCTCGAGCTCGAGGAGTGGGGCGCCCTGTTCGATCGCACGGTGGAGGGGCTCATCCTGCAGCGCGACTTCGGCGGACACCGCTACGCGCGGTTGGCGCACGTCGGTGACCGAACAGGGCTCGAGATGATCCGCATCCTGCAGCAGCATGCCGTGCACAAGGGCATCGATGTATACATGGAGTGCACGCTGCAGCGGCTGCTCACGGATGGCGGGAAGATCGCGGGCGCCTTTGGCTACTGGCGGGAGACCGGGAAGTTCGTCCTGTTCGGCGCGCGGGCCGTCGTGCTCGCGACCGGCGGCGTGGGCAAGGCCTGGAAGATCACGTCGAACTCCTGGGAGTACACCGGCGACGGCATCGCGATGGCCCTCGATGCCGGTGCGGACCTCATCGACATGGAGATGGTGCAATTCCATCCCACCGGCATGGTCGCGCCGGCGAGCGTCCGCGGGATCCTGGTCACCGAGGGCGTGCGCGGAGACGGCGGCACGCTCAAGAACAATCAGGGCAAGCGCTTCATGTTCGACTACATCCCGGAGTTCTTTCGCGGCGACACGGCCGACACAGAGCGCGAGGCCGACGCCTGGTACGAGGACAAGAAGAACAACCGGCGCACGCCCGACCTCCTGCCCCGCGATGAGGTCGCCCGCGCGATCAACGCCGAGGTCAAGGCGGGGCGGGGCACCAAGAACGGCGGCGTGTTCCTCGATATCGCCTCTCGCCGGCCGGCCGAGTACATCCGCAAGCGGCTGCCCTCGATGTATCACCAGTTCAAGGAGCTGGCCGACGTGGACATCACCGCCACGCCCATGGAGGTGGGCCCAACGCTGCACTACATCATGGGCGGCGTGCGCGTCGAGCCGGAGACCGCGGCGTCCACGGTGCCGGGGTTGTTCGCGGCGGGTGAGGTCGCCGCCGGCATGCATGGGGCCAACCGGCTCGGCGGCAACTCGCTGTCGGACCTCCTCGTGTTCGGCCGCCGGGCCGGCGCGGGCGCGGCGGCATACGCGAGCCGCACGAACGCGAAGACCGTCGACGACGCGCAGGTCGAGCCGGCGGCCCGGGCGATGCTCGCGCCATTCGAGACCGAGGGCGGTGAGAACCCGTACGCGCTCCACGCTGAGCTGCAGCAGACGATGCACGAGCTCGTCGGGATCATCCGCACCGAGGCGGAGCTCACGCAGGCCATCACGAAGCTTGACGAGCTTGCCGAGCGCGTCGGCCGCGTCACCGTCGAAGGCAACCGCCAGTTCAACCCGGGATGGCACCTGGCTCTCGATCTCAATTCGCTGCTCGCGGTGTCGCAGGCGTGCGCGCGATCGGCGCTGCTCCGCCAGGAGAGCCGCGGCGGCCACACCCGCGAGGACTACCCGAAGTCCGACCCGGAGTGGGGGAAGAAGAACGTGGTGACCCGCAAGCGCGGCGATGCGCTGCAGCTCACCACCGAGCCGCTGCCGCAGCTCCCGGAAGAGCTTCGGCAGCTGGTGCTGTCCGAAGAGAAGCAGCCGGCGCAGGAGAAGCAGCCGGCATGAGCGAGGGCGAACAGCAGGCCACGCTGTCGGTGTGGCGCGGCAACAAGGACGGCGGGCGCTACGAGACCTACCAGGTCCCGACCGACGAGGGCATGGTCGTGCTCGACGTGATCCACCGGATCCAGGCAATGCGCGCCCCGGATCTGGCCGTCCGGTGGAACTGCAAGGCCGGAAAATGCGGCTCGTGCAGCGCGGAGATCAACGGCAAGGCCCGCCTCCTGTGCATGACCCGGATGAACACCTTCACCCCGGGCGAGGAGATCACCGTCTCACCGATGAAGACGTTCCCGATCATCAAGGACCTCGTGACCGACGTCTCCTACAACTACGAGAAGGCCAAGGAGATCCCGGCGTTCAGGCCGAAGCCGAAGGAGGCCGATGGCACGCGGCGGATGTACCAGGAGGACGTCGACCGGGTCCAGGAATTCCACAAGTGCATCGAGTGCTTCCTCTGCCAGGACACCTGCCACGTGATCCGCGATCACGAGGAGAACAAGCAGTCCTTCTCAGGCCCGCGGTTGTTCGTGCGCCTCGCGGCGCTCGAGATGCATCCGCTGGACACGAACGACCGGCTGGAGCTGATCCGCGCGAAGGCGGGCCTCGGGTTCTGCAACATCACCAAGTGCTGCAGCGAGGTCTGTCCCGAGGACATCCACATCACGGACAACGCGATCATCCCGCTGAAAGAGCGTGTGGTCACGGAGTTCTACGACCCCCTCGCGTGGGTGAAACGCCGCATCCTCGGTCAGAAGGCCACGCAGCCCGGGAAGGGCGAGCCGGAGCCGCCGTCCGCGAAGGCCTGACATGGATCGCCGCCGCACGTTCATGCTGGCCGCGGGCTCGGTGCTCGCCGTCGCCTTTCTGCTCGTTGTGGTCCGGCCGGCGGTCGAGCGAGGCGGCGCGCAAGAGTTCCTCATCGTGGTCGCGATCTTCGTCGCGATCCTCCTGTTCGAGCGGTACCTTCGTACGCGGTAGCTGATCCGGACCCGACAGGGTGGGCCGGGGAGCCCCTGATAGCCTGACCGCGACGTGAGTGGCGTGCGGGATCGATCCGCGACGACGGGTCTGATCGCGGCGACCGCGCTCCTGTCACTCCCCTTTCTCGCCATCGGCGTGATCAGCCTCGCCAGGGTGCCAGTGCAGCTGTGGCTCGTGGCCGGCCTCTACCTCGCGACCGTGATCCTCGCAGCCCGGCCGATCCGGATCCACCCCGACGCGGACTTGAGCCCTTCGGACGTGGCCATCGTCGCGGGCATCGTCTTCCTGCCGCCGGGCGCGGTGTCGATCGTCGCGGCCGCTGCGAGGCTGACGAGCGACATCATCGGCCGGAAGCGCCGGGAGCAGATCGTCCGCAACGCCGCCGCGATCGCGATCTCCAGCGGCGTGGGCTCGCTCCTGTACGCGATCGTCTGGCGAGCCGTTGCGCCGCAGCTCGACGCGCCCGCCTCCATTCCGGCCGCGGTGACGGCGGTCCTCGCGCTGGTGGCCGTCGATCTCGGCCAGCTGTATCTGCTGCTCGTCGCCCTTCGCGGCGCGATCCTCGATCAAGGCTGGCGGTGGTTCGTGCGGACCGGGCGGGCGCAGCTCCTCTGGAGCCTCGCGGCCGTCATCACGATCGAGATCATCCTCATCGAGCCCTGGTTCCTCATCCCGGGCATCCCGCTGTTCGTGTTCGGCTACCTCGACATCCGGGCCCGCTTCGTGGCCGAGCGCCGCGCGCGGCTGCTCGCGACGCTCGTTGAGGTCGGGCATGCCGTCGGCATGTCGCTCGACACGACCGAGGTGTTCCGGGCGGTGTACGCGCAGGTGCGGACGGTCCTCGAGTCCGACGCGTTCTTCGTCGCGATCGTGGATCTGGCCCGGGGCCAGGTGTCGTACCGGTTCCTGGTGGACCAGGACACCGAGCTGCCCCGGGAGGACCTCCCCGCCGCCGGCACGCTGGCCGGTCTCGTGGTCGAGCGCGCGGAGGCGCTGCTCATCCGCGACACCGAGCACGACATGCCCAAGCTCGGCCTCGTCCGGAGCGCGTGGGGGACCATCAACGAGCGCTCGGTACTCGTGGCACCGATGCGCATCCAGGGCGTCGTCGTTGGTGCGCTCTCCGTGCAGAGCGTCAAGCCGAACGCTTACGACGCCGGCGACCTCGCGCTGCTCGTGGCGATCGCGAACGAGGCTGCGGTCGCGATCGAGCGGGCGGACCTGTACGCGCGCGCGAGCGGGCTCTCGAAGCGGCTCGTCGATCTGCATCGGGTCGGGGTCGAGCTCAACAGCCAGCAACGCATGGAAAACGTGGTCCCCCTGTTCACGAAGGCCTTCGTCGACTCCATCGGCGCATCGGCGGCCGGGGTCTACCTCGACAACGGCGGTGACACCCTCGAATTCGCCGGCAACTCCACGGGGCGCCGACCGTCCGACCTCCTTGCGCTCTCGAGGTCCGGTGCGCCCAGCGTCGTCACCGCGGTCGCGTCCGGCACGCCCCTGGAGGTGACCGACTCCGACGAAGCGCCGGAACCGATGCGATCGCGAATGCGCGAGTGGGGCCACCGCGCGCTGTTCGTCCAGCCGCTGCGGGCCGCGTCCGAATCCGTCGGCGTGCTGCTGGTGACGTGGACCGAGCCGCACCGGTTCACCGATGACGAGCGGGAGCTCATCGGGGTGCTCGCCGGCATGGGCGCGACCGCCATCCGGTCCACGCGCCTCTATCAGAAGCTCGATGACGCATACCTCTCGACCGTATCGAAGCTCACCGCGATGATCCAGGCGCGTGACGGCTACAGCGAGGATCATCAGCGGCGTATCGCCGCCGACGCCGTTGCCGTCGGTGAACGCCTCGGCCTCGACGACGCGACCCTGCGTGACCTTCGCTACGGGTCCCTGTTCCATTCGCTCGGGAAGATCGGCGTACCTGCCACGATCCTCGCCAAGAGCGGTCCGCTCACGCCGGAGGAGCGGAAGATCGTGCAGGAGCACCCGCTGCTCGGGGCGCGGATCCTCGAATCGATCGAATTCCTGCGCAGCGTCGTCCCGATCGTGCGTCACGCGAACGAGCGATGGGACGGCACGGGCTACCCCGATGCGCTACAAGGCGATGCGATCCCCATGGCCGCCCGCATCCTCTCCGTCGCGATCGGGTACGAAGCGATGCTCGCGGACCGTCCGTATCGCCTGGCCCTCCCCGCGGAAGCAGCGATCGCCGAGCTCCGGACACTGGCGGGCGCGTGGTACGACCCCGCGATCGTCGACCTCTTCGTGACGATGATCGAGGCACGTGGGGCCGTGGCGGCCGCGGAAGTCGTGGTGGGCGCCTCGCGCGAGCTGTCGATCCTGGCTGAGATCACCCCGGAGTTCCACACGCTGCTCGACATGCAGCAGCTGCTCAAGCGGATCCTCGCGATCCTGGAGCGACACATGCCCGGCTCAGCGTTCACGATCATGTTGCGTGAGGAGGCCACCGGGGATCTGGTCGTGCGTGCGGCGGGCGGGGCGCAGGCGGACCTGACGAGCCCGAGCCGCGTCGAGAACGGCCGGGGACTCTCCGGCTGGGCCGTGCAGCACGGCGAAGCGCAGATCGTCGAGGACGTACGCAGCGATCCGCGGTACCTCGGCGACCCGAACGTCCGCTCGGAGATGGTCGTGCCGCTCGTATCCTCGGGCCACACGATCGGCGCGCTCGTCGTGTCGCATCCGTCGGTCGGGGTGTTCGGGCAGCGCGACCTCACGCTCCTGCAGGCCGTCGCGGCGCAGATCGCCGCGGCCATCGACGTTGCCGAGCTGCACGAGCGGCTGAAGCGCGCCGCGAACACCGATGCCCTGACCGGTATCCACAACTACGGCTACTTCTACGACCGCCTGGAGGAAGAGGTCGCCCGCGCCGAACGACACGCGACGTCGCTCGCGGTGGCGTACTTCGACATCGACGGACTGAAGCGGGTGAACGACACGTATGGCCATCTGGCCGGCGACGCCGTCCTGCGCACCCTCGGCGGGCTCATCGGCCGGCGCGTTCGCGCGGAGGACATCCCGGCCCGCTACGGTGGCGACGAGTTCGCGATCGTCATGCCCGAGACGCCGCGCGATGAGGCCGAGCGCGTCGTGCAGCGGCTCATGGACGAGCTCGACGGCTCGGAGGTGGATCTGTCCGATGGCCGCAAGATCCGGATGCCCGCACGATCGTGGGGCATCGCGGCGTACCCCTTGGACGGCCAGACCGCGAAGGCGCTCGTCGACAATGCCGACACCCGCGCCTACGCGCGCAAGCGTGCCCGCGCTGACGCGCGTTGAAGCACGATGACCACGTCGGGCTCATTCGCGAGGCGGTCACGCCCGGGACCACGTGGCTGGAGCTCGGATCGGGCACCGGGTCGTTCACGCTCGCGCTGGCGGACCTGCTCGGGGCCGGTGGGCGCATCCATTCCGTCGACAAGGACCGCGGCGCCATGGTCACGCAGGCCGCCGCGGTGCGTTCGCGCTTCCCGTCAGTGCGACTGGATCAGCGCGCCGCTGACTTCACCCGCGCGCTCGGCATCGGCGGCATGGACGGCGTGCTCATGGCGAACGCGCTGCACTTCGTGAGCGACAAGGCGCCGGTGCTGGCGCTCGTGCGCTCGTACCTCCGGCCAGGTGGCACCTTCGTGCTCGTCGAATACGACGCCGACCGTGGCAATCACTGGGTGCCGCACCCGATCAGCTTCACGACGTGGCTCGCGGTCGCGCCGCCCGCCGGGTTCAGCGGTACCCGATCCATCGGCCGCGTGCCGAGCGGGTTCTTGAACGCGATCTACGCGGCGGCGAGCACCGCTTAGCCGGACGTCCCAGCGCGACCGGGCTCCGTGGCCGCGCGCGACCGGAGGTCTTCCTCCCAAAGCGAGGCGTGGATCTTCGTCGCCGCGATCGTGCCCTGCGCCGCGGCGACGATCACCAGCTGCTCACCGACGCCGGCGTCGCCCGCGACGTATACGCCCGGCACGCTCGTCACCTCATGCTCGTCGGCCTTCACCACCCCGTCGGCCGTCAGCTCGCAGCCGAGCTGCTTCGCGAGCTCGCTCTGCTCCCGCTGCCCCGCTACGAGGAACACCGCTGACCGCGCCAGCGCCGCTCCGTCCGCGAACACCACTCGTTCGAGCCGTCCATCCGCACCCTCCAGCCGTATGACACGCTCATCCCGGACCCGCACCCCGAGCGACTCGAGGCGCGCGCGGTCCTCCCGATCGAGCGGGCGCGCGTCGGTGAGGAGCACGACGTCGTCGCTCCAGGCGAGCATGGCCAGCGCGGCGTCCACGCGCGGTCCGGCCTGGCCGTACACGGCGATCGGCTTGCCGGCGTACTCGTAGCCATCGCAATGGGGGCAGTGGTGGACGCTCCGGCCGAACAGGTCCGGCAAGCCTTCGATGGCGGGAACGACGTCGATCACACCCGTGGCAAGCAACACCCTGCGAGCCTGGAACGGCGCGCCCTCGGCGAGGCGGAGCTCGAAGGTGCCACGCGCCCCGGTGATGGCGTTCACGACGCCGGTGCGGAGCGTCACCTCCGGATAGCCCTCGAGGTCCGCACGCGCCGCGCGCAGGAGGTCGCCGGGCGGGGTGCCGTCTCGGGTGATGAATCCATGGAGCGCTCCGGCCCTGCGGTTCCGCTGTTCGCCCGCGTCGACCACGACGACCGTGCGGCGACATCGTCCGAGCATGAGGGCGGCCGACAGACCGGCAGGACCGCCACCAACGATCGCGACGTCCACGCGCTCCACGATCGCTAGCCGAGCAGATCCTTCACGATCTCGCGCTCCTTCTCGAGCTCCGCGATCGTCGCGTCGATCTTTGCCTTCGCGAACGCGTCCAGTCGAACGCCCTGGACGATCTCATAGCCGCCATTGCCTGTGGACCGCAGCGGGAATGAGGACACGATGCCTCGGGCCACACCGTAGCTGCCGTCCGAGACGACCGCGGCGCTGAACCACTCGTCCTCCGGGGTCTTCGTCACGAGGCTCTTCACGTGATCGACGATGGCCTGCGCCGCGGAGAACGCGCTGGATGCGCCCCGCGCCGCGATGACCGCGGCACCGCGTTGCTGCACCGCAGGGATGAACTCGCTCTCGAGCCAGGCGCGCTCGACCGCCTCATCTGCCGGCTTCCCGCCCACGGTCGCGTTCGTGAAGTCCGGGTACAGCGTCGCGCTGTGGTTGCCCCAGATGGCCAGGTGCTTGACGTTCTTGCTGCGCTGTCGCGCCTTCGCTGCGAGCAGCGACGTGGCCCGGTTCTGGTCGAGCCGGGTGAGTGCCGTCCACCGGTCCGCCGGCAGCGTGTCACCGGCCGAGTGGCGCGCGATGAGGCAGTTCGTGTTGCAGGGATTGCCGACGACGACCGCACGCACGTTCTTGGAGCCGTACTGCGCGATCGCTTTGCCTTCATCGACGAAGATCGGGCCGTTCTTCCGGATGAGGTCCCCGCGCTCCATGCCCGGGCCGCGCGGCACGCTGCCCACGAGCAGGACCCAATCGGCGCCCGCGTGGGTCTCGGCCCGATCACTGCTCGCGCTCACCCGCGCGAGCATCGGGTACGCGCCGTCCTCGAGCTCCATCACGACGCCCTTGGCCTTCTCGATGACGGGCGGGATGTCCGCAAGGCGCAGGTCGACCTCCGTCTCCGGGCCGAACATCTCGCCGGCCGCGATGCGGGGGAGCAGCGCGTACGCGACCTGCCCCGTCGCCCCCGTGACGACGACGCGTACGGTGCTCATGCGGGCTGCGTGGCGTCGGCGCCGCCGAAGACGGCCTCGGCTTCGATCTCGACCTGGATCCGGGCGTCGATGAAGTTCACCTGGACGATCGTCGTCGCCGGCCGGATGTCACGGAAGAATTCGCCGTGCACGACCGCGACGCTTTCGATGGAGGCCACGTCCGCCACGTACACACGCGTCATGATCGTGTCCTCGATCCGGCCGCCCAGGTCTTCGATGGCCACCTTGATGATCTCAAGGGCGCGCTTCGTCTGATCGACCACGGAGCCCTGCACCGGGACGCCGCTCTCGTCGAGACCCGCGGTGCCCGCGACCCGGATGACGCTGCCGTGGCGCACCGCGCGGGAGTAGCCGAATTGGAACTCGAACTTCGTGCCGGTGCTGTGGAGATAGCGCTGCGGGTTCTTGGCATCCTGCTCAGACATGGACGGCCGCCAGCTGCTTGATCACAGCGTCTGCGAACTCCTTCGTGCCGACCGCGGTCGGGTCGTCGCGGTCGTGCTTCAGGTCATACGTGACGTCTGTGCCGATCGCAACGACGGCGGCGATCCCGCGCTCGAGGCGGTCGCCCGCCTCGCGCTCGCCGATGTGCCGCAGCATGAGCGCACCCGCGAGCATGAGGGCCATCGGGTTCACCTTGTTCTGACCGGCGTACTTCGGGGCCGATCCATGGATCGCCTCGAACACGGCGACGCCGTTCTCGCCGATGTTCGCGCCGGGCGCGACCCCGAGCCCGCCGGCAAGCCCGGCGACGAGGTCGCTCACAATGTCCCCGTAGAGGTTCGGCAGCACGAGCACGTCGTAGAGCTCGGGCTTCTGCACGAGCTGCATGCACATGTTGTCCACGATCCGGTCCTCGAACTCGATGTCCGGGTACTCCTTCGCGACCTCACCGGCCACGCGGAGGAACAGCCCGTCGGTGAACTTCATGACGTTCGCCTTGTGCACGGCCGTGACCTTCCTCCGACGGTTCGTCCGCGCGTACTCGAACGCGAACGTGACGATGCGGCGGCTGCCCATCTCCGAGATGTACTTGATCGAGATCGCCGCATCCTCGCGGATCTTCTGGTTGCTCGCCTTCTCGATGGTCTCGCGGACCGTTCGGAGCTCGTCGGTCCCGAGATCGAACTCGATCCCCGCGTACAGGTCCTCGATGTTCTCGCGGACCACGACGAGGTCGATGTTGCCCATCGGTGCGCGGACGCCAGGGTAGGTCTTCGCTGGCCGGAGGTTCGCATAGAGGTCGAACTCTTTGCGCAACGCCACGTTGACGGAGCGGAAGCCCGTGCCGAGCTCGGTCGTGAGCGGTCCCTTGAGGCCGATCTTGTTGCGCCGGATCGAGGCGAGGGCCTCCGGCGGGAACGGGGTCCCGAACTTGGCGATGGCCGGCACGCCGATCTCCTGGCGGTCCCACTCGATCTGCACACCGGTGGCCTCGATGGCGCGCCGGGTCGCCTCGACGATCTCGGGGCCGGTGCCATCGCCCGGGATAAGGGTGATGCGGTGCGTCGTCATCTCGGACTCTTGTTCGCGTCCTTCGCCGTCTTCACCGGCTCGTCGCCGGCCACCGGGAGATTGTGACTCTCCCGCGGCGAGCCCTGGTCGGCCGCCGCGCTGACGACCACGCCCGCGGACAGCGCGTCGCCGCCGCCACGCAACTCCGCCAGGAGGCCCCCGGCGAGAAGGGTCTTGGCCTCGCTCGGCAGGAAGCTGGCGCTGAGCGGGATCAGGGCGCCCGTGTTGGTGCGGCCGGTGACGATCTCATTGTCCCTGTTCGACTCGAGCGCTGTGCGGAGCCCGTCGATCGTGAGGGTGTCGCCCTGATCGATCTTCGCCAGGTCCGACTCGTTCTTGAAGACGAGCGGTGGGATCCCCTGTGAGATCAGGTTGCGGCGGTGGATCCGGGCGAAGGACTGGGCGATGACGGCATGGATCCCCAGAGCCTTCGGCGCGAGCGCCGCATGCTCGCGGCTCGAGCCCTGCCCATAGTTCTGGCCCGCCACGATGAACCCGCCACCCTTCTCGCGGGCGCGCTGCGGGAAGGTGGCATCGAAACGCTTGAACGTGAACTCGGCGATGGCGTTGACGTTCGAACGAAGGGCCATCACCACGGCGCCGTCCGGTGAGAGGTCGCCCGTCGACACGTTGTCGCCGAGCTTGATGATGACCTCGCCGTTGAGCATGTTCTGCAGCGGCGTCTGCCGCGGGGGCGGCTGGATGTTCGGCCCCTTGACCACGTGCACCGAGCGCGCCTCATCCGGCGGCGGGGGAATGAGGATGTTCGAGTCGTCGACCCCCGGATCCATCGCCGGGACGCTGAACGTCGGCTCCTGGCCGAGGTCCCGCGGATCGGTGATGACGCCGAAGAGCGCCGTCGCCGCGGCCGTCGTCGGACTGCAGAGGTACACCTGGTCGTTGTCGGTGCCGCTGCGTCCAGGGAAGTTGCGGTTGAACGTCCGCACGGAGACGCTGCCGGTCGGCGGCGCCTGGCCCATCCCGACGCAGGGGCCGCACGCGGGCTCGAGCATCCGGGCGCCCGCGGCCAGCATGTCCTGGTAGGCCCCGCCGTCCGCCAGCGCGTCGAGGATCTGCTTGGAGCCCGGGGTCACGGTCATGAACACCTCGGGGTGCGCGGTCTTGCCCTTCATGACCGCGGCGACGATCGCGAGATCCGCGTAGCCCGAGTTCACGCTTGAGCCGACGCACACCTGCTGGACCTTGATGCCCGCGACCTCGCGCACCGGGACCACGTTGCCGGGGCTCGAGGGCTTGGCGATGAGCGGCTCGAGCTTCGCCAGATCGATGACCTCGCGCTCTTCGTACGACGCGCCCGTGTCGGCCGCGAGCTCGACGAAGTCGCCCGGCCGGCGCTGCTCGGTGAGCCATTCCTTGGTGCGCCGGTCGCTCGGGAAGATGCCGGTGGTCGCGCCGAGCTCGGCGATCATGTTGCAGATCGTCCCGCGCTCGGGGACCGACAACGTCTCGACCCCTGCTCCGGTGAACTCGAAGATGCGGCCGACGCCGCCCTTCACGTCGCGACGGCGGAGCAGCTCCAGGATGATGTCCTTTGCCTGGATCCACGGACCGAGTCGGTTCTCAAGACGCACCTCCACGACCTTTGGCATCGCCATCGTGAAGCCGTGGCCCGCGAGCGCGACCGCGACATCGAGGCCGCCCGCACCAATGGCGATCATCGACACCGATCCGGCCATGACCGTGTGACTGTCCGCGCCGAGGAGCGTCTGGCCGGGCTTCGCGAAGCGCTCCATGTGGAGGTAGTGGCAGATCCCGGTGCCCGGGCGTGAGAAGTGGATGCCGTGCCGCTGCGCGAACGAGCGCAGGAACATGTGGTCATCCGGGTTCTTGAAGTCGATCGCGAGGATGTTGTGGTCCACGTAGACGATCGCGAATGGGATCTTGATCTGGTCGATCCCGAGCTCTTCGAGCTGGAGGAAGCCCATCGTCCCCGTGGTGTCCTGAAGGAGGCCCTGGTCGACGCGGATCGAGACCTCAGTGCCGGCCACCAGATCGCCCGCGCCCAGATGGCTCTGGATGATCTTTTGGGTCAGGTTCAACGCCGCCACGTGCGCCTCCCCCCGGATCGTCCGGATGGGGCTCATCGTAGGCGCGGAACTGACCATCGACTACACCTATCCACTTGCTAGCACCATAGAGTTCGTCTATATCTGAGCGATGGAGCTGGGTCAGGTCGAGGCCTTCGTCGAAGCGAACCGGCGGGGATCGATCAGCCGCGCCGCGGACGCACTTGGACTGACCCAGCCCACCTGCACGGCCCGTCTGCACGGTCTCGAGCGTGAGCTCGGGGCGCAGCTGCTGGTGCGGGGACGGCGCGGCGTGTCGCTCACGCCGGCGGGGCGGCGCTTCCTGCCCCGCGCCATCGCCGCGATGGACTCCTTGCGCCGGGGCGCGACCGAGGCGAAGGCCGGCAGCGAGGCCCGGGGCGGGCGGCTCGCGGTCGGCCTCGCCTCCGACCTCGCGCTCTACCTCGCACCCCGGGCGCTCGCGCGATTCGCGGCGCGCCATCCGCAGATCGAGACCCTCGTCCGAAGCGGCCACTCGCGTTTCGTGGCGGACCTGCTGCGTAGCGAGGAGGTGGAGCTCGCCGTCGTGAGCCAGCTTGTTCTGCTGCCCGATCTCGTGGCCCGGGTGCTGTTCACGGAGGCGGTCCCCGTCGTGGTCGCGCCGTCGCACCGGCTGGCGCGGCGGAGCGCGGTGAAGATGGATGAGCTCGCGCAGTCCGGCCTTGTCATTCGGGATCCCGCGGCCTTCCTGCACACCATGACGATGGCGTTCTTCGCCGCAGGCGAGACCGCGCCCCGGATCCTGATGGAGCTCGACAACACCGAGGCCTGCAAGCGCGTCGTCCTGTCCGGGCTCGGGGCGGCCCTGCTGCCCGAGATGGCCATCCGGGCGGAGCTCGGCCGCGGCGATCTGGTGCAGCTGCGCATCGAGGGACACCCACCGCCCAAGCGCGCGATCCACACGCTTACCAGGCAAGGGTCGGAGCCATCGGCCGCCGCGACGGCCTTGCTACGGTTGATGGGCTGATGGATCTTTCCGCGGTCATCGCGATCGTCCTCATCGACCTGGCACTCTCGGGCGACAACGCCCTTCTCATCGGAATGGCGGCGCGCCGGCTGCCCGACGCCCAGCGCCGTCGCGCGATCGTCCTGGGTGGCGTGCTCGCCGTCGTGCTGCGGATCGCGGCGGCGGCCGTCGTGACGTTCCTGCTCGCGATCCCGTATCTGCAGCTCGCCGGCGGCGTCGTCCTCGCGGTCATCGCGTACCGGCTCGTGCGCCCGTCCGCGCCCGAGGGTCATGGGGCAGTGCAGCCGGCGGGCTCGCTACGCGAGGCGGTGATGACGATCCTCGTCGCCGACGCCGCGATGAGCGTCGAGAACGTTCTCGGCGTCGGCGGCGCGGCGCACGGCGACCTGCCATTGCTCGCGTTCGGTCTCGTCGTCTCGATTCCGATCGTCCTCTTTGGCAGCGGGATCATCGCGCGCGCGCTGGATCGCGCGCCGGGCCTCATCTGGCTGGGCGCGCTCGCGCTCGTCTGGACGAGCGCGGACATGATCCTTGGCGATCCGGCCCTGGATCCGCATATCGCCGACCACTGGGCGATCAGCGCCGCGGGGGCGCTCCTCATCCTCGGCGCGGTCGTGGGTGTCCGCGCGCTGCGTCATCGCGCCGCGTAGGCGCCGGGCTCAGCGCTCCGCGGCGCGCTTCTTCTTATCGGCCAGGGACCGCGCGATGTCGTCGCCGGTGAGGCCGAGGTCCGTCGCCAGGACGAGCAGCGCATACACGACATCGGTGAACTCGGACAGCGCCCGTTCGGGCGACTCGGCGACGGCCGCGAGCGCGAGCTCCAACGCCTCCTCGCCGACCTTCTGGGCGATCGCGCCGCGACCCCTGCGGAAGAGCTCGGCGCTGTACGAGCCCGCGGGCAGCTCGCGCCGCCGTTCGTTGAGCAGCGCGGCGAGCTCCGAGAGCGTGCGCGCGAGCGGGGGCGCGGGATCGTCTCCCCAGCATGTGGCGCTACCGGTGTGGCAGACGGGCCCTTTCGGGTGCGCCCGGACGAGGATCGCGTCGCCGTCGCAGTCGATCCGAAGGTCCACGGCGTGCAGCGTGTTGCCACTGGTGCCGCCTTTCCGCCAGAGCGCGTCGCGCGAGCGGCTGTGGAAATGGACCTCACCGGTGCGCGCCGTCGCCTCGATGGCCTCGCGATCCATCCACGCGAGCATGAGCACCGTGCCGGTCCCGGCGTCCTGCACGATCGCCGGCACCAGCCCGTGGTCGTCGAACCGCAACCCCTCTACACGTGGCTCCACATGTAAGCCGGCGTTCGGCGCGACGTTCACGCGAACGCCCGCTCCGGCGGCCGGACCGGGATGCCAGCCGCCGCGAGGACGTCCTTCACGCCGCCGACGGTGAGCTCGCCGTAATGGAAGATCGAAGCCGCGAGCCCAGCGTCGGCGTTCGTACGCCGGAAGAGCGTGACGTAATCCTCCGCTGACGACGCGCCACCCGAGGCGATCACCGGGACCGCGACGGCGTCCGCGACGGCGGCGGTCAGCTCGAGATCGAAGCCGAGCTTCGTCCCGTCGCGATCGATGCTGTTCAGAAGGATCTCGCCGGCGCCGCCGGCGACCGCGAGCTCCGCCCACGAGATCGCATCCTTTCCGGTGGGCGTGCGGCCGCCGTCGACGACGACCTCCCACCCGCGCGGACCACGGCGCGCGTCGATCGAGAGGACCGTGGCCTGCGAGCCGTAGCGGCTTGCGATCGCGGCGATGAGGCGCGGGTCGCGGACCGCGGCGCTGTTGACCGCGACCTTGTCCGCGCCCGCGCGAAGGATCTCGCCGGCGAGATCCGCCGAGCCGATACCCCCGCCGACCGTGAACGGGATGAACAGGACGTCGGCGACACGGGCGGCCAGATCGACGACGGTGCGGCGCCGCTCGGCCGACGCGGCGATGTCGAGGAACACGAGCTCGTCCCCACCCTCGCGGTCGTACCGGCCTGCCAGCTCCACCGGATCGCCGGCATCGCGAAGGTCGGTGAAGCGCGTGCCCTTCACGACACGGCCGTCCCGGACGTCGAGGCACGGGATGATCCGTTTCGCGAGCATCAACCGCGCCTTCCCGCGCCCACGCCGGCGTCGGCGGTCGCGAAGGCGCGCAGGAGGCGGAGGCCATTGGCGCCGGACTTCTCCGGGTGGAACTGCACGCCGAGCAGCCCGTCGCTGCCGGCGATCGCCAGACGCTTGCCTCCGTAGTCCATCGTGCCGAGCGTGACGTCGTCGACGGCCTCCGCCGCGTAGCTGTGGACGAAATAGAAGAAGTCGCCGTCGGCGACATCGCGGAGCCAGGGGTGATCGCCCGTCAGGCGCACCGCGTTCCATCCGATCTGCGGGACGCGCGGGACGCCGGTCAGCCTCGCGACCGAGCCGGGGTAGAAGCCGAGGCCGACTTCAGCCGGGTCCTCCTCGCTTCCGTCGAAGAGCAGCTGCATCCCGACACAGATGCCGAGCAGAGGCACTCCCCGGTGGCGCGCCGCGCGGAGCTCGGGGGGGAACCCGAACCGAGCGAGCTCGCGAGCGCAGTGGCCAAAATTACCGACGCCGGGAAGCACGATCGCTGCGGCGTCGCGCAAGGCGATCGGATCGTGCACCAGGTCGGCGCGCGCTCCGACCGCGGCGAACGCTTTGCGGACGCTCGCGAGATTGCCGACGCCATAATCGACGATGGCGATCACCGGATGCTCCCGGCGGGACCCGGGCTAGACACCGATCCGGCCCTTGCTCGAGGGAGCCCGGCCCTTCCGGCGGGCATCGCGTCGCGACGCGGCATCGATGACCCGACCGAGCCCTTTCATCGTCGCCTCGAGGAGGTGATGCGGATTGCCGCCGCGGACCTGCGTAACGTGCAGGGTCAGGCGGCCGGTCTGAGCGAGCGATCCGAGGAAGTGGGGCATGAGCGTCGTGTCGAAGGTGCCGACGATCCGCTCCGACGGCGTCAGGTCGTACGCGAACGCGGGCCGCCCACCGAGATCGATGGCCACGTTCACGAGGCATTCATCCATCGGGACCGTCAGCGAGGCGAAGCGCACGATGCCGGCGCGATCGCCCAGCGCGGCATCGAGCGCACGGCCGAGCACGAGACCGAGATCCTCGACCGTGTGGTGTTGATCCACCGCGAGATCGCCCGTCGCCCGCACCGTGAGATCGATCAGTCCGTGCACCGCCATCAGCTCGAGCATGTGGTCCATGAACGGGATGCCCGTCGAGACGCGCGCGGCGCCCTTGGCGTCGAGCTTCAGCGTGACGGCGACGTTCGTCTCCTTCGTCTTGCGCGATCGCGAGCCCGCGCGCGCGGCCGTCACGCGCGCACCATCGCGAAGACCGCACCGATCGCGGCGATGACCCGATCGTTCTCGGCCGGGGTCCCGACCGACACGCGCAGGCATCCGGCACATCCCGGCCAGGACGACACGTCCCGCAGCAGGATGCCGTGATCGAGGAATGCGGCATGGATCTCGCTCGGCGCGCGATCGACCAGGCGGAACAGGATGAAGTTGGTGACCGAGGGAAACACCTCCACCCCTGGTGCACGCCCCAGCGCGTCGTACACGCGCTCGCGCTCGACGGTGCATTGCGCGACGCGCCGCCGGACGTCCCGCTCGCGCTCGGCGATGCGCCCGCCGACGATGGTCGTGAGCGGCCCGACGTTGTAGGGCAGCTGGACCGCGTGGAAGACCTCGGCCATGTGGGGGTGCACGACGAGGATGCCGAGGCGCAAGCCGGCCGCCGCGCGGGCCTTCGAAAAGGTCTTCGCCACCACGACGTTGGGATGCGCCGCGAGCGCAGGCACGATCGTCGTTCCGGAGAAGTCGCTGTACGCCTCGTCGACCAACACCACGGTCTCCGGGTAGCGCTCGGCCACCGCGAGGATCACGGTCTCGTCGATGAGGTTTCCCGTCGGATTGTTCGGAGTGGTGAAGCAGACGATGTGCGGATGCGTGCACTCCATCGCCGCGAGCGCGCGTTCCGGGGTGATCTCGTAGGGCAGGCCCACGTGCTCCTCGGCCACCGTGCCTCCGGCGATCTGGGTGAGCCGGCCGTGCATCGAATACGTGGGCTGGAAGAGCAGGGTCGTGCGGGCATGTCCGCCGAAGACGAGGAATGTGTTCAGAAGGACCTCGTTGCTGCCGTTCCCGAAGATCAGCTGCTCGGGCGCGACGCCGAGCTGGCCCGATAGGGCGTCCCGCAGACGGGCGCTCGCGCGGGCGGACGGGTAGCGATTGAGGAGGATCTCGCCGAGCTCGGCCGCGGTGAGATGGTCCCCGGCGGGGTTCGGCTCGGCCCACTCGTTCGCATGCACTCGGACGTCCGCGGCCATCTGCTGGGTCCGGTAGGCCTGGAATGTCTCGAGATCGGTGCGCGGGCGGGGAAGCCGGTCTTTCACCTTCATAGCCTGCCACATGCCGGACCGTCGCTAGCCGCGCAGCTCCATGGAGGCGGCGTGGAAGACCATCCCCTCGGTCCTCGCGATCGCCGCGCCGGCACCGGCGGCCGCGGCGACGTCACGCCCGGCGGTGACGCGGGTGGACCAATGGACGAAGTCCTCCACCCGCAGGGGCGACGCCCAGCGCGCCGTGCCGCCGGTCGGAAGGCAGTGGTTCGAGCCTGCGATGTAGTCGCCGAATGCCACCGCCGACCGCGTGCCGACGAACACCGCGCCGGCGTTCCGGACGCGGTCGACGAGCCGCCCGGCGCGCGCGCCCGCGAGGTGGAGGTGCTCGGGCGCGGCGAACGCCGCGGCGTCGACTGCGGCCGCTAGGGATGGCACGCGGTAGAGGCCGATCGCGCCGTCTCCCGGGGGCTGGAGGCTGGCGACGACCGCCCGGACCACTGCGAGGACCCCATCGTCATCGCAAAGGAGCGCCGCGAACGGCCGGCCGCCGTGCTCGGCCTGCGCCTCGAGATCAAGCACGATCGCGGCCGGGTCAGAGTCCTTCGACGCGATGACCACGAGCTCGCTCGGACCCTGCAGCGCGTCGATGCCGACGTCCGCGGAGACGAGCCACTTTGCCGTGGTGGTGTACGCGTTCCCCGGGCCGAGGATCTTGTCGACCGCCGCGACGGCACGGGTCCCGTACGCGAGCGCGGCCACGGCCGCCGCACCGCCGGCCCGGTAGAGGCCGCGCGCGCCGACCTTCGTCGCGGCATACGCGAGCGCGGGATCGATGCCGCCGTCCGCCGGCATCGGTGATACGAGCACCAGATCGGTGACTCCGGCGACCTGGGCCGGAACGCCGATCATCAGCGCGGTCGAGGGATACGCGACGGTCCCGCGGGGCACGCAGCCGCCGACGCGCACGAGTGGCTGTGGCACGAGCGCGTCGGTGAACGACCTGCCGCGGTAGATCAGCGCCTTCGGTCGCTGCAGCCGATGGAACGCGAGGATCGCGTCGTACGAATGGTCGAGCGCCGCCCGCAGCTCGGCGGGGCAGCGGCGTGCCGCCGCCCGGAGCGCGCGGGCATCCACCCAGAGGTCCGCGGTGACGGCGGCGGCGCGGTCGAATCTGCGGACGTTCGCGAGGACCGCGGCGTCGCCACGAAGGCGTACGTCGGCGATCGTGCGCCGCGCCGCCCTGAGCGACGCCGGCTCGAAGACCGACCGCGCGCGACGCCGCTTCACCTCCCGGCGGAACGCGGCGAGATCGCCGACGCGCACGGTCACCGCGACGCCCACCGTTCGAGGTCGGCCGCGAGGGTGGCGATACGCGCGCGATCGCGCGCATAGCTCACCCGATTGGCGATCAACCGGGCCGTGCATACCGCGATCTCCTCGAGGATCGCGAGGCGGTTCTCGCTGAGCGTGCGACCGGTGCTCACCAGGTCGACGATCCAGTCCGCGAGCCCCACCTGCGGCGCCAGCTCCACCGAGCCGTTGAGCTTGATGATCTCGACCTGGATCCCCCGGCCCTGGAAATGACGCTCGGCCACGCGCGGGTACTTCGTCGCGACCTCGAGCGACCCGAGATGGCGGTATTCGTCCATCGACCGGTCGATGGCGTCGGCTGGGGCCGCGACGACGAAGCGGCACGCGCCGTACCCGAGGTCCACCAGCTCCAGGACGTCGGCCTCACTTTCGAGCAGCACGTCCTTGCCGACGATGCCGACATCGGCCGCGCCGTGCGCCACGTGGGTCGGGACGTCGCTCGGCCGGGCGAGCACGTACTCGACATCCCCGGCGGGCACCACGAGGCGGCGGCCACCGTCCGCGAGCGCGTCCGTCGGGAGCCCCGCGGCGGCGAGGGCGGTGCGTGAATCGGCGAATAGCGCGCCCTGGGCAAGGGCGATCCGCAGCGGCCTCATTGCGGCGCCCGACCGGCCAGTGTCGCGATCACGGCCTCGAGGGCCCGGACCACGCCGTCGTATTCGACGTGGCCGTCGTCGATCACGCGAGCGCGGCGCACGTCCTGCCCCGCGCGTTCGGCGACGTCGCCGATCGCCACGCCGATCCCCGCCCCACGCAGGGCCGCGGCCACGCGGAGGGTGGTGCCGTCGTCGCCGCCCGGCGCCAGCACGAGGAGCGGCACGCCGGCCTCGGCGTTCCAGCCGACGGCGACCAGGGCCTGGTGGAGGTGCGGAACGGCGATGCCGAAGCCCGTGGCCGCGCGGTCCGCGCCGAATCGCGCGAGCAGGCCGTCGTACCGGCCACCGGCCGCGATCGGGAATCCGAGGTCCGGCACGGTGACCTGGAAGACGACGCCCGTGTAATACGGGAGCGCGGGCACGAATCCGAGATCGAACTGGACCGCGGCCCCTACGCCCGCGGCTTCGAGAAGCGGCTCGAGCGACTCGAGCCGGTCGAGGGCCCGTTGCGACGCCGGCGGAGCGTCCGCTCGCGCCGCCGCGAGATCCGCAGACCGGTGGCGGAGGCCGCGTTCGAGCGCGGTCGTGCGCGGTGCGGTCATCCCGGCCGCGCGCGCGAGCGCCACCGTGCCGACGAGATCACCGGACCGGGCCGCGGCGCTCACCCCCTCGCGGGCCGTCTCCGGCAGCTCAGCGATGAAACCCTCGACGAAGCCGACGTGCGCGATGTCGATCTCCACATTGAGGAGGCCGCAGCGCGCGAGCGCGTCCGCCAGGAGCGCGATCACCTCCGCGTCCGCGCGCAGGCTCGGATCCCCGATCAGCTCGACTCCGGCCTGGTCATATTCGCGCTCGGATCCGCGCATCGACGTCTCTTCGCGGAAGATGGGCGCGAAGTAAGCGAGCCGGAGCGCGGCGTCGGCGTCCCGGTACCGCTGGGCGACGACGCGCGCGACGGCAGTCGTCACGTCGGGACGGAGCGCCACGAGCTGCCCGTCGCGATCGAGGAACCGCAGCGTCCGGCGCTCGTCCACGGTCACGGCGCTCTGAGCGAATTCCACCGTCGGCGGCTCGAGCGGCACGTAGCCGTACTGCGCGAACGTTCCCATCAGCGTGCGTTCGATCGCGTGCAGCTCGCGCGCTTCCGTCGGCAGAATGTCGCGGAAGCCGCGCGGCAGAGCGAGGTTCATGCCGGTCGGCGCAGCGCGGCGCGGTCGAGCTCGAGCAGGGCGCCGCGAAGGTCGTCGAGCTCGCCGATCGTCGCGTCCGGGATCGCCGATCCGCCGCCGCCCGAGCGGTCCAGCCACACGCTCCGCACGCCGGCGCGATGCGCGCCGGCGATGTCGCGGTCGAGGCTATCTCCGACCATGACCGCATCGCCGGCCGGGACGCCGAGCGCCGCGAGCGCCGCCTCGAAGATGCGCCTGTCGGGCTTGCCGAAGCCAAGCTCGGCGGAGACGACGATCGCGTCGAACCGCGGGGCGAGCGCCGTCGCCGCGAGCTTCTCGCGCTGGACGTCCCCGGCACCGTTGGTGATCAGCCCGAGACGGTGGTCGCGCGCGAGATCATCGAGCGTGTCTTCGGCCCGCGGGTCCACGAGCACGATGGCCCGCCGCGCCGCCCCGAACGCACCGACGAGCTCGTCCACGAGCGCCGCGTCGCGCACCGCGGCGGCGGCGAGCGCGTGGCCCCACACGTCGCGCCTGAACCGCGGCACGAACGCCCGCAGGCTCCGCAGGCCGGCAGCGTCACCGGCGAACGCGCCCCAGAGCGCTTCGCCCCACCAGATGCCCATCGCATCGGCGTAGCCGAACGCCGGCCCGGCGCGGAACAGCTGCTCCGCCGCCTCCGCCGCCGCAGCGCGGATCACGCCGGCATCGGCGCCCGTCCGCTCCGCGGCGATGTCGCTGGTCCGTCCCAGCGCGAGATCGGTCGCTTCGTCCTCGAGCAGCAGGGTGTTATCGAGGTCGAACAGGATCACGCGGACGGGCATCGACCGAGTTTATCGGCGCGAACGCTCTCGCGAGGGCGGCCGTGCGCACGTCCAGGATCACTCATCGCCGCGGGGGTCCGCTACCGTTCGATGGTGCTCGTGACCCCTGATCGCCGTGACCCGACGCTGCTCGGCCCGCGGGTCGCCCTGCTGGAAACGCTGCATCTCGAGCGGAGCGCACACCGTGCCGGCTGACCGGCGCGGCTCGGTCGGCACGATCCGGACCGAGCATCTCGACCTCGCGGAGCCGCTCCGGCTGGACTCGGGGAAGAGCCTGGCCCCGGTCCGGATCGCATACGAGACCTACGGCATGCTCGCGCCGGCGAAGGACAACGTCATCCTCGTCTGCCACGCCCTCTCGGCCGACGCCCACGCCGCCGGCTGGAGCGACGACCCCGAGGCGCCCACCACCGTCGACGGGGTTGGCGCGGCCGACCGCGGGAAGCGCGGCCTGGGCTGGTGGGACGGGATGATCGGGCCGGGCAAGGCGTTCGACACGGACCGCTACTTCATCGTCTGCAGCAACCTCATCGGATCGTGCCGCGGCTCGACCGGGCCGGCGTCCATCGATCCCGCCACCGGACGGCCGTACGGCGCGGCGTTCCCGGTGCTCACGGTCGGGGACATGGTCAGGGCCGAGGAGGCCTTCCTCCGCGCCCTCGGGATCGACCGGCTGGTCGCGATCAGCGGCGGCTCGCTCGGCGGGATGCAAGCCCTCGAGTGGGCCGTGGCCTACCCCGGCGCCGTCCGGTCCATCGTGCCGATCGCGAGCACTGCGCGACTCGGCACGCAGGGCGTCGCCTGGAACGCTATCGCGCGCAATGCGATCACCAGCGATCCGGACTGGCAGGGCGGCGCGTACTACGGCACCGGGCGGGCCCCCGACGCCGGCATCAAGGTCGCGCGGATGGTCGGCCACATCACCTATCTGTCGGCGCAAGCGGTCCGCGAGAAGTTCGGTCGGCGGTTCCAGCGCGGCGGGGACGATCCGCTCTACGAGCTCGCGACGCCGGACTTCGCGGTCGAGTCGTATCTGAAGTACCAGGCCGAGGCGTTCGCCGCGCGGTTCGACGCGAATGCCTACCTCTACATCTCGCGCGCACTCACATACTTCGATCTCGCCCGCAGCTACGGCGGCGGCTCGCTGGAGCGTGCCCTGGCCCGGGTCCGCGCGGCCACGCTGCTGCTGTCGTTCTCATCCGACTGGCTCTACCCGCCGCGCGACTCCGAGGAGATCGCCGCGGCGCTCCGCGCGAATGGCGCGACGGTCCGGCATGCCATCATCGAGGCGGCGTACGGCCACGATTCGTTCCTCCTCGAGGAGGAGGCCATGACCCGCGAGATCCGCGCGTTCCTGAATGACCTGGATAGCCTGGGCACGGTGGCAAATCTGGGAGGCCCGGCGCGGGCTGACGCACGCCAGGTGGGGGAGAAGCTCGCATGACGCAGGAATCCGCCGGCGAGCAGGGGACGCGCGACTTCGGGTTCGACACCCGGGCGATCCACGCCGGCCAGCGGCCCGATCCCTACACCGGCGCACGGGCCACGCCGATCTTCCAGACGACCTCGTACGTGTTCGAGGATCCCGAATCGGCGGCCGCGTACTTCAACCTCCAGGAATACGGGAATACCTACTCGCGGATCATGAACCCGACGACCGCGGTCTTCGAGGAGCGCGTCGCGAGCCTCGAGGGCGGGGCCGGGGCCGTCGCGTTCGCGAGCGGACTCGCCGCGCAGGCCGCCGCCCTGTTCACGATGCTCACGCCGGGCGATCACATCGTCGCGTCCGCGGCCCTGTACGGCGGCACGGTGACGCAGCTCAAGCACCTCGCGCGCAAGCTCTCGATCACCGTCACGTTCGTCGACCCGGACGACCTGCAGGCATGGCGTTCGGCCCTCACGCCGAACACGAAGCTGCTGTACGGCGAGACGATCGGGAACCCCGGCGGGAACGTGCTCGACATCGCCGCGGTCGCGGAGATCGCGCATGGCATCGGCGCCCCGCTCATGGTCGACTCCACATTCGCGACCCCGTACCTGTGCCGGCCCATCGAGCACGGCGCCGACATCGTCGTGCACTCGGCCACGAAGTTCATCGGCGGGCACGGGACGAGCATCGGCGGCATCGTCGTCGAGGCCGGCACCTTCGACTGGTCCAACGGCCGCTTCCCGGTGGTGGCCGATCCGTCGCCGGCGTACCACGGGCTCGCGTTCCACGAGACGTTCGGGATGTACGGATACCTCATGAAGCTGCGCGCCGAGTCGCTGCGCGACCTCGGGTCGGCGCTCTCGCCGTTCAACTCGTTCCTGTTCCTCCTCGGCCTCGAGACGCTGCCGCTGCGGATGGCCCGCCACGTCGAGAACGCGGCCGGCGTCGCGCGGTTCCTTGAGGGCCACCCGGCCGTCGCGGGCGTGCGCTATCCCGGGCTCGAGGCGAGCCCGTACCGCGCGCTGGTGAAGCGTTACCTCCCGCGGGGCGCGGGCGCGGTCTTCGTGTTCGACCTGAAGGGCGGGCGCGAGGCGGGCCAGCGGTTCATCGGCGGGCTCGAGCTCTGGAGCCACCTCGCCAACGTCGGCGACGCGAAGAGCCTGGTCATCCACCCGGCGAGCACGACCCACCGCCAGCTGAGCGACGCCGAGCTCGCGGCCGCCGGCGTCGGCCCGGGCACCATCCGGCTGTCGGTCGGGCTCGAGACCCTCGCCGACCTCACCCGCGACCTGCAGGGCGGCCTGGCCGCGGCGGCCCGCGCGTGAGCGCCCACGAGGACAGCAAGACGATCCACGCGACGTTGGTCGGAGCGCGGACGGTCGCGATCGTGGGCCTGTCGAAGGACCCGCTCCGGCCGAGCAACTTCATTGGCTTCTACCTGAAGCGGCACGGCTACACGATCGTTCCGGTGAACCCGCGCGAGACCGAGATCCTCGGCGAGAAGAGCTACCCGTCGCTGAAGGACATTCCGTTCCCGGTCGATGTCGTCGACGTCTTCCGGAAGCCCGACGCGGTCCCCGACATCGCCCGCGATGCTGTGGCGATCGGGGCGAAGACCCTCTGGCTGCAGTTCGGCGTCATCAGCCCGGAAGGCGCGAAGATCGCCGCCGCCGCCGGGCTCGACGTCGTGATGGACCGCTGTATGAAGGTGGAGCACGCCCGGCACCTTGGTCGGATGCACTGGCTCGGCTTCAACACCGGACGGGTGACGGCGCGGCGGGAGCGCATTCTCGCCTGATGCGGCGAGCCCCAGGACCCCGGTGCCCCGCGGTACGCGCACGTCGAGCACGCCGAGGCCGCGGATGTGGCGGCTGCCCAGGTCAGCGAGTAGGGGAACCGGCCGTGACGGTCGGCGAGACGGTCGTCGCTGATCGCGAGGAGGGCGTAGCCCGTCCCTCGTAGGGGTCCGATCGCGAGCCCGATGACTACCATCGCTGCGTGCTCCAGACCATCGAGCCGTCCGACGAGGCGCTCGCGACGCGCGTCGCCGATGGCGACCTCGCGGCGTTCGGCACGCTCTACGACCGGTACGCGGGGCGGACCTACGCCTGGGCGGCCCATCTCCTCGGCGTCCCGGAGGCCGACGATGTCATCCAAGAGGTCTTCGTCCAGCTGTGGGACAAGGCCGGCCAGTTCGATCCGGCGCGCGGGCGCTTCGGCGCGTGGTTCGGCGCGATCGCCCGGCACGAGATCCTTCGGCGGGCGCGCCGGCGCGGCCGGGAGCGGCGGTTCACCGCGGCGGAGGAGATCGATGAGCTTCTCGCGCACACCGTCGATCCCGCTCCGTCCGTGGAGTCGCGCGCTTGGATCGCCGAGCGCGACGCTACGCTCGCGGCAGCGGTGCGCGACCTTCCGCCTGACCAGCGGCGGGTCATCGTCCTCGCGTACTTCGGTGGTCTCTCGCAGTCCGAGATCGCGGCCGCGACCTCCATCCCGCTCGGCACCGTGAAGAAGCGCACGCGCCTCGGCCTCGCGAAGCTGCGAGGCGCCCTGGCTGAACGTGGATCCACGCGGGCGAGCGCGGGCTAGGACGGAACGATGGATCACGAGCTGAACGAGGCGAGCGAGGCCCTCGGCGCGGCCCTCGAAGCGCGCGTGGCCCGGCCGGACCCCGCGCTGCGGGAGCGGCTGCTCCGCGAGGTATCGCGCCGTGGCCGGTCGCGGGCTCGGGTCTGGGCTCCCCGGTCCACGCTCATCTTCGCTGCCCTGGCGCTGCTCCTCCTCGGCGCGTCGCTCGCGTGGGGACTGTCGCAGAACGCGGCGCTGGCTCAGGAGCGGAGCCTGCGCGCGCAGTTCGAGGCGGCCGCGGCGAAGGACGAGGTCGTCTTCGACGTCGTTGACGCGCGGAACGTCGCCAAGACGATCCTCCGATCGACGACGGACGATTCGCCGACGGCGCCCTACGGGAAGATCTTCGTCCGGCCCGACATGCCCTACGTCGTCGCGATGGCCGGACGGCTTCCCCAGGCACCGGCCGGTCGCGAGTACCACCTGTATCTCGACGGCCGGCGCATCGGGACGCTGACTCCGAATGACGCGGGCTTCGGGTACTTCGTGTACCGCGCCGACGCCGTGGGGATCGCCTACCAGCGGGCTCGCGTCGTGCTCGAGGCACCGGCGGCAACGGACGCCGGCGGATCAACGATCCTCACCGCGCCGCGTTAGCCGTTCCGGAGGGCGGCGACCGCGGCGGCGGTGGTACCGGCGAGCTCACGGAGGCGATCGCGCCGCGCAGTCGCTACTTGACCTCGATCCGGGCGCGCATCTGGTCGGGATGGATCGAGCACACGTATTGGTAGGTCCCAGCCTTCGCGAAGGTGAACGAGAATGAGGCACCGGGCTTCAGCACGCCCGAGGTGAACGAGCCGTCGGGCGCCGCGACGTTGTGGTCGAGCTGGTCCACCTGGCTGTTGATCCACTTGACCGTGGTGCCGACGGCGACGGTCACCGCGTTCGGGAAGAACGCCATCCGATTGAGGCTGATCTCGTTCTGGCCCGGGAGCGGCGCGGCGGCGTAGCGCGTTGGAGTGAACGGAAGCGTCCAGGCGCGCATCGTCCAATCGCGGTCCTTGTTCGACGCCTGATGGCATGCCGAGCAGGTCGCGGTCAGCTGCGGCGGCGTCTGGAAGGTCTTGTCCGGCCGGTAGGCCACGTACTCCCATTCGCCGGTGCGGAACTGCTGGTACGCCTCGCCGAAGCCGGCCTCCTTCCGCATCACGAAGATCGCGTTGAGCGTTGCCCGGATGAGGTGTCCGTTCGCGTCCCTGATCGTGTTCCCCGCGGCATCCTCCTTCGGGCGCCACGATTCGAAGACGACGACGCTGCCGAACGGAAAGGGCTGACCCTGGCGGGCTGATGCGGCCGGTTCGTTGCCGCAGACGTAGCTGATGGACTTCGCGTCCAGCCGGTCGTACACGTAGAGGAACTTGAACGCGGTCTGGTAACCCTCGGGGAAACCGACCCGGTCGGTCGTCGGCGCGGGTCGCGGGGTCGGCGTCGGCGACGCGGGCGTGGCGGCCGGAGCGGTCGTCGCGGCGGCCGTCGCCGCGGGGGTCGCGGTCGCGGTCGGCGGCTCGACCGTGCTCGCCACCAGTCCGCCCGACGCGCACGGCTGGGAACCGGCCGCCGGGCCTTGCGTCGCGGTCGGGCTCGCGGCGGCGGGCGCGTTGCCGGCCGGCGAAACGCAGCTCAGGGCGGTGAAGATCGACGCGGCGACGAGCGCGGACAGGCGGCGCCACATGGCGAGTCCCTCCTGATGGCAGGTAGCGCGTCCGGGCCGGGTCGGATCCCTGAGCCGCTACCCTCCGCGAATGCCAGCAGAACGCGGCGCGACCGTCGAGTTCCGCGACGTCACCAAGCGCTACGCCGATCAGGTCGCGGTCGACAGCCTCTCGTTCACGGTCCCCGCGGGCAAGATCTGCGTGCTCGTCGGGCCGAGCGGCTCGGGCAAGACGACGTCGCTGAAGATGGTGAACCGGCTCATCGAGCCGACGTCGGGAGCGATCCTCATCGACGGCCAGGACGTCCTCCGGGAAGACCCGGTGCAGCTCCGCCGGCGCATCGGCTACGTCATCCAGCAGGTCGGGCTGTTCCCGCACCAGACCGTCGCTGAGAACGTCGGGACCGTCCCCCGCCTGCTCGGCTGGGAGGCCGGGCGCACGGCCGCGCGGGTCACCGAGCTGCTCGCCCTGGTCGGCCTGGAGCCGAGCCGCTACGCCGGGCGCTACCCGGCGCAGCTTTCGGGGGGCGAGCGGCAGCGCGCGGGGGTCGCACGCGCGCTCGCGGCCGAGCCGCCGGTGATGCTCATGGACGAGCCGTTCGGCGCGGTGGACCCGATCGTCCGCGAGCGCCTGCAGAGCGAGCTCCTGCGCATCCAGCGCGAGCTCGGCACCACCATCCTGTTCGTGACCCACGACATCGACGAGGCCATCAGGCTCGGCGACCGGGTGGCGGTGATGCGTGCGGGCACGCTCGTGCAGTACGCCCCGCCTGGCGAGCTGCTCGCGCACCCAGTGAACGACTTCGTCGCTCAGTTCGTGGGTTCCGATCGCGGCCTGAAGCTGCTCGGGCTCCTCACCGTCGGTGGTGCGGATGTCGACGCCGGTGTCGATCGGGCCTCCGCATCGCCGAAGGCTCCGGTCGTCGCGCCCTCGACGACCCTGCGCGATGCGTTGGCCCGGATGCTCGAGCGCGACTCGCAGACCGCCGTCGTCGTCGACGGCGATCGCTATCTCGGCGTCCTGACCCTCGCGACCATCGGCCGGATGCTCCGGACCGCCGCGTGACGGAAGGCGAGCCGCTCATCCGCTGGGACTGGATCGCGGGCCACGCCGACGAGATCGGCCAACGACTCCTCGAGCACGTCGAGCTCACGGTCATCGCCGTGGGCGTGGGCTTCGTCGTCGCGTTCGGCCTCGCGCTCCTTGTTATCCGTCGGCCGCGGCTCGAAGGCCCGGTGACGGCGGTCACGGGCACGCTCTACACGATCCCGAGCCTCGCGCTGTTCGCGCTGCTCATCCCGTACACGGGACTGTCGATCCTCACGGCCGAGATCGGCCTTGTCAGCTACACGCTCCTCATCCTCATCAGGAACATCGTGCGTGGCATTCGCGACGTGCCCGCCGATGTCATCGAAGCCGCGACCGGCATGGGCTACACCGCGCGCGAGCGCCTCTGGCGCGTAGAGGTGCCGCTCGCGCTCGGCGTGATCATCGCGGGTGTGCGGATCGCGACGATCAGCACGATCGGCCTCGTCACCGTGACCGCGCTCATCGGGCAGGGCGGCTTTGGGTTCTTCATCCTCATCGGCATCCAGCGATTCTTCTCGACCGAGCTCATCGTCGGCGCCGTCTGCTCGGTCCTGCTGGCCATCGCAGCGGACGCGCTCCTCGTGTTGGCCCAGCGGCGCCTGACACCGTGGACGCATCTGCTCTGAGCCTGCTCTTCGACACGCTGCGCTGGTTCACCGACGCGGCCCACTACCGGGGCAGCGACGCCATCCAGACCCGCGTCCTCGAGCACCTCGAGCTCTCGATCCTCGCGGTGCTCCTTGGCGCCCTCGTGGCGCTGCCGATCGGCCTGTACCTCGGACACACCGGCCGCTTCGGCTTCGTCGCGGTCAGCGTGGCGAACGTCGGCCGGGCGCTGCCCTCGCTGGCCCTCCTCGCCTTCGCCCTCCCGGTCGCGTTCGCGCTTGGCCTCGGCCTGGGGTTCTGGCCGACCCTCTTCTCGCTCATCCCGCTGGCGATCCCCCCGATGCTGACGAACGCCTATGCCGGCACGAGCGCCGTCGACCGGGACGTCATCGAGTCGGCGCGCGGCATGGGCATGGGCGAGGTCGGCATCCTGCGCAGGATCGAGATCCCCCTCGCCCTCCCGCTCGTGCTCGCGGGGATGCGCACGGCAGCCGTGAACGTCGTGGCGACCGCGACCCTCGGCGCTCTCGTGGCGGGTGGCGGGCTTGGCCGCTACATCGTCGACGGGCTCGCCCTGCGGGAGTACGACCGCTTGTTCGCCGGCGCGCTCCTTGTCGCGGCCCTGGCCATCACCGCGGAAGTGGCATTTGGCACATTCGAGCGCCGCGCGACCTCTCCGGGATTACGTGCGGCGCCGGGTACGTTGTAGGGCAAGCCCCACCAAGGCGGGGTACTGTCCACGTGGGCCGAGAGACTCAGCGCTGCGGCCCGGAAGGAGTCCCTCATGCGCGCATCATTCCGTGTCGCGATCGCCCTCTTGGTCGCTGTGTTCGTCGCGAGCGCCTGCGGCGGGGCGAGCACCGGCGGCGCCGCCGGCACCGGCGGGCCGAAACCCACCGTGAAGATCGGCTCGACCAACTTCTTCGAGCAGGGGATCCTCGCGGAGCTGTATGCCCAGGCCCTCGAGAACAGCGGGTACACCGTCGAGCGCAAGTTCAACCTCGGCAACCGTGAGATCGTCCAGCCGGCCCTCGAGTCCGGGCAGATCGACATCGACGCCGAATACCTGGCGACGCTCCTTTCCTTCGTGGACAAGAACGCAAAGGCCTCGACCGATCCGAAGGAGACCGCCAAGACCCTCCAGACCGTGCTCTCGACGAAGAAGCTCACGGTCCTCGACGCCGCGGCCGCGACCGACCAGAACGGATTCGTGGTCACGAAGGACACCGCGACCAAGTACAACCTGAAGAAGCTCTCGGACATCGCATCAGGCAGTGCGCAGGGCCAGCTCGTGCTCGGCGGGCCGCCGGAGTGCCCGAGTCCGCAGCGGCCGTTCTGCAAGCCGGGCCTCGAGCAGACCTACGGGATCAAGTTCAAGGACTTCAAGCCGCTCGACGCCGGGGGTCCGCTGACCGTCGCGGCGCTCGACGGAAAGCAGATCGACGTCGCGCTCCTCTTCACGAGCGATCCGACGATCGTCGCGAAGGGCTTCGTTCTCCTTGACGACGACAAGCACCTGCAGCTCTCGGACAACATCGCGCCCGTGGTGCGCGACGACCTGCTCACGAAGGACGACGGGACCATCAGGAAGGTGCTGAACAGCATCAGCGCCAAGCTCTCGCAGGACGAGCTCAACGGCATGAACAAGCTCGTCGCGGTCGACAAGAAGGACCCGAAGGATGTCGCGAAGGACTGGCTCAAGAAGCAGGGCCTGATCAAATAGGCGGCTGGATCTCGCTCGGCGGCAGGCTCGTGTCGAGCCCGGCCGTCGCGTCGTGGGGCGATGGCGGAGAGTGCGAGCTCTTCGCCATCCACGACGACGGAGAGCTGCGCGACCGGTACTGGGACGGGGCACGGTGGCATGACTGGAAGTCGCTGGGCGCCGGGTTCACCGGCCAGCCGGCGGCGGCCGCACGCGGTGCCGACCGCATCGACGTCTTCGCGTTCGGCACCGACGGGCGCCTCCATCATCGGTGGTGGGATGCGACGCGATGGGTGGACTGGGAGGTCGTCGCTGATGCGCCGGCAGGAGACGCGGTGAGCTGCGTCTGGAGCGGTTCCCGGCTTGACGTCTTCGTGGCGAAGCGCGGCGCCGAGCTCTGGTACCGCGCGCTGTGACCGAGACGCTCTATGACTTCGTCGTGATCGGCGCCGGCGCGGCCGGCGAGGCCGCCACGCATTACGCGCGATCTCGAGGGGCGACGGTCGCGATCGTGGACCGCGATCTCTTTGGCGGCTCGTGCCCGTACTGGGCCTGCATGCCATCGAAGACCCTGCTGCATGCCGCGGCGGTCACGGCCCACGGCGGCGACTACCCATGGCAGAAGGCCTCCGACCGCCGCGACTACATGGTCAACCGGATCAAGACCGAGCAGCCAAATGACGGCAGCCACGTGCACGCGCTCGAGAAGGCCGGCGCAGCCGTGTTCCGCGGGACCGGGACGCTCGCCGGACCGGGCACGGTCAGGGTCACGCACGAGAACGTGACGCACGACCTCCGCGCGAAGGACGTGATCATCGCCGTCGGCTCGGTCGGCAAGGTCCCCAAGCTCGATGGCCTCGAGGCCGCGGGCTACTGGACGAACGTCGAGGCGACGAGCCTCCGGGAGCTCCCACAGAGCATCGTCATCCTCGGCGCCGGTCCATCCGGCATCGAGATCGCGCAGTACCTCGCGCGCTATGGCGTCCGCACGACGATCGTCGGGCGGATGAACCCCACGGACCACCCGAAGAGCTCCGAGTTCCTGTCCGACGTGCTGCGCCGGAGCGGCGTCGATGTGCGGGATACGGCCCGGGCGGTGCGCGTGCGGCCGAAGGCGGGCCTGGGCGCGGAGCATCTCGTCGAGCTGTCCGACGGCACGACGGTCTCGGGCGAGATCATCCAGCTTTCGGTGGGCCGGACCTCCGCGAAGGCCCTCGGCGCGCTCGGGCTCGACACGATCGGCGTCACCTACGACGGTGGCGACACGATCACGGTCGATGATCGGCTGCGGGTCGCCGATCACGTCTACGCCATCGGCGACCCGATCGGCCACGAGCTCTCCACCCATCTCGGTCACTACGAAGGCGAGATGGCCGCGCGGATCGCGCTCGGCGACGACGTGCGGGTCGACTTCAGCGCCACGCCGCGCGTCGTGTACACCGACCCAGAGGCTGCGGCCGTTGGCCTCCGCCTGGATCAGGCGCAGGAACGCGGGCTCGACGCGTTCGAAGAGGCGACCGGCTTCCCGAAGAGCACGAAGGGCTACCTCGTCGAGGCCGACATCGGGCATCTGGCGATCGTGGTCGATCGCACGCGCAAGGTGCTGCTCGGCGCGTTCATCGCCGGCGAAGGCGCCGGTGAAGCGATCCATGCGGCGGTCCTCGCCATCAAGCTCGGCACGTCGATCGACACCCTCGCCCAGACGATGCACGCCTTCCCGACGACCGCCCGCGTTCTGAGCGGCCTGTTCGGCGCGGCTGCACTGAAGCTCCGGTGACCGCCGCGGAGGCGTACGTGGAGCTCCTCGACTACCGCCGCCGCATGCACACGCTCTATGCGGAGGTCCGCGCGCTGCTGCCCACCGATCCGGTCGCCGCGCACGGGCACTGGCGCTCCGGGCGCGATGCGCTGTTCGGCGCGCACCCGCAGTCCGCGCTTCCGGCGCACGAACGCGCGAAGTTCACCGGGCTCGCCTACAACGGGTACGACGCGGCCTTCGCGTTCAGCGCGACCGTGCGTCCGCTGCCCCACGAGCGCCACGACGTGGGGACGAGCACCGGCGATGTCATCCCGTTCGTCCGGTTCGGCGCGGTCGATCTGCCCATCGGCTCGCTCGAGGTCTTCTGGCTCGAGGCGTACGGTGGCGGCGTGTTCGTGCCGTTCCGGGACCTGACCTCCGGCCGGACGACGTACGGCGGCGGCCGCTACCTGCTGGACACGGCGAAAGGCGCGGATCTTGGGTCGCTCCCAGGCGCTCCGGCCACGTTGCTCTTGGACTTCAACTTCGCGTACCACCCGAGCTGTCACTACGACCCGCAGTGGGTCTGCCCGCTCGCCCCGCCGGCGAATCGCGTTGCGGTCGCGATCGAGGTGGGGGAGCTGACTTATCCCGGTGCGTCCGCCCACGAGCTCCAGTGGTGCGCGCCGTCTTGAAAAACGGATGACGCGGGGCCAGCGGTGGACGCTCATCGCCGCGATCCTCGGATCGGGGATCGTGTTCCTTGACTCGACGGTGGTCAACGTCGCGCTCCCGAAGATCGGGCGCGAGCTGCCGAGCACGTTGTTCGGCGTGCTGGAGGGGCAGTCGTACGTCTACAACGGCTACCTGCTGACGGTGTCCGCCCTGCTCATCCTGGCCGGCGCGCTGAACGACTTCTACGGCCGCAAGCGAATGTTCGTCATGGGGCTTGGTGGGTTCCTCATCACCAGCCTGCTCTGCGGGCTGGCCCCGAATCTCGAGCTGCTCGTGTTGTTCCGGGTCCTGCAGGGCGTCGCCGGTGCGCTGCTGGTGCCCGGCTCCCTCGCGCTCATTACCGTCACGTTCAGCGGCGAGGCCCAGGGCCGCGCCTTCGGACTGTGGGCCGCGGCCTCGGCGGGGACGACGATCCTCGGACCATTCGTCGGCGGGATCCTCGTGGACTCGATCTCGTGGCGCGCGGCCTTCCTCATCAACGTGCCCCTCCTGATCGTCGCGCTGTGGGCGACCGTCGCCTTCGTGCAGGAGAGCCGGGCCGAAGGAGCGACGAGCCGGTTCGACTGGCTGGGGGCCTTCGTCGTCGCGCTCGCCGTGGGCGGACTGTCGTTCGGCACGATCTATGGCCAGCAGCGCGAGTGGAAGGATCCCGCAGGGTTCGCCATGCTCGCCGTCGGCGCCCTCGCCACGATCGCGCTGCCGTTCCTCATGACGCGACGCGCGGATCCGCTGATCCCCCCGGAGCTGTTCCGGTCCCGCAACTTCACGATCACGAACATCTCGACGTTCCTGATCTACGGCGCCCTGTACGTGCTCGGCTATTTCACCACGCTGTTCGTCCAGGGCACCGTCGGCTTCACGGCGGCGGCGGCCGGTCTCGGGTTCATCCCGACAGGGCTGTTCCTGGTGTTCTTCAGCTCGCGGTTCGGCGCGCTCTCCGGCCGGTACGGCCCCCGGATCTTCATGACGGTCGGACCTGCGCTGATGTGCCTCGGCACGCTTTGGTACCTGCGCGTTCCGGCGACCACCAGCCCGTGGCTGTTCACCTTCGGCGACCCGGGCAGCTACCTGCCGCCGGCGAGCTGGTTCGTCGACTTCCTGCCCGCCACGCTGCTGTTCGGGCTCGGCGTGTCGATGATGGTCGCGCCGCTGACGACCGCGCTCATGACGAGCGTGCCACCCCGGAACTCGGGTGTGGCGTCGGCCATCAACAACGCCATCTCACGCGTCGGGCCGCAGCTTGCCGGCGCCGTCATCTTCATCGCGATCACCACGAGCTTCTATTCCGGGCTGCACGATCGCGCGCCGCAGCTCGACCCGAACGACGCCGAGGTCCGCAAGACGTACGCGCCGCTGAACGTGGTCCCGGGATCGAGCACCGCGCTGGCCCAGCGTGAGGCCTCGACGGACGCGTTCCATCTTGCGATGTTCATCTCCGCCTTGCTGCTCGGGATCGGAGCAGCGGTGAATGCCGTTGGCATAGTGAACCGCCCGGCGGTGCCGCAGGGTGACGTCCCGGAGCCCGCGGCCGCCTAGAGGCCGAGCGGCGCCAGCGCACCGGCGAGCTGCTTTCGGTGATCGCCGGTCTCGAAGTCCAACAGCGGGTTCGACGGCAGCAGGTGCTCGCTGATCGCGTTGTCCTTCCGGACGTAGATCGCCGGATAGAGGTCGCCGGCATGGTTCGCCTCGACGGCGACCGCGACGCCGTCGGGCCCGTCGCTGTCGACGAAGAGCTGCAGCGGAAGGATGCCGTCGTCGATGATCCCGCGCGTCCTGTCGGCCAGGATCGTGCGCGAGAGGTACGACTTTTGGTGCCACAGCTCCGGCGCGCGCGTCACCTCGCGCAACAGGTAGGGGAGCACTTCGTCGGCCTTGAGCTGCGGCCGGGCCGGGTCGATGCCGAAGTACTTCTGGGCGATATGCCGCGCGAGGATCCGCGCGTTGTAGCGATGGCCGTGGACAGCGCCCGAGCTGCTCGGTAGCCCGTGCTTCTTGAGGCCGGCGGCCCCGCGCGTGGCGGTGCCCGCGAAATACATGTTCGGGACCCCGATGCTCTCGAACAGGGGCGTCTGCGACGGGATCCGCTCGCGCCCGCTCACCGGCACGCCGAGCTCGGGCAGATCCCCGAGCGGCGGCGTGAACCCGGTCGTCGCGATGACGTCGTCGACCTCGAAGACGAGCTGACCCCCGCCGTCGCTGCGCGACGTGCGGACCCGGAAGCCCTGTGGGGTGCGGTCCACGCCGTCGATCGACGCGTTCACCAGCACGACGCCGCCACCGAGGACGTGGTCCTCATACGGCTGCACGTATCTGGCGCGCACACCGACGAGCGATCTCGACACCACGGAGAGGGTGACCGGTCGGGGCGACGCGAGGATGATCTGTTTGGCCCACGGCAGGAAGCCGTTGGCGAGCTCGAAGGCCGAGACCTCCTTGCCGATGATGAGGATCCGCTTCCCGGCGTAGGTCTCCGGCGCGCGCGTATCGGCGTAGTGCGGCACCGCGTCCATGCCGGGGATGTCCGGCTTCCAGGGCTGCGAGATCCCGAACGCGAAGACCGGGACGCGGCAGCGGTACTCGCCGTCGGTCGTCTCGAGGACGAACGCGTCATCGTCGCGCCGTGTGCCGGTCCAGCGGCAGCCGAACCGCACGGCGATCCCGCCGTCGCGCGCGAACGTCGCGAGGTTCTGCTCCATCTCGGCGCGCGCGGGAAAGTACGACGAACCGTCCATCAGCCCGGGCTGGATCGCGCGCAACCGGTCCTCCTCGCCGATGAGCGAGTTCCAGTCGTAGCGCTCGTAGTAGCGGGTGCCTCGTTCCTCGGGCGCATACGGCTTCGTCCACGAGAGGAGGCGCTGGAAGAACGGCCACTTCCGGAACATGCCGCCCGGCGACGGGTCCGCGGAGATGACCGCGTGCGGGACGCCAGCGCGGCCGAGCGAATACGAAAGCTGCAGCCCCCCCGGTCCGCTACCGACGACGACGACCGGGTACTCGCCAGGCGGATGCACGGCGGCTACGTGCGCCAGCTGGTCGCCTTCTGGAGCTTCCGGGTCTCCGCCTTGAGCATCCGGTACAGCACCGTCGGGTGGCCAAGCATGAACGCCTCCAATGCCGGCGCCGGGATGATCGCGCAGCGAAGCATGTGGAGCGCGACGATATCCGCCACCGGAGGCTCGCCGAGCAGCGCCGAGATCTCGCCAAAGAACTCGCCTCGTCCGAGCGTGCCGTAGTCCTTGCCGCTGACGCGGATCGCCGCCTCGCCTTCGAGGATGATGTAGAACGCCGAGCCAGAGATGCCTTGACGGATGATCCGCTCGCCCTCCGCATAGCGGCGCTCCTCGACGATGTGGGCGATCGAGTTCAGCTCCGCCGCGCCGACGTCGGCGAACAGCGAGTTCCCCGCCAGGGTCTCGGTCAGGTCGCTTCTGGTGGTGGCCATGCCGCAGGTCTAACGGGCGGACGGGCGGGCTGGCAACCGGCCGGTCGCGAGGGGACAATTGACCGAGTGGCGACCGACCCGCTCCCGCGCGGCACCCTCACCTTCCTGTTCACCGACATCGAGGGGTCGACGAAGCTGCTCGCCGCCCTCGGCACCGAGCGGTTTCACGAGGTGCTCGAGGTCCACACGGAGGCGCTCCGGAACGCGTTCGCGAAAGGTCGCGAGGTCCGCATCGAGGGCGATGCGCTGTTCATGGTGTTCGCGACCGCGCAGGACGCGCTCGCGGGCGCCGCCGCCGCGCAGCGGGCGCTCGCCGCGACCACGTTCCCGCATGGCGCGACGGTCCGCGTGCGGATGGGGATGCACACCGGAGAGGGCACGCCCGCGAGCGAGCGCGCGGGTGCGGATTACGTCGGCATCGACGTCCACCGCGCGGCGCGGATCGCCGCCATCGCCCACGGCGGGCAGGTGCTCGCCTCGGCCGCGACACGGATGCTCGCAGGCCAGGATCTGCCGAGCGGTGTCGCGCTGCGCGACCTCGGCGAGCATCGACTCAAAGACCTGACCAGGCCGGAACACGTGTTCCAGCTCATGATCGATGGCTGCGCAAACGACTTTCCCGCGCTGCGCACACTGGATCGCACCCCGAACAACCTGCCGACCCAGGCGACGACCTTCATCGGCCGCGAGACGGAGATCCGCGACGGACTGCGCCTCTTGGACGGCACGCGGCTGCTGACGCTCACCGGACCAGGCGGGACCGGCAAGACGCGCCTGTCGCTGCAGATCGCCGCGGAGGCGGGCCCGCAATTCCCGGACGGCACCTTCTGGGTGCCGCTCGCGCCGCTCAGCGACCCGGACCTGGTCCCATCGACCATCGCGCATTCCCTCGGCGTGCAGGTGGGCGGCAACGAGTCGCCGCTGGCGCGCGTCGCCGAGCATTTGCGCGACAAGCGGATGCTGCTCGTGCTCGACAACTTCGAGCAGATCCTGGCCGCCGCGCCGGCCGTCACGACGCTGCTCGATGCGGCGCCACTGGTGAAGGTCGTCACGTCGAGCCGCGCCCCCCTCCGCGTCGGCGGCGAGCAGGAGCTTCCCGTGCCACCACTCGAGCTCCCGGATCCGGAGCGCCTCCCGTCACTGGAAGTGCTGGCGCAGTCGGACGCCGTCCGGCTGTTCGTCGATCGCGCGCGCGCGGTGAAGCCGGACTTCATGGTCACGGCTCTGAACGCGGCCCCGGTCGCCGAGATCGTGTTCCATCTCGAAGGCCTGCCGCTCGCGATCGAGCTCGCGGCGGCCCGCATCAAGTTGCTGACTCCGCAAGCGATGCTGCCCCGGCTCAAGCAGGGACTGGACCTGCTCGCGAGCACGGCGCGCGACCGGACCGATCGCCAGCGCACCCTCCGCGGTGCGATCGCGTGGAGCTACGACCTCCTCGATCCCGGCATGCAGCGGCTCTTCGCGCGCTGCGCCGCTTTCGTGAACGGAGCGATGCTCGAGCAGCTCGAGGCCGTGTGCGGTCCCGCGAGCGAGGTGGGCCGCGAGCCACTTGACGGGCTCAGCGAGCTCGTCGACCAGAGCCTGCTCCGTCAGAGCGACGTCGACGGCGAGCCGCGGTTCCGGATGCTCGTCACGATCCGCGACTACGCGATGGAGAAGCTTGCGGCGGGCAGTGAGCTGGACCTCGTGCGGCAACGCCACTGCGCCGCGTATCTCGAGCTTGCGGAGCGGGCGGCGCCGGAGCTCCAAGGTGCCGACCAGAAGCGCCGGCTCGACGCGGTCGAGCTCGAACACGACAACCTGCGCGCGGCATTGGACGTCGCGATCGTCGCGGGCCGCACGGAAGAGGCGACCCGGCTCCTCTCCGCGTTGTGGCGGTTCTGGCAAGCCAGAGGGTATCTCCGGGAGGCGGCCGTCTGGGCCGCGCGCGTGCTCGACCTCGCGGGCGCTACGCCCGGGCAGCGCCTTCGCGCGCTCGAAGCTGCCGGCGGGATCGCGTACTGGAGCGCCGACGAGGACCTGACCCGCAGCCGGTATCGCGAGGCGTACGAGCTTGCGACTGCGAGCGGCACCCTGGCCGATCGCGCGCAGGCTGCCTACAACTACGCGTTCACGTTCTTCATCCGAAGCATGGTGACCCGTGATGACCCGCAGGGGGACGCGATGCTTCAAGAGAGCCTTGCCGCCTTCCGCGCGCTGGATGATCCCTCGGGCGTCGCGCGAGCGGCGTGGGCGCTCGGCACCATGCACGCGCAGGGCGTCGGCCGCACCCGAGCCGAGCTGGTGGATGCGAAGACCTATATCAACCTGGCGCAGGCGGGGCATCAAGCGCTCGGGAACCGATTTGACCTGGCCTGGGACCTTCACGGGCTCGGTCTCGCGGAGCTGAAGCTCGGCGAAACTGATAGCGCGGGCCGGAGATGGCTCGAGGCACTCCAGTCGTTCATGGAGGCCGGGGACTCGAGTGGCATCGTCATCATGTTGAGCAACTTCGCGGAGCTCGCGAAGGTGCGCGGCGACCTCGACCGCCACGCGACGCTCGTCGGCGCCGCCAGCACGGTCGCTGCACGGACGGGCGTGGGCCTGGCGACCATGATCCAGACGACGGAGGAACGGGCAGGCCCGGGCGACATCGACCCGGACCATCGCGCTGCCCTGGAGCGTGGCCTCGCGATGACGGATGCCGAAGCGGTGGCGTACGCGCGCGACGGAGCCGTGCAGACCGCGTAGGCCGCGGACGATATTCTTGCGTTCTTCGTCGCCGAAGGAGATCGATGTGCTCGCCGTGAAGGATCGCGCGTATTCGAATAGCCACGTCGTCTCGTGGGTGAACGACATGGCCAAGCTGTGCATGCCCGACCAGATCTACTGGTGCGACGGATCGGCGGAGGAGGCGAAGGCCCTCCTCGAGGAGGCGATCGCCACCGGCGTGATGATCCCGCTGAACGAACAGCTGCGACCGAACTCCTACCTCCACCGCTCGAACCCCAACGACGTCGCCCGCACCGAAGAGCTCACGTTCGTCTGCACGCCGACAAAGGCGGAGGCCGGGCCGACGAACAACTGGATGGAGCCGGCCAACGCCTACCGGAAGCTCGGGGCCATCTTCGATGGCGCGATGACCGGTCGCACGATGTACGTCGTGCCCTACGTCATGGGCGCGCACGATTCGCCGTTCGCGAAGGTCGGCATCGAGCTGACCGACTCGATCTACGTCGTGCTCAACATGCGCATGATGGCCAGGATGGGCCAGGTCGCGCTCGATCGTCTCGGCACCTCTGACGACTTCAATCGCGGGTTGCACTCCGTCGCGGATTGCGATCCGGAGCGACGGTTCATCTGTCACTTCCCGCAGGACGACACGATCTGGTCCGTGGGCTCCGGATACGGCGGTAACGCGCTGCTCGGCAAGAAGTGCCTCGCGTTGCGGATCGCGAGCTATCAGGCGCGGAACGAGGGCTGGCTGGCCGAGCACATGATGCTGCTGGAAGCCGAGAGTCCTGAAGGCGAGACGCACTTCATCGCCGGAGCGTTCCCCAGCGCGTCCGGGAAGACGAACCTCGCGATGCTCGTCCCGCCCCCCGCGTTGAAGGCCTGGAAGATCCGGACTGTCGGCGACGACATCGCGTGGATGCGCGTCGGCGAGGATGGCCGCCTCTACGCGGTGAACCCCGAGTTCGGCTTCTTTGGCGTCGCGCCGGGCACCAACTACCACACCGCCCCGAACGCGATGCGCACGCTCGAACGCGATGCCTTCTTCACGAACGTCGCGCTGACGCCCGACAACGACGTGTGGTGGGAGGGCATGGACGGTGCGGTGCCGGAGCGCCTCACGGATTGGCGCGGGCGCCCCTGGACCAAGGGCTCGCGTGAGTACGCCGCGCATCCGAACAGTCGGTTCACCGCGCAGATGGCCAACAACCCGGCGCTGTCCCGCTTCGCGGAGGATCCAAAGGGTGTGCCGATCTCGGCGATCCTGTTCGGTGGCCGCCGTTCGACGACCGTGCCCCTCGTCCTGCAGTCATTCAATTGGACGGAAGGCGTGTATCTGGGCGCGACCGCAGGGGCCGAAACGACCGCGGCAACGACCGGGGCCGTCGGGGTGATCCGGCGCGATCCGATGGCGATGCTGGCCTTCTGTGGATATGACATGGGTACCTACTTCGCGCACTGGCTCGAGATGTCGGCGCTCATCACCGATCCTCCGAAGATCTTCCTGGTGAACTGGTTCCGGAAGGACGCCGCCGGCACGTACCTCTGGCCCGGCTACGGGGAGAACATGCGGCTCCTCGAGTGGATCATCGGCCGCTCCACGGGACGTGCGGGCGCGATCGAGACCCCGGTCGGCTGGGCGCCGCGCCCGAGCGACCTCGACCTCACCGACCTCGATGTCGCTCCCGAACGCTTGTCCGCGGCGCTGCGCGTCGATCCGGCCGAGTGGGCGGCCGAGCTGGGCACGCATGGCGATTGGTTCGCGAAGCTCGGCCCGACCGTCCCCGCCGCGCTCGAGCTGCAGCGCCGGCTACTGCTCGCCGCCATCGGGATCGCTGCGGCCTGATCTAACCCGCGGCCGCGGTCGCCGGAGCGCGCGAGATCCGCGTGATGACCAGGGCGAAGACCGCCGCGACCGGCAACGCGAGCGCGATCGTGACGACGAGCGGCAGATGCGCGTCCGCGTCGTATAGGGAACCTGCGGCGATGCCGCCGATGCCGAAGCCCACCGCGTACACGAGCTGGAACGCGGCGTAGCCGACGGACGCCCGGGCTCGCGGGACGACCCGCTCGAGCAGCGCGGCCATCACGGGGTTCGACGCGACGTTCGCCCCGGTCAGAACGAGGCCGATCGCGACCAGGATCCCGCTCGACGCCAGCAGCGCGGCGATGACGCATCCGACCGTGAGGACGAGAGCGTTCGCGAGCACCGCGGGCGCCGGGCCAACGCGATCGGCCAGCCGGCCACCCCCGGCCGAGAAGAGCGCGGACCCCAGGCTCACGCACGCGATGTAGACGCCGACGAGCTCCAGTGGCGATCCCGCGACATCGCGGACGTATACCGGCAGGAGCGGCGTCGGCAGCACGGCGACGAACGCGCCGACCGGCGCAAGCGTGAGCAGCACCCAGAACGCGCGCGGGAACCGGACCGTGGCGGCTGTTCGGGCGACCCGGCCCGGCGTCAGCCCGAGCGATCCGAGGAACGAGAGCGCGAAGAAGACCGAGCCGACGAGGATCGTCGCGCGCATCCCGATCGTCGCGGCGAGGGCGCCGGCCAGCGGGGACGCCAGGATGAAGCCCACGAAGAACGCGCCGTAGACCATGCCCATCGCGCGGCCGAGGAGCGCGCGCGGCACCGATTGTGAGACGTGCGCGCTCATCGCTGGAAGCGCTGCGGTGCCCGCCCAGTACAGGATCGAGCTCACGATGGCGCCCTCCCAACGGTCGAGCAGCACGAGCGAGAGCGCCCCGATCGTTCCTGAGATCCCACTGATGACGATGACCAGGCGACGCCCCCGACGGTCCGCCGCGAATCCGGCGGGCAGCACGAGCAGCCCACCTGCGATGTTGCCGATGCCGAACACGAGGCCGATGTTCGACGCGTCCGCCCCAAGGGATTGCAGAAAGAGCGGCTGGATCGGCCCGACGAGCCCGAAACCAAGGCCCCAGAGGATCTGGACAGCGACGAGGATGCGGACGTCGCGGGGGAGACTCAGGCCTTGCCCTTCACCGTGCCCTGGGTGCGCCGCTCGTCGAACTCCGCGCGGGCCCGATCGAGCAGCGACGGATCCGTCAGCACGTCGATCGCGACCTGCGCCAGCGCTTTCGCCGCGCGGAGCGCGCCCTCGTGCGCCTCCGGCGTCGCGGCAGCATCGCGGAAGGCCGTCGAATGTCCGGGCGTGCCTTCGGGCGCGATGCCGATGTACGGGTGGATCGCCGGCAGGATCTGGCTCACGTTGCCCATATCGGTCGAGCCCATCCGCTCGTCGTCGAGCGTCATCTGCACCGCCTGGCCCATCGCCCGCATGTGCGCTGCCCACCGCTCCGCGAGCGGCTGTGAGGGCACCATGTTCAGGTAGCCGGAGTTCTCGTGGACCGTCACCTTCAGCTTCGTGCCCGTCGCGGCCGCCGCACCCTCGGCGCACGCGATGAAGCGCTTGAGGACCTCCTGTTGGTAACGGCGATCGAGCGCGCGCACGCTGAACTTCGCCATGGCGTACTCGGGGATGATGTTGGCCGCACTGCCGCCGTTCGTGATGATGCCGTGCACCCGCGCCTCGGGACGCAGCTGCTGGCGCATCGCGTTCACGTTGTTGAACGTCTGGATCACGCCGTCGAGAGCGTTGATGCCGCGGTCGGGCTGCGCCGCCGCGTGGGCCGCCTTCCCAAAGAACTCGACGTCCACGCGGTTCGAGGCAAGCGACGTCCGGCCGGCGAGCGTCCGGGACGACGGGTGGCACATCATCGCGACGTCGACGTCGGCGAATCCGCCGGCCCGTACGAGCGCGACCTTGCCGCCGCCGCCTTCTTCCGCGGGCGTGCCGATGGCCGCGAGCCGGCCGGGCAGCTGATCGAGCACCGCGCGCACACCGATGGCGGCGCCGGTGCCCATCATCGCGATGAGGTTGTGGCCGCAGGCGTGGCCAATGTCCGGGAGCGCGTCGTACTCGGTCAGGATCGCGACGGTCGGTCCCTTTCCCGATCCCGATGCGTCCGCTCGGTAGGCGGTCTCGACGTCCTTGTAGCGACGCTGCACCGTAAAGTCGCTGTGTTCGAGAAAGTCGGTCAGCTTCGCGGCGGAGCGATGCTCCTGATAGCCGATCTCTGGATCGCCGTGCAATGCGAGGGATAGCGTGATCAGGTCGGCCTTGCGGTCCTCGATCGCGCGGGCCGCGCGCTCGCCCAGGGACTTCCGGTCCGTCATGCGCGGTGTCCGTCGATGAGCGCGAGGATGACGGCGTCCAGCGCGCGGTCGGCTTCGTCGAACAGGGCGGTCGCCTGGTCCGCCACGAGCGCCCGGCGTCGCGCCACGTTCGCGATCTCGGCGAGGAACCTGGCCCGGAAGAACAGGAACGCCTGGGTCGCCTCGCCGAGGGACAGGGCCTGCCGCTTCGCCTCGACGCCGTAGTCGCGACCCAGCCTGACCGCCTGCGCGAGCGGTCCGGCCGTCCGGCGGGGCGCCTCCAGATGGCCAAGGAGCAGGTCGCTCATGCGGACGCCCCGCTCGCGGAACCACCGCAATGAGGCCTCGTCAAAGCGCGATGGCCAATCCTGTTCGGCGAGATCGGTGCGGACGCGCTTGCGGAACTCGGCCGCGATGCGATCCGGCGGCTCGCCGATCGCGCTGAGGCGCCGGCGCGGCCGGGGCAGCATCCCTTCGATCGATTCGCGCAGGAAGCGGCGGTGACCGCCGGGCGTCTTCAGGACGTCGACCTTCCCGTTGTCGGCCCACCGCCGCAGGGTGTCGGGGTCGACGCCGAGGATGCGGCTCGCCTCGCCGAGGGTGAGCCAGAGCGTGCCGGTCACGGGGGCCTCCGCTTCGGAATGTCGGTGGATGCGGTCAGCCTAGCCGCTCACTCCGCAGGCGTCGCGTCGGATTCCGCGGCCGGCTCGACCGCGGCTGCCTCTTCCGGAGCGTCGCGGATGTCGTACTTCCGCAGCGGGCCGAGCGAGCTCACGGCCACCGCCAGCAGCCCGAGCGCGCCCGCGGCGGCGAACGCGGCCGACGTTGAATAGGCCGCGGCGATCGCGGAGAGGAACGCGGGCGATGCCGTGTTGCTGATCAGGATGAGCGTGCGGAACGCGCCGTTCACGCGGCCCCGCAAGGCCGCGGGCACTTCGCGCTGCCGGGGGATGAACGCGTACACGATGTGCGCGCTCCAGGCGAGCTGGCGGCCGGTCACGGCGACGACGACGCCCTGCCAGCTGCGCGCGAAGGCCGCGGCACCACTGGAGAGCGCGGCGATGGACACGACGATGAGCATCGTCAGTCCGAGCGGCCGGCCTCGCGCCAGACGCGGCGCGAACGCCGAGCCGAAGATCTGAATGACGCCGGTGAACGACAGCGCGAGGCCGATCGTGATGGCGTCAAGCTTGTACTCCTCGCGCAGGACGAAGAGGAGGAGCGTGTTGATCCCCTGGCTGCCGAGGTTGCTGATGAACATGAGCACGAACAGCGCGCGCAGGACCGTGCTTCGCCAGATGAAGGTGAACCCTTCGCCGACCTCGCTCTTGACGTTGGCGACGGTGAGTGGTGCGACGGTCGCGGGGTCCACGTCGTTCAGCGGAGGCATGCGCAAGAACACCACGAGCGACGGCAGGTACAGGAACGCCGAGAGCCAGAGGGCGTTGGCGGAGCCGTACGCCCCCGTGAACGCGAGCGCACCCACGGCGAAGCCACCGAGGCTCGGGCCAACGATCCGCGCGACGCGATCGGCGGTGAGATACGTCGCGTTCGCGTTCGTCAGCTCCTCCGGATCCACGAGCGCAGGCACGATGCTGAAGTCCGCGGTGATGCCCCACACGACCTCGAGCGTCCCGAGGATGAACGCGATCGCATAGAGCAGCCCGAGCGAGAACCAGCCCAGGTGCACGGACATCGGGATCACCGCCGTGAACACGAAGCTCAGGATCGTCGTGATCGCGAGCAGCCGCCGCTTCTCCGATCGGTCGATGAGCGCGCCGGCGAAGGCGCCGAACAGCACGTACGGGACGGTCTCGACGACCCGGAGGATCGCGGCGGCGCCGATGTCGTGCGTGAGGTCGAGGATCAGGAGAGGGAGCGCGAGCCGCATGATCTCGTCGCCGATCGATCCGGACGTGACCGTCACGGTGAACCACGCGAACCACTTGTGACGCAGCGGACCCGAACGCATCGGGTGACGATAGGGAGTCACGGCGGCTTGGTTCCTTGACGGCACCGAAACTGCACCGCCATGACGCGCGCGAAGACGCGCGGGAGGACGACACATGCCGAACGACGCAGGCACCGACAGCGAGACCAAGACCCCGGATTACGCACCGAAGGAGTACAAGGTCATTCCCGGGAGCGAGATCCACGCGCCCGACGAGATCAAGGCCGCAGATAAGTCGGAGAAGTCCGAGAAGTCCGAGAAGTCCTACACGATCAAGGACGGTGACAACCTTTCGGACATCGCCCAGGAGCAGCTCGGCGACGCGAACCGCTGGAAAGAGATCTACGAGCTGAACAAGGATGTCATCGGGGACGACCCCGACATGATCCACCCGGGAAAGAAGCTCAAGCTTCCCGAGTAGGTCCGCGGCGATGGCACCATAGCCATGTGACGCGCGTGCTGTTCCTCTGCGGGCACAACTCCGCCCGCTCGCAGATGGCCGAAGCATTCCTCCGCGCGCTCGGCGGCGATCGGTTCGTCGCCGAGAGCGCGGGCACGGTCGCGAGCGAGCTCCATCCGCTCGCGATCCGCGCGATGGCCGAGGTGGGGATCGATATCAGGGCCCAGCGCAGCACGTGCGTGGACGACGTCGCCGGACCCTTCGACATCTGCGTCACGGTGTGCGATGCGAACTGTCCGATCCCGCCCGGCGCCGCGGTACAGCTGCGGTGGAAGCTCGCCGACCCCGCGCTCGCGCGCGGTCCGGACGAGGAGCGGCTTGCGGCCTTCCGGCTTGTCCGTGACGGCATCGAGCGCCGGGTCCGCGCGCTTGTCGCGCGGCTGGACGACCGACCGCGTGGGCGCGGCTCGGCCGTTCGTAACGGGTGACGGCCAGGCGGCCGCGTACGGTCTCTGGCACGGCCTCTGCGGCGATAGAAGGAGCCGGCTCGCCGGTAAATACGAAGGAGGCCACGCAATGCAGGACAAGGACAAGCAGGGACAAGGAAGCCAGGGTGGATCCCAGGGTGGCCAAGGTCAGCAGGGTAAGCACGGCGAGCAGGGCAAGCAGGGCCAGCCGCAGGACCAGGCCGGCCGTCAGGGCGGTCAGGGCGGTTCGCAGCAGGGTGGCCAGGGCGGCCAGAGCGGAACGAAGGTTGGTCAGGGTGGCCAGAGCGGAACGCAGGGTGGCCAGAGCGGATCGCACGGTGGCCAGGGTGGCCAGAGCGGATCGCAGGGTGGCCAGGGTGGCCAGAGCGGATCGCAGGGTGGCCAGAGCGGATCGCACGGTGGCCAGGGTGGCCAGAGCGGATCGCACGGTGGCCAGGGCGGTCAGGGCGGTTCGCAGCAGGGTGGCCAGGGCGGCGAGAGCGGAACGAAGGTTGGCCAGGGTGGCCAGAGCGGATCGCACGGTGGCCAGGGTGGCCAGAGCGGAACGCAGGGTGGCCAGGGCAAGCCGGGCCAGGGCTCGACCGGCGAGACCGAGCGCTAGTTGAATCCTCAAGGGCCCCTTCCTCCGCGGCCCGGCGAACATCCCCCGCCGCAGGTCGAGCCAGGCCAAACGGGGGGTCAGCCGATCGATCAGCCGCTTCAGCCGCGGCCCTCGCCGCAGCCTGAAACGCCAAAGACAATGTGACCGCACTCGCGCAGATCAATGAAGCGCCGGCCCGCAAGCCGGCGCTTCTTCGTGCGCTCCTAGCTCAGGCCGCTCGCATCGATCAATCCCTGGAGCATCGCCAGGGTCGCGATGCCGGCGATGATCGAGGTCGCGACGAGAGCCGCGATCGCAGCGAGCGTCAGCAGGATCGTTTGACGCGTGGCCACGCGTGGATCGAGGCGCTTCTCGAGGACGTTGTACGCAACGGACGCGATCTGGATCGTGGATCGGGCGATGATGAATGCGCCTGCGGCGATGCCAGCACCGACGGCGAACCAGATGAGGAGCGCGATCTCCACTCGAGGACTATGCGCTAGATTTCGCGCGATGGCCGCTCATGGGACCCCGCCGCACAAGCCCGATCCGCAGTACCGGCAGCAGGACCACATCATCTTCGCGGCGCTGGCGATACCGATCTTCCTTGTGTCGATCCTGATCATCGTGCTCATCGTGACGATGGGGCAGCACTAGCCGTCCTCCTCCGCGCGTACGCTCGGGCCCGGCTGTGCCGGCCCCGAGCGAGCCCCATTCAAGCGACTTCTATGAAGATCTCGTCCACGTAGCACCACATCCAGCCTTCACCCGGCTCCATCGACCGCACGAGCGGATGTCCCGACGTGTCCGCATGTCTGCTGGCGTGCTGATTCGGTGATGAGTCGCAGCACCGGACGGCGCCACAGGTCAGGCACATCCGCAGGTGGACCCACTCGTCGCCCACGGCGAGACATTCGGCGCAGCCGTCGCCATCGGGAGACACCGGCTTGATGTCGGCCCGGTGGCTGCAACGGACGGTGCGGGCATTGATGACCGTCGTTCGATGGTAGATCTAGGCACCCGCCAGTCGGAGCCTGAAGCGGGCGCCACCGCCGGGGGCTGGGTCGAGGGTGACGCTGCCGCCGTGCTTTTCGGCGACGTCCTTCACGATCGAGAGGCCGAGGCCGGAGCCGGGCATGCCTCGCGCGCTGCTCGCGCGCCAGAATCGGTCGAAGACATGCGGCGCGTCCTCGGGCGCGATCCCGGGTCCGTGATCACGCACGACGACCTCGCCGGCCGCCACGCTGACTTCGACCGTACCGCCCGGTGGGCTCCACTTCGCCGCGTTGTCGAGCAGGTTCGTGATGGCGCGCGAGATCCGCGACCGCGCGCCGGTGACCACGGTCGGCTGGCTCGATAGCTGGAACGTCACCGCCGGGTAGCGGCCCCGCACGCCGGCGAGGGCGTCCACGACGAGCTCATCGAGCTGCAGCTCTTCGACCGGCACTGCCGCCTCCTCGTCGCGCGCCAGATCGATGAGGTCGGCGACGAGCGTAGAGAGGCGCTCCATCTGCGCGACGAGATCGGTCAGCACCAGATGACGCTCGGCCTCGTCCGTCGGATGGCCGCGCGCGAGGAGCTCGAGGTTGGTGCGGAGGCTCGTGAGCGGGGTGCGGAGCTCGTGCGACGCGTCCGCCACGAGCTGGCGCTGCTGCCGCAGCGAGACCTCGAGCGCGCCGAGCATCTCGTTGAAGCTCGCGGCGAGGCGGCTGAGCTCGTCGTGTCCGGTCGCGGCCACCCGGCGGGACAGATCGCGCGTGCGCGCGACATCCTCGACCACGGACGTCAGCCGTTCGACCGGCGCGATAGCGGCGCGCGCGACGACGGTGCCCAGTGCCGCCGCTAACAAGACGCCCCCCAGCGCGACCACGGCGAGCCGGACGCGCGTTGCAGCGAGCGCGCTCTCGATGGGATCGAGCGGGCCCCAGACCTCCACCGCGGTGCCGCGCCCCGCGGGTGCCACGTATACGCGCAGCCGCGATCCATCGACGGTCGTATCGAACGAGTAAGCGGGCGTCGAGCCGCTCGCGACCGCGAGGACGTCCGGCGTGACGAGCGCCACGACCGGCTGCGCATCTGAGCGGCTCACCGTACCGGTGGTGCTGTTGACGATCTGCGCAGCGACATCCGAGCGGCCGGACACCGTTCCCTGCGGCGCTCCAGGAAAGCGGCCGCCTGGACCGTGATCGCCGCCGGGGGACCGCACCGCATTCGCGGCGTCGACGAGCGTGGTGTTGAACTGGTTGACCAGCTGGGTCTCGACGACGATGTACATGAGCACCGCTGCCCCGATGACGGCGACGGCGACCGCCCCCGCTGCGAGCAGCGCGATCCGCAGGCGGAAGCTCATGACTCGCGCATCACGTAGCCCACCCCACGGACGGTGTGGATGATCCGCGAGCCGCCATCCACCTCGAGCTTGCGGCGGAGATACCCGACGTACACGTCCAGCGAATTGGACTCGGGGCCGAAGTCGTAGCCCCACACCGTGTCGAAGATGACATCGCGGCTCAGCACCTTGCCCTGGTTCGCCATGAGCAGCTCGAGGAGCTGGTACTCGGTCCGCGACAGCGGGATCTCGTGAGCCCCGCGCCGGCAGGTCATCGCGTCGCGATCGAGCGCGAGATCCGTGAATCGCAGCTCGCCGCGGGTCTGCCCGCTCGTCGGCGCGCGCCGCTCGAATGCGCGCAGCCGGGCGAGCAGCTCATCGAGCGCGAAGGGCTTCACCAGATAGTCATCGGCGCCCGCGTCCAGGCCCGACACGCGCTCCGCCACCGCGGCACGCGCGGTCAACATCAGGACCGGCACCTGATTGCCGACCGCTCGCAGCCGGCGGCAGACCTCGAGCCCGTCGAGACCCGGAAGGCCGAGGTCGAGGACCACCGCGTCGTACAGGACGGCCGTCGCCTGCTCCAGCGCGCGAACGCCATCCGCCGCGACAGCCGGCTGGTGCCCGGCGTGGCGGAGCGCCCGCTCCACCGCGCCGCGTACCGCGGGGTCGTCCTCGACCAGGAGGACGTTCATGGAGCGAGTCTAGGAACTGCGCGTTAAGAACAGGCTAAGAACGCCCGCATTCCGCCGGTTTCTTAGGGCCCGTTCATGATTCTCCGCATGGGGAATGCGACCGTGGCTGTCGTACGCCACGACCGGCGTCCGAGCGAAGGAGAACAGATGTGAAGAACATCGAGCGGGCCCTCATCGCGACCGGTGTCGCGCTCGTCCTGTCAGGCGGCGTGGCGAGCGCCGGCATCGTCTGGACGTCCGCGATCGCCGCGGCCGCCCAGCCCGGCCCAGGCACCCAGCTCGCCGCGCAGATCGGCGCCGATCTCGGCGTGCTGTCCGACAACGGTCCCAAGGGCGCCGACCTCATGACGGCCGCCGCCGCGTACATCGGCATCGCCGCGGCCGACCTGCGGACGCAGCTGGCGACCGGCAAGACCCTCGCGGCCATCGCGGTCGCCAACGGCAAGACCCGCGACGGACTCATCGCCGCGCTCGTCAGTGCCGAGCGGCAGGCGATCTCGACGATGGTCGACCAGCCCGGCACGGCCGATCAGCACCCGAACGGTGGCCCCGGTGGCCCGGGCCACGGCTTCGGCTTTGGCGTGCAGGCGGACCCGCTCGCCACCGCGGCGACGTTCCTCGGCACCACGACCGCCGATCTGCACACGAAGATGCAAGGCGGCCAGACCCTGGCCCAGATCGCGACGGCCGCAGGCAAGACCCGCGAGGCCTTGATCCAAGCCCTCGTCACCGACGCGACCACGAAGATCGAGGCCGCGAAGACCGCCGGCACCATCACCGCCGCTCAGGCGACGCAGCTCGAGACCGGGCTGGCCGACCGGATGGCCAAGCTCGCCGACTCGACCGGCCACGGCCCGCGCCACTAGCCCGTCAACTCCTCCACTCCCTCCTTGACCGACTGCGCCCGCCCACGAGGTGGGCGCAGTGCATGTCGGCGGATGATTACTGTTTGCGCGTGGCTGAAGCTCCGATCAGGCTCGCCGATCAGGTGGCGAACGGCACGATGTCCCAGGAGATCGCCGATCTCCTTCGCGATACAGCGCGAGCGCACAAGAGCTTCATCGTGATGGCGGTCCCGCGCCTCGCGGGCAAGACGACCACGATGCGGGCGATGCTCGCCGAGCAATCAAAGCCGGTGCTCGCGCTCGGGTACGACGGCGACGACGTCGATCCGCTGATCGAGAAGGCGAAGGGCGGCTACCTCATCGTGCCGGAGATCAGCCGCGGTACGTGGTCTGCCGGGTACGTCTTCGGCGATCCGGTGCGCCGCGCGTTCAACGGCATCACCCAAGGGACCGCACTCGCGACGGCGCTGCACGCGCCCGACCCGGACGAGGCCTTCGCGATCATCTGCCACGGCTGCGGCGTGCCCGACGCCCACGCCGCGCGGATCTCGCTCGTGGTGTACCTGCGTTCGCTCGGCGAGTGGGAGCACCCCACGCGCCGTGTCGTGAGCACCGTGCACGAGATCCGTGGCGTGAAGGACGGGAAGCCCGACGCGAAGCTGCTGTTCGGTTGGAACGTGAAGACGGACCGGTTCGAGCGCGCGACCTAGTTGTCCGACCTGCACCTGCACTTCGCGCGAAAGGCGACCGCCGTCGGCGCCGTCGTCACCACCGCGACCGACGCGACCGCTGCTCGTGCGGCCGCTGGTCACCACGAAGGCGATCGCATCGTGGACGCGCTGTTCGCTGTCGCCGAGACCGGATCCGTCGCGGTCGCGCTGCCGCGGGAAGAACGTGGCGAAGCGATGCTTGCCGAGCGGCTGTGGCTCCTCGTTCCCGCCGGCGAGCTCCTTCCCACGCTCGATGACGCGCTCGCGCGCATCGACCGTCTCGTGCGCGACGGCCGGCCCTACGTGACGTTGATGACCGGACCGAGCCGCACGGCGGACATCGAGCGCGCGCTCACCGTGGGCGTGCATGGACCACGCGAGCTGCACGTCGTGTTCGTCGGGTGATCGCGCCATTCGGCGAGCGGTATCGCCGCGCCCTGGCGGACCCGCGCCTGCGCCGCAACTTGCTCGCGTTCCAGCGGGCCTGGCGGCTGACCCGCGACGCGGCATTCGAACGACTGCGAGCCGAAGCGTCCGCTGTCGGGGCCACCGGCAGCTCGTTCGCCGAGGAGAAGGCCCGCCTCGTGACAGCCAAGAACAGCGTGCTTGCGGATCCGTCCGGGATCCGCGCACGATTCGAACGCGCGTTCACGGCGCGCGGCGGCGTTGTGCACGACGCGCGGACGGCCGACGACGCACGGAGCATCGTCCTGGGTCTCCTGCGTGAGCGGGGCGTGACGCTCTTCGCGAAGGGCAAGTCGATGGTTGGTGAAGAGGTCTTCCTGAATCACCACCTCGAGGCCGCGGGCATCCGCGTCGTCGAAACGGATCTCGGCGAATGGATCGTTCAGCTCGCGCACGAGACCCCGAGCCACATGGTCATGCCGGCCATCCACAAGAGTCGCCAGCAGGTGGCCGCGCTTCTCGAGGCCGAGGCCCAGCGGGCAGTCGATCCCGACGACATCGGCGCGATGGTGGCGCTAGCGCGCGCCGAGCTACGGCGGGTGTTCCTCGCGGCCGGCGCCGGCATGATCGGAGCGAACGCGCTGATCGCGGACACCGGCACCGTCATGCTCGTGACGAACGAAGGGAACGGCGACCTCGTGAGCACGCTGCCCAACACGCTCATCGTCATCGCCGGCTGGGAAAAGCTCGTGCCCACGTTCGCGGACGCCGCGTCACAGCTCCGTCTCCTCGCGCGCAGTGCCACCGCGCAGGAGATCACGAGCTACACGAGCTTCATCACCGGCACCGACGGCGACCGCGAGATCCACCTTGTGCTGGTGGATAACGGCCGCACGCAGCTGCACGCGGATCCCGGCTTCCGCGACGCATTGCGCTGCATCCGCTGCGCCGCGTGCGCCGACGTCTGTCCGTCATATCAGGTCGTCGGCGGGCACGTGTTCGGCTACGTGTACTCGGGGCCGATCGGCCTCGTGAATACCGCCGCGCATCACGGGCTCCAGAACGCGGCCGGGCCGCAGAGCCTCTGCGTGAGCTGCAACGCGTGCGCGACCATCTGCCCGGTCGACATCCCGCTGCCGCAACAGATCCTGCGGGTGCGCGCGGCGGTCGTCGCGGCCAATGGCCTGCCGTTCGCGAAGCGCGTGGCGTTCGCCGTCTGGTCCCGGCCGCGGGTCTTCGACGCCGTGATGCGCGCCGCGTCCGTCGTCCAGCGCCCGCTCCGGCGAGGCGCATTCCTGCGGATCCCCCTGCCGCCGGCTCTCCGGTGGCGGAGCGTCCCCGCGCTCGCGTCGCGTCCCGGGCGCGACACGCTCCTTGGCCGCGCGTTCGAGGCGCATGCGACCGGCCCGTGGCGCGAAAGCAAGGCGCGCGGTCTGACGGTCGCGTACTTCCTGCAGTGCATCACCGACCGGTTCGCCCCGGAGCAGGCTCGCGCCGCGATCGAGCTGCTGCGCGCCTGCGGTGTGCGCGTCGTCGTCCCGGCCGGGCAGCATTGCTGCGGCCTGCCGCCGCTCGATGCGGGCGATCGGGAGACGGCCCGGCGCATGGCGAAGCAGACGATCGAAGCGCTCGAGGACCTGCGGTCCGACTGGATCGTGAGCGCCGGTGCGTCCTGCGCCATCGCCATCGCTCACGACTATGTGGAGCTGCTCGCCGGTGAGCCCGAGTGGCGGGCCCGCGCACAGCACCTCTCCGAGCGGACCCTCGACCTGCTGAGCTTCCTCGCTCGGATCGCGGACCCGCCGGCGCTGCCCCTCCGGGCAGATGCCGAGGCCGTGACTGTCCACGCGTTCTGTCAGACGACCAACGTCATGGGCTCCGGCGACGTCGGTCGGCAGCTGCTCGAGCGCGCCGGCATCCCCGTCCGCGAGCTCGCCGAGGCTGGGGTGTGCTGCGGGTTCGGTGGCTCGACGTCGCTCGATCACCCGGCCCTCGCCCAGCGCATCGCCGAACGCAAGCTCGAGAACGTTCGCGCGACCGGTGCGACGGTGCTCGCGACGGACAATCCCGGCTGCCTCCTGCATCTGCGCGGGGCCGCCAACGTGGCGCACGACGGGTTCGTCGTGCGCCACGTCGCTGAAGTGCTGGTGGAAGGGTTGGGACGGTACGCGAGATAGCGCGTCACGCTTCGCGCGCGTGAGAGTTGTGGTCGTAGTGAGGATCGGGATGGTGGCTCTGCTCGTGGTCGCGTCGGTGACGGCGCTTGGCCGTCCGGCACACGCAGCCACGTGCGCTTCCTCGGTCGGTCCGGGCGTGCCCCCTCCGGCCAGCCGGGCCACCGGGTTGCCCGGGTTCCACGCGGCCTGGTTCGGCCAGTCCGGGTACATGTCGCTCTGCCCAGGCGATCGCATGACGGCCACGGTCGCCTACTACAACTCCGGCTCGCGGGGCTGGGTCAGGGGGCGCCTCGGTGAGGTCGCCTACCTCGGCACCGCGGACAGCGACCCGGGGCAGGACGCGGCGACCATCGTCGGCGGCGACGGTGCATTCGGATCACCGGCGACGGGCTGGGCCCGGTACAACCGCCCGGCCGTGCAGCCCGCGGCGTACGTCGGACCCGGGCAGGTCGCGTGGTTCCAGTTCACCGTTCAGGCCCCCGCGACCCCGGGCACGTACCGCGTCGCCATCCGCCCGCTCATCGAAGGCGCGCAATGGATGGAGGACTACGGGGTCTTCTGGCAGATCACCGTCCTCAACCCCGACGGCTCCGCCCCGGCCGCCACGCCGCCCGATCCGCGCGGTATGTACTTCACGGTCGGGGCCGGCGTCGATGCCCGTTCCATCGCCGACGTCCACGAGGGCATCGATCGCGCGGCCGCATATCTGGCGCGCGCCGTGGGCGGAGATCGTTCGCGCACGGCCACGACGCGGATCGTGGTCGGGAGCACCGCCGACCAGTACTGCTGCCTCGCACGCCTCGATGGCATCGACATCGTCACGAGCAACAGCGAGTGGGTGAGTCCACGGGCCGTGGCGGCGGACACCTGGAGCGCCGACACCGAGCGCCGAGAGCTCACGGCGCACGAGTACATCCACGTGTGGCAGGGCGAGCTCGGCGGCAACGCATGCATGCTCGGGCCCCGCTGGCTCTCGGAGGGAATGGCCGAGTCGCTCGCGTATCGCACGCTCGTCGCTGACGGGCTCATCCCGCAGGGGAACATGGACACGTTCACGAAGCGGCAGCTCGTCACCGCGACGACCCATCCGGCGCTCGCGCAGCTCGAGACACAATGGCCGGACAGCGCGAACCCGTACAGCGTCTCGTACCTCGCGGTCGATCGGCTCCTCGCCGCAAATGGACCGCTGCCGCTGCGCACGTGGTGCGAGGCCGTGGGTCGCGGGATCGAGTGGCATGCCGCGTTCGCGCAGGCCTTCGGCGAGCCCACCGACGTCTTCTACGCGCGCTTCGAATCCTTCAAGGCGGCGTACGTCCGGTGATCCGCCGCTCGATCGGGATCGCGCTCGCGGTCGTGCTGGCCGCGCTCGCCTGCGCGGCTCCAGCCCGCGCCGCGGGCACGACGGTCGATCCGAACATCGCGCCCGTCGCCGCGGCCGGCGGCCAGCTGCGGGCGTTCTGGGTCGACGCGTTCGGGGACGGCCTGTACACGCAGGCCCAGATCGATCAGCTCGTCACGGACGTCAAGAGCGCCAACATGAACGCGATCGTCGCGCAGGTCGTCCGTCGCGGCGACTGCCTTTGCAACCGCTCGAGCCTGCCCCGCGCGGCATACGCCGGGGTCTCGCCCGCGCCGTTCGATCCGCTGCAGTCGCTCATCGATGCCGCGCACGCCCAGGGCATCCAGGTCCACGCGTGGATCATCACCACCGGCGTGTGGCAGGGCCCGGCCGCACCTACTGACCCGAATCACGCGTACAACCAGCACGGGCCGGCGACGACCGGCGCCGCCAACTGGATCGACTACCGCTCCGACGGCGCGTCCAACCTCACGAACGAGTACTTCATCGATCCCGGGCACCCCGATGCCGCCGCGTACATCGTGAACATCGCGACGAGCATCGCGCGCGGCTACAACGTCGACGGCATCAACCTCGACCGCATCCGGTACCCCGACGGCAACTTCGGCACGAACGTGCCCTCTTGGGGCTACAACCCGACGGCCCTCGCGCGCTTCCAGGCCTCGACCGGACGCACGGACCGGCCGGCGAACACGGACGTCGCGTGGACGCAGTGGCGGCGCGACCAGGTCACGAACATCGTGCGCAAGATCTATCTCGAGACGTACGCCATCCGGCCTGCGATCCGGATCAGCGCGGACACGATCACGTACGGCTCGGGGCCGCAGAGCGTCGGCGGCTGGGAGAAGACCCGGACGTATGCCGAAGTGCTGCAGGATTGGGTCGGCTGGCTGCGCGAGGGCATCCTCGATCTCAACATCGCGATGAACTACAAGCGCGATACCGACGCCAATCAGCGCACCTGGTACGCGCAGTGGTCCGACTTCGCGAAGGATTCGCAGTTCCAGCGGTCGAGCGCGGTGGGATCCGCGATGTACCTCAACGACATCCCCTCGACCATCCGGCAGGTGCGCACCGCGGTCGCGCCGAGCACGGCCGGCGTGCCATCGGCTGGATGGGCCGGCTACTCGTACCGCACCCCTGACGCGGCGACGGATGCCGGGACCCGCACCGGCGCGTCCGCGCGCGCGCAGCTCATCGCCGCGCTGACGAAGCCGAGTGCAGATGATCCCGTGACGCCCGCGGTCTTCGCGACACCCGCCGCGGCGCCGGGCATGCCGTGGAAGGACCAGCCGTCGCTGGGCCACATCCGCGGGATCGCGGTCGACGCGAGCGGCGCGCCGATCACGCAGGCGGTCGTCTCGCTCCACGGCGCGAACGACGTGGTGATCGCGCGCCGCACGACCGACGGGTCGGGCTGGTTCGGCTTCGTCGATCTCGCCCCCGGCACGTATACCGCGACGATCGACGCGACCAGGGCCATCGCATCGAGCGGCACGGTCACGGTCGCAGCCGGCCAGCTCGCGGTCGTGTCACCGGCGCCGTCGACGGCTGCGTGCACCTCCAGCGAAGGACCCGGGATCCCGCCGCCACCGACGCTGCCGTCGGGGCAGCCCGGCTTCCATGCGTCGTGGTACGGCCAGTCCGGATATCCGACGCTCTGCGCCGGCGACCGCTCGACGGCGACCGTCGCGTACTACAATTCGGGCTCGAGGGGCTGGGTCAGCGGACGCATGGGCGAGGTCGCGTACCTCGGCACGTGGTCGCCGATGCCCGGCCAGGATCAGCCGAGCCCTCTCGGCGGTGACGGCCAGCTCGGCTCGCCGAACACCGCATGGCCGCGCTACAACCGGGTGGCCCTCCAGCCCGCTCCCTACGTCGGGCCGAACCAGGTCGCCTGGTTCCAGTTCACGATCCAGGCGCCCGCGACGCCCGGGACGTATCGCTTGTACATCCGGCCGCTCGTCGAGGGCGCGCAGTGGATGGAGGACTACGGCGTGTACTGGTACGTGACGGTCCGCTAGCGACCCACGTCCCGCCGGCGCATCCCGCCCAGCGCTACAGCCGTCCCGGCGATGCCGATGGCCGTCAGCGTCAGCGCACCGGACCATTCGACCTTCGTCAGCGGCGTCCCGTACAGCACGAACAACGAGAGCTTGCTGACCCACTCGGGCACGTCGAAGACCGGCGCGAACTGCTGAATGAAATACGACACGATCGCGACGGTGCTCAGGATCACCACGGCGACGCGCGGCCGCCAGCCGACGAGCGCGTGTCCGATCCCGCCGAACGCGAACACCAGGGGAAGCACGAGGAGCGCGGCGACCAGCAGCCGATCGCCGGGCACGCTGATGTCGAACGCCCGCGTCGCGAGGTACACGCCCCCGCTGCTGACGACCGCGACGATTCCGGCGGCCACGAGCAACGCGGCGAGGCGCTCGAGGACGATCCGGTGGCGGGACGCGCCCGCGGCGAGGGACGCCTCGAGCCGGCCTTCGGCGTCATCCGCGGCCCACCCGTTCACCTGCGCGACCACGAAGACGGATATGAGCAGCAGCGCGGTCCCGAACCAGATGACGCCGACGATGTCCGCGTACGCGTTGATCCCCGCGCGCGTGAGATAGACCTGCATCGACGGGATCGCTGCGAGCGAGTCCACGATCGTCCTCGCGAGCGACGTGAGGAAGTAGCCGAGGACCGCGAGGCCGAGGGCCCAGCCGACGATCCACCACCGCTGCTGGTCGACCCCTGCGAGGACCGGCAGCCGGAGCAGGGGGTCGGAGGACGGCCGCACCGTGGGCGCCGCGGTCGCCGGTCGGCGTTCGAACAGCGCGCCGCCGAGGTCACGCCGTGCGAACGCGACGGCCGCGAGGCCCGCCAGGACCACGCCGATCATGACGAGGAGGAGCGTGGCGACGAGGTCCACCGTGCCGCCCGGCACGAGCGGCGTGCTGCGGTCGAACAGGTAGAACGGAGAGAGCCACTTGAGCGGCCCCGGATCCGCGCCCGCCCGGAGGACCGAATTGACGACGTACAGCGCAACGATCACCGCGCCCCCGATGACCGACGCCGCTCGCCGCGTCGTCACGAGCTGCGCCGCGAGCAGCCCGAGTCCGAAGCCCCACACGGCCACCCCGAGCACGAGCAGGCCGGCGAACGCCATCGCGCCGAGCGGCACAGCATCGCCGACCAGGGCGACCGCGACGGTGGTGACCCCACATCCGACGAGGAGCGACGCCATCGCGACGGCGATGAAGCCGACCGTGCGGGTGGCAAGCCACCGCGCTCGGCTGACGCCGGTGGCGAGCCACGCTTCGGTGAGCCCGCGCTCCTCGTCCCCGCGACCTGCACCCGTCGCCGCAAGGAGGCCCCACATCGCGAACACGATCGCGAGCGTGGGAAAGCTCCGCCACGTGAGGTAGCCGCCCATGGTGTCGAGCGCGACGGGCTGGGGGAGCAGATACGAGAGCTGCTTCCCGAGAAGCTCCATCTGCCGGGCGAAGGCAACGCGTTCCGCGTGCGTCGTCCCCGCGACCGCGGCGTAGCCGACGCCGTTGGCGATGCCCGTCACCGTGCCGATCCAGGCCGTCGCCAGCGTCCCCGTCCGTTGGGCGCGAAGGGCGATGCGCACGAGCGTCATCCGGAATAGAAGCTCAGGAAGACCTCTTCGAGCGTCGGCTCGCGGCTCTCGAGCGTCGCGATCCGCGAACCGGATATGGCGGCCAGCAATTCGTCGAAGCTCCCCCGATAGAGCCCCGTCACGCGATGGCCCTCGATGGCGAGCCCTTCGAAGCCCTTCAAAGCATCGAGCCGCTCGGCGGGCGGCGCGTCGGCGAACTCGATCCGCACGTGGTGCGCCCGGATGCCGGTGAGCTCGTCGAGCGTGCCGACGGTGGCCAGGTGACCCTCACGCACGATGCCGACCCGATCGCAGATGTGCTCGACCTCCGATAACACGTGCGACGAGATGAAGATCGTGGCGCCACGCGCCCGCGCGTCGCGCACGAGGCCGTAGAACTCCTGCTGATGGAGCGGATCGAGACCACTCGTGGGCTCATCGAGGATGAGCAGGTCCGGATCCGGCGCGAAGGCGAGCAGCAACGCGAGCTTCTGTTTGTTCCCGTGGGAGTACTCGCGATACTTCCGCGAGAGGTCCAGCTGCAGGCGCGACGCGATCGCGGCGATCCACGCGTCGTCGAGATCCCCGCGAAGCCCGGCGATGTACGCCACGATCTCGGATCCGCGCCAGCCCCCGAACTGCGGCAGCTCACCGGGAACGTACCCCACGCGCTTCTTGACCGCGACCGCATCGCGATCGGTGTCGAGCCCGAAGATCGCCGCGCGGCCACGCGTCGCGTGGCAGAGGCCCATGAGCAGCTTGATGGTGGTGGTCTTGCCCGCCCCGTTCGGTCCGAGATAGCCGAACACCTCGCCTTCGGCCACCTCGAGGTCAAGGTCAAAGATGCCGTGGCCCGCGCCGTAGTCCTTGGTGAGCGCCTGGGTGCGGATGGCGACCGCCATGTCCCCTCCTCGCTGCCGCGACGGTATCGCACCCAAATGGCGGCTGTCCGGGCGGTTGGCCGCGGTCTTGCGAGTCCTCGAGCGTGAGCTTCAACGACGAGGCGCGCCTGGATCCATCGCAGGTCGACGACGTCCGTGGCCGCCGCATGGGCGGCGGCGGCCTCATGGTCGGAGGCGGCGGTATCGGCATCGTGATCCTCGTCGTCTCGCTGCTCCTCGGTGTCGATCCGACCGGGATCCTCAACGCGATCCCGACCGACACGACCACTGTCACGGACCCGAATGCGCCCACGGTCGCAGACTGCAAGAGCGGCGCGGACGCCAACAAACGACAGGACTGCCGGATCGTCGGCTACGTCGACAGCATCCAGCAGTACTGGAAGGACGAGCTCAGCCGGCGCGGGAAGACGTATTCGCCGGCTACGACCGTGCTGTTCACTGACCTGACCCAGGCCGGGTGCGGGACCGCCTCCACGGCGATGGGACCGTTCTACTGCCCCGTCGACGGCAAGGTGTATCTGGATCTCGCGTTCTTCAACGAGCTGCAAACGAAATTCGGCGCGAAGGGCGGACCGTTCGCCGAGGCGTATGTCGTCGCCCACGAGTACGGGCATCACGTGCAGGATGTGCTGGGCATCCTCAGCAGTGATCAGCGCGCCGGGCCGCAGAGCACTTCTGTCAAACAAGAGCTGCAGGCCGACTGCTTCGCGGGCGTCTGGGCGAAGCATGCAGCCGAGACGGGCTTCTTGCAGGCGCCGACGCAGACCGATATCGCCACCGCGCTCGATGCGGCTGCATCGGTCGGTGACGACCGGATCCAGAAACAGACCGCGGGGCGCGTCGCTCCCGAGGCCTGGACGCATGGGTCGGCGGCGCAGCGCCAGCAGTGGCTCTCGACGGGCTACACGACCGGTGACTACACGAAGTGCACGCCCTAGCGCGGCATCGCGCTAGCGTGTCGTCGTGGCCGGCCGTTCTCTGGGTCCCATCCCGCTCCCCGCGACGGGCGAGCGCGCGACGGGCGAGTTCACCTTCGGCGGGGACCCCGGTCTAGAGAAGTACCGCTGGCCGTTCATCGCGGTGAGCGGCTCATCCGATGGCCCGACGGTCCTCATCACCGCGGGCATCCACGCCGCGGAGTACACCGGCATCGAGGCGGCGATCCGTATCGGGCGCGGTCTTGATCCAGCGCAGGTGCGGGGCACGGTGCTGGTCCTGCCGCTGCTCAACCGGCCGGGGTTCTACGAGCGGAGCATCTATGTCAACCCGGAGGACAACGACAACCTCAACCGGCTGTTCCCCGGTCGCGCCGACGGAACCTGGGGCGAGCGGTTCGCCCATCGCCTGCTGACCGAGATCGTGCGGAAATGCGATAACGCGATCGACCTCCACGCGGGCGATCTCATCGAGGATCTCACGCCATTCGTCATTTACCGTCAGACGGACGAGCCCGCGCTCGATGCGCGGATCACACGCATGGCGAACGCGTACGGAGCAAAGTGGGCGGTGAAAAGCGCGCCCACGGGTGAGCGGCCCGGCTCGCTGTACGCCGTCGCGTGCCTGAACGGCGTCGCGTCCATGCTCGCCGAGTCCGGTGGTCGCGGATTGCTGATCGAACGCGATGTGGCGCGACATGTGAAGGGTGTGACGAACATCCTTCGAGCGGTCGGCGCGCTGAGCGGCGTCCCGCACCTCGTGAAGCCGCCGACCGTGGTCAACGCGTTCGACTGGCTCCGCTCACCGGCCGAGGGCATCTTCCACCCGCGCGTTGCCGTCGGACACATGCTGCGGAAGGGCGACGTAGTGGGCGAGATGGTGGACCTCGTCGGCGAGCCGCTCGCGACACTCCACGCGCAGACCGGGGGCGTGCTGCTGTTCATCGTGACGAGTCCAGCGATCAAGAAGGACGGGCTGCTGCTCGCGATCGGCGCGCTCGACCGCTAGGGCGTCACGTCCAGCGGTGCCCGACCAGCCCGGCGTCGAACGTGCGCTTGTCGAAGCGATGGAGGGCGCTCGCGACGCCCGATGGCAGCAGCCGTGTATGGGAGATGGTCAGCAGGTATTCGGGGATGAACCAGACGTCCTTCTCCGAGGTCATCCATCCGCGCGCGTCGAACCGGGTCAGGTCGACCGGGCGCGAAAAGGTGCGGAGGGTCTGCTCACCGCGCAGGTTGAAGTACATCGGGAAGTAGCTGAGCGCGAGCTCGCGGAGCGTCCGGTAGATGGGCTCGCGATGCTCCAGGCCCGCGTAATTGGAGCGCGCCACCGCACCCCACAAGCCGCGCTCGCGGTACACCGCGATCACGTGATCGGTGTCGTGCTCCGCTTCGAGATCGACAATGAGCGGACGGTGCCCGATGTGCCGGAGCGCCGCCGCGGCAAAGATCGCCGCCTCGAGGCAGTGCACCGTGCGCTCGCGAAGCACGAGCCGGGGAGACCATGCGGTCGTCGCGAGGTGGTAGGGCATCCCATCGAGCGCTCGCTGTACGCCGTGTGGTGACTTCAAGGCGCGCAACGAGCGGACCTCCGCCGCAGTGAGCTCGCTCATGCGGGCATTCTGGCGGCTCCGCGAGCGCCCGGCCGACGGGCGGGCGAGCGGAGATGTGGCCGACGCCTTGCTCTACATCGTGCACCCCGTACATGAAGGAGAGACAGCACCATGGGTGACAAGAAGCAGGAGACCATCACGAAGTACCTCGGCGACATGAAGTCGCTGGTGAGCCACGTCCATACCGCGATGGAGCGGCAGAAGGACGAGTTCAAAGACAAGCCTGATGTGGCGCAGACCGTTGCGCGCATCGCACTCAGCCTGAAGCGTCAGGATGAGGCCATCGGCACGCGCCTCGGCGCCCTTGGCGGCAGCCCGACGCACCCCGTGAAGGAGGTCGTCTCGGACGCCCTCGGCATCGCCGCCGGCCTGTACAACAAGGTCCGCACCGAAGGCGCTGCGAAGGGCCTGCGTGACGACCACACGGCCCTCAACCTCGTGTACCTGAGCTACACGATGCTGCATACGACGGCGACGGCTCTTGGCGACACGGAGACCGCGTCCCTCGCGAAGCGCTCGTTCGTCGAGTGCGCGAAGTTCGTCACGGAGATCGACCGGCTCGTGCCGATGACCGTCTTCCGCGAGCTCCAGGACGGGGACTTCCCCGGCATGGACGCGACCGCGCCCGAGATCACGCGGAGCGCGATCCTCGAGGCCTGGATCGAGCCCGCGCAGGCCGAGCGGAGCGGGGCCACCACCGGCCGCATCTAGCGGCCAAGGCTGCTGTTGTAGAGGCGGCGTCCGCGACCTGCGGGCGCCCCTCTATCGTCCCGCGGTGCGCAGCACCGCGTTCCTGTGGGCCGAGTTCCTGCATCTGCGCGCGATCCCGGTCGTTCTCCTCGCCGCATTCGCGTTCGTCTGGATCGCCGCACAGGGCGGGCCGCCGCCCAGTCCGACCGTGGGTTTCCTCGCGGCGGTCCTGCTCACGCAGGTCGCCATCGCGCTCGACAACAACTGGTGCGACCGCGAGCTCGATGCGGCGACGAAGCCCTGGCGGCTGATCCCACGTGGCGTCGTGGCCGCCGGCAGCGCGCGGCTCGGCGCATGGCTGTTCCTTGCCGCGGGCCTCACCGTCGCGTTTGTCGTGAGCCCGGCGGTCGCCGCTCTCGTCGCGCTCGGCACCGCATGCGGGTTCGTGTACGACCGCGGCGTCGATCGGACCATCGCGAGCGTCGTGCCGTTCTCGATCGCGCTGCCGACGCTCGCGGTCGCGGCGTTCGCCGTCGTCGGGCGCGCGGATCTGCTGGTGCCCGTCGCGTACCTCATCGGCGCACCGCTCGTGGTCGCGATCCATCTCGCCGACGCGCTTCCGGACATCGGGACGGACCGGTCCGCGGGCGCGTCGGGGCTCGCGGCACGGCTCGGCACCGACCGGGCGCGCGCCGCATGCTGGGCCGCATTCGCGCTTGCGGCCATCGTGGTCGTGCTCGTCCGCCCGCGCGGCGGCGCACCGGGCGCGTTCTTCCTCGCCGCGCTGGCCCTATTCGCGGTCGCGGTGACCGTTTCGCGTCGCCCGCACGTGCACCGGGTGCTCGTGTCGCTCGCCGCAGTCGCGCTCGCGGCCGACTGGCTCGGTGACCTCGCGGGGAGCTAGTCGAGGAGCGCGGCGAAGCTCGTTGCCTGCGCTGCCGCACCGAGTTTGGCCAGCCCGAACAGCTCTTGGATCGTCGCGAGGACCGAGTAGGCGTCCGTGCTGGCGCCGACCGTCCCGGAGCTGCCCCTGGACCGAGCCGCACCCGCTCAACGGCGATACTGCGCATCGATGGTGGTCCACTCGCTCGCTGTGATGCTCGCGCTCTCAGTAAGTACGTTTGCGTTGATCCGGGGACCGGGACGATGGTGACGATCGCGGGCAACAAGGACACGAAGGGATCCAGCCGGGACGGCGGCCCTGCGACGAATCGGGTGCGCCGGATCGCGACCGACGGCACCATCACGACGGTGGCCGGTGATGGGCGTACGAATATCCCGGGCGACGGCGGCTCAGCGACCGCGGCGGGCATGCGCGGCGCGTGGTGAGCATCGCCTTCCTGGTGACGACGATCATCGTGGTGGCGACACCGGGCACCGGAGTCCTGTACACGCTCTCCGCCGGCGTGTCTCGCGGCGCGCGCGCAAGCGTCATCGCGGCGTTCGGCTGCACCCTCGGCATCGTCCCGCACATGCTTGCTGCGATCACCGGTCTCGCGGCACTCGTGCACGCGAGCGCACTCGCGTTCCAGAGCCTGAAGTACGCGGGCGCCGCCTACCTGCTCTACCTCGCGTGGAGCACGCTCCGGGACAAGCGCGCCCTCGTCGTAGCAGAGGGCGCGGCCCCGCGCGGTGTGGCGAGGATGGTCATGACCGGGGTGCTGATCAACATCCTCAACCCCAAGCTCACGATCTTCTTCTTCGCGTTCCTCCCGCAGTTCGTCAGTAGCGCGGAGCCGGACGGGGTCGTGCGGATGCTGGAGCTCAGCGGCGTCTTCATGGTCGTGACCTTCGTCGTGTTCGTCGGCTACGGCGTCTTCGCCGCGTCGGTGCGCAGGCAGGTCATCGCCCGGCCGCGCGTGCTCACCTGGATGCGCCGGGGCTTCGCCGGGTCGTTCGTTGCTCTCGCGGGCCGGCTGGCGATCGCCGAGCAGTAACTCATCGCCCGGCTACACCGTGCCCTGGGAACTCGACACGTTCATCCTGCGGCGACCCAGGATCACCTCCTCGCGGCGCGGACGCGCTACCGTCCACCCTGGTGCCCGTGACCAACGACCTCGACGAGGCGGTATATCTCGCGGACCGCGTCATCCTGCTCACCGATCGGCCGGCACGCGTCTCGGACGTGCTGCGCGTTGCCGCCGAGCACCCGCGCGATCGGCGCGATCCGAACCTGCTCGGCCTCCGCGTCGCGTTCCTGGAAGCGCTCCACCTGGAGCGGAGCGAGCTCGATGCCGCCCGCTGAGCGGACCGGCGTCCCGGTCTCCATCGCGCTCGCGTGCGATGGCGCGGACCGGCCGGGGACGCTGCACGCGATCACGACCGTGATCCTCGCCCACGGCGGCAACATCACCGGGATCGAGATCCCTGAGCGCGGCGACCGCGCGCGGGTCCACGTCGAGATCGACCTGCCGGCGAGCGCCGACCCCGGCCGGCTGGTCACGGACCTGAACGGGCTCGACGTGCTCTCGGCGGTCCAGGTCGTGCCGACGATGGCCGAGGTCTACGGCAAGCGGATCATCGTGGTGGGCGGCGGCGCGCAGGTCGGGCAGGTCGCGCTCGGCGCGATCTCGGAGGCGGACCGCCACAACATCCGCGGCGAGAAGATCAGCATTGACACGATCCCGATCGTCGGCGAGCAGACCCTCGCCGCGGCGGTCCGGGCGGTTGCCCGCCTGCCGCGCGCGGTGGCCCTCGTGCTCGCCGGCTCGCTCATGGGCGGCGAGATCACCGAGGCCGTCGAGGAGGTCCGCCGGCGCGGCATCCTGGTGATCAGCCTGAACATGGCTGGGTCGGCGCCGAAGGCGGCCGATCTGATCGTCAGCGACCCCGTCCAGGCGGGCGTCATGGCCGTGATGGCGGTCGCCAAGACGGCGCGCTTCGACATCGCGCGGCAGCGGGGCCGGACGTATTAGGACTGCCTGGGGCTTGGCCGGACCCCCGGCAGGATGTACCGTTGTCGCGATGCGGTCCAGCGTCCTCCGCGCCATCGTTATCGAGCTCCACATCATGTGGGGCTTGAACGACGCTGGGAGGAACACCACGACCGCGTAGCACACACATCGAGACCGGCACCAACAAGGACCTCCCAGACCGGGAGGTCTTTTCTGTTTCCGGTGCGAAATGAAAGGAGCGAGCGGTGGACGCGCGATCCGAGCGGACGACCCCGGCGACGACGCCATCGCCGCTCTACGCGTTCGCGTTCCAGGGCGCGGCCGAGGGCACCCTGCGGTCGCTCCACGGTGCGGTCCGCCGGGCGCTTCCACCGGACGCGCGGATCGTCGGCGCACGCGGACCGACGGTCATCGCGCTCCAGCGCGTGCCGCCCGGCGCCGAGCCTGCCGGTGCGGCGGCCAGCCTTCGCGCCGCGGTCGCCGACGCGCTCGGCGATCCGACGCTCTCGGTCGGCATCGCCGGTCCGCGCGATCGCGAGCGTTCCCTCCAGCTCGTCGTGTTGCAGGCCGAACAGGCGGTGCGCGTGGGGCGCGCGCTCAACGGCCACGGGCGCGTCACCGCGTTCGCCGAACTCGGCCCGTACTGCTTCGTCCTCGGCCGGCCGACAGAGGAGATCCGCACCTTCTGCCGCGCGGTCCTCGGCCCGCTCGCCGAGCAGGCCCAGCGCGAGGAGCTCCGGACGCTCGAGGAGTTCCTGCGGTCGCATGGCAGCGTGAACGGCGTTGCCCGCGCGCTGTTCCTGCACCGCAACACCGTGCGCCAGCGCCTCAGGCGGATCGGCGAGCTCACCGGAGCCGACCTCGAGGATGCCGGCCAGCGCGTGACGCTGTACCTCGCCGTGCTCGGCCAGACCGCGCTCGAGGAGCTCGCGTCGTGAGCACTGTGCATGGTGCACCGACTTCGGCCGCGAGCGTTGACCGTGCCGGTGCGCGTGCCGCATCGTCCATCTTCCTGATGCGCCAGCTCGGCCTCGTCGTCGTTATCGGCATCGTCCTTATTGAGGGCGATGGGAGACGGCTGGGAGGCTAGCGGCACAGGCGACACGCAGAACCCACCACGGAGGCCTCCCAGCAATGGGAGGCCTTCCTCTTATGTACGCGAGAAGGAGGCCCGCTCATGGCGACGCAGATCCGGCCGGCGATCCCGGCAGCCGACGCGGTCACGCTGCGCGGTGCCGACCTCGTGTGGCGTGCCCTCGAGCACGCCGGCGCCGACGTCGTCTTCGGCTATCCCGGGGGCGCCTGCCTTCCGCTGTACGACGCACTCCCCGACCATCCGCGCGTCCATCACGTGCTCGTGCGGCACGAGCAGGGTGCAGCGCACATGGCCGATGGCTACGCGCGGGCCACCGGACGCGCCGGCGTCTGCGTCGCGACCTCCGGCCCCGGAGCCACGAACCTTGTGACCGGGCTCGCCTGCGCGTACATGGACAGCGTCCCGGTCGTGGCGATCACCGGCCAGGTGTCGACGCCGCTCATGGGACGCGACGCGTTCCAGGAGACCGACGTCCTCGGGCTGGTCGGCGCCGTCACGAAGCACGCGTTCCTCGTCGAGCGGGTCGAGGACATCGAGCCCACGATCCACCAGGCGTTCGCGGTCGCGCGTGCCGGCCGGCCGGGTCCGGTCGTCGTCGACATCCCGAAGGACATCCAGCTGCGCGCGACGGCGGCGCGCGCACGTGCTGAGAGCGCGTTCGCGCCGCCACCCCCGGCCGGAGCGGATCCGGTCGCGCTCGACCGCGCGGCGGCGCTCCTCCAGGGCGCGGCGCGGCCGGTGATCATCGCCGGTCAGGGCGTCCGCCTGGCCGGCGCGCACGGTGAGCTGCGGGCCCTTGCCGAGCGCATCGACGCGCCGATCGTCACGACCCTCCTCGGCATCGGCGCGATCTCCGAAGAACATCCGCTCGCCGCGGGCATGCTCGGCATGCACGGGAGCGCAGCCGCGAACCGGATGGTCAACGACGCCGACGTCATCCTCGGCGTGGGTCTGCGGTTCGATGATCGCGTCACCGGCAAGATCAGCGCGTTCGCGCCGCGGGCCGCCATCATCCACGCGGACATCGACGCGACGCAGCTCGGCAAGAACGTGCCGACGGCACTCGGCATCCTCGGCGACGCCGGTGCCGTGCTGTTCGCCATCGCCGCGCGCCTCCCGAAGGTCACGCGCCCCGAGTGGCGGGCCCGCCTCGAGCACGACCGGCCGCGGCCGCGGGTCAGCGAGTACGAGCGACGTGTCGAGCTCCCGCCGCGGCTGGTGATCCGCGCGATCCGCGAGGCGGCGAGCGAAGACGCGTACTTCGTCGCGGACGTCGGCCAGCACCAGATGTGGGCCGCGCAGCACCTCCGGCTCACCCAGCCGGACCGGTTCCTCACCTCGGGTGGCCTCGGCGCGATGGGCTACGCGCTCCCCGCGGCGATCGGCGCGCAGCTCGGCCGGCCCGCGTCGGAAGTCTGGGCGATCGCCGGGGACGGCGGCGCGCAGATGACGATCCAGGAGCTTGGCACCGCGGTGCAGGAGGGCACGCCGGTGAAGCTCGCGATCCTGAACAACGGCTACCTCGGCATGGTCCGGCAGTGGCAGCAGCTGTTCCACGACGGCCGGATCTCGCAGACGCCCATCAGCAGCCCGGACTACGTGAAGCTCGCGGATGCGTACGGCGTCCTCGGCTTCTGCGTCGAGCGGCGCGCCGACCTCGCGCCCGCGCTCGCCACCGCGAAAGCGCATCCGGGTCCGGTCGTGCTCGACATCCGCGTCGAGCGCGAGGCGAATGTCTGGCCGATCGTGCCGCCGGGCGGCGCGAACGCGGATCTCATCGAGGAGCCGTTCTCGTGAGCGACGATCAACACACCTTCGAGCTCACGGTCGACGCGGTACCCGGCGCGATCGAGCGCGTCCTGTCCGTCGTGCGGCGCCGCAGGCTCGGCCTGCGGTCGTTCCGCGCCGACCGCGCCGACGCGGGGCGCTGGTCCGTCCGCATCGAGGCGGGCGCGGTGCCGAAGGAAGCGGCGCTCGCGCTCAGTCAGTTCGCATCGCTCATCGACGTACGCGACGCACGCATCCACCCGGCCGAATAAACAGGAGGAAGAGATGGCCACCATCTATTACGACGCCGACGCGGACCCGCGGGCGCTGGCGGGCAAGACGATCGCTGTGATCGGCTACGGCAGTCAGGGCCACGCTCACGCGCAGAACCTTCGCGACAGCGGGTGCGCGGTCGTCATCGGCCTCGCCGCCGGCAGCAAGAGCTGGGCGACCGCGGAGCGCGACGGCTTCGACGTCCGTGCGGTCGCCGACGCCGCGCGCAACGCGGACGTCGTCGTCATCCTCGCGCCGGACCCCACACATCGCGCGATCTACGAGCGGATCGCGCCGTCGCTCGGCCGCGGCCGCACCCTCGTTGTCGCCCACGCGTTCTCGGTGCACTTCAAAGAGATCGAGGCGTCGCCCGACATCGACGTGGTCCTCATCGCGCCGAAGGCGCCGGGCCACCGGATGCGCGAGCTCTTCGTCGAAGGCAAGGGCGTGCCCGCGCTCGTCGCGGTGCATCAGGACGCCAGCGGTCACGCGAAACGGACCGCGCTCGCGTACGCCAGGGCCGTCGGCTCGACGCGCGCGGGCGTCATCGAGACGACATTCGCGGAGGAGGTCGAGACCGATCTCTTCGGCGAGCAGGCCGTGCTCTGCGGCGGGATCTCGGAGCTCGTGAAGGCCGGCTTCGAGACGCTCGTCGAGGCGGGGTACCAGCCCGAGATCGCGTACTTCGAGTGCCTGAACGAGATGAAGCTCATCGTCGATCTCATGTACGAGGGCGGGCTCTCGTACATGCGCTACTCGGTGAGCGACACCGCCGAGTACGGCGACTACGTTTCGGGCAAGCGCGTCATCGACGCTCGGGTGCGGCAGACGATGCGCGACGTCCTCGCCGAGATCAAGGACGGCAGCTTCGCGAGCCGATGGATCGCCGAGGCCCGTGCCGGCGCGCCCGAGCTGCTCGCGACCCGTGCTCGCGAGCAGGACTCGCAGATCGAGCGCGTCGGCCGCTCCCTGCGCGCGATGATGCCCTGGCTCCCGAAGAAGGAATTCGGCCAGCCGCCCACGCCGCCGCAGCCGAAGCGCGAGCCGGCGGGGGTGGCGTGATGGAACGATTCCGCGAGCGCCTCGCGCGGCTCGGCATGCCGTTTCGCGACGAGCAGCTTCGACACGCGCTGTCGCTCGTTACGCGCTACGGCTTCGCGCCCGACGAGCTCAGCGACATCCAGCTCATGACGATCTGTGTCGAGGCCTACCGGCACCCGGACGCCGATCTGCCGATGTGGATCTAGCCATGCCCCCGGCGAGCGCGCGGCCGGCCCCGATGCCGTTCGGGAAGTACCGGCCGTTCCGTGCGCTCCCGCACGGCCTGCCGGACCGCACCTGGCCGGACCGGGTCATCGACCGCGCGCCCCTGTGGTGCTCCGTGGATCTGCGCGACGGGAACCAGGCGCTCATCGACCCGATGGATCCCGCCCGCAAGCTCCAGCTCTGGAACGCCCTGGTCGCGATGGGCTTCACCGAGATCGAGGTCGGCTTCCCGGCGGCCTCGCAGCCCGACTACGACTTCATCCGGCAGCTCGTCGAGCAGGACCGCATCCCCGGGAACGTCACGATCCAGGTCCTGACCCAGTGCCGCCCTGAGCTCATCGAGCGTACGTTCGCGTCGCTCGACGGCGCGCCGCGCGTCATCGTCCACTTCTACAACTCGACATCGGTCTGCCAGCGGCGCCTGGTGTTCCGCGAGGAGAAGCCCGGCATCACGCGGATCGCTGTCGAGGCGGCGCGGCTCTGCAAGCAGCTCGAGCGCACGATCCGATCGACCAGCGTGCGCTACGAGTACTCGCCGGAGAGCTTCACCGGCACGGAGCCGGACTACGCCGTGGACATCTGCGCCGCGGTCATGGACGTGGTCGAGCCGTCGGCGGATCGCCGGATGGTCCTCAACCTCCCGGCGACGGTCGAGATGTACACGCCGAACGTGTACGCGGACGTGATCGAGTGGTTCGGGCGCGCGGTCCCGCGGCGCGACGCGGTCGTGCTCTCCCTGCACCCGCACAACGACCGCGGCAGCGCGATCGCGGCCGCCGAGCTCGCGCTGATGGCCGGCGCCGAGCGCATCGAGGGAACCTTGTTCGGGAACGGCGAGCGGACGGGGAACGTCGACATCGTCACCCTCGCGCTGAACCTATTCAGCCAGGGCGTCGACCCTTGCCTCGACCTCAGCGACATCGACGCGCTCCGCCGCGTCGCGGAGCACGCGAACCGGCTACCGATCCATCCGCGCCATCCGTACGTCGGCGATCTCGTGTACACGGCGTTCTCGGGCTCGCACCAGGACGCGATCAAGAAGGGCCTCGACGCGCTGCCCGAGGACTACGCCGTCTGGGATGTCCCGTACCTGCCGATCGACCCGAAGCACGTCGGGCGCACGTACGAGGCGGTCATCCGCGTGAACAGCCAGTCGGGCAAGGGCGGCGTCGCGTACGTCATGAAGGCCGAGCACGGCTTCGATCTCCCACGCCGCCTGCAGATCGAGTTCGCCGATCGTATCCAGACGCTGGCGGAGGACACCGGCACCGAGATCACCCCGGCCGACATGTGGGCCGCCTTCGCCGGCGAATACCTGCCGGCGCGTTCGCCGCTCGAGCTCGTGAGCTACGACACGGCCACGGCCGAGGCCGGCACGACACTGGTCGCCCGGCTGCAGGTCGAGGGGCGCGACCGCACCGTCCGCGGCACCGGCAACGGGCCCGTCGCCGCGCTCGTGAACGCGCTGGGCGCCGAGACCGGCTTCACGATCGAGGTCCTCGACTTCAGCGAGCACGCCGTGGGCGCGGGCACGGACGCGAGCGCGGTCGCGTACGTCGAGGCGCGCGACGCGGAGGGGACCGTGCGGTGGGGCGTGGGTGTCCACGAGAGCGTGCTCACCGCGTCGCTGCGCGCCGTCGTCAGCGCGTTCCGGCGGCTGCACCGGCTGGACGGGCCGCGGCCGCGCGTCGCCACGCGGCCGGTCGCGCGAGCACGGCGTTCCGCCCCCGCAGCCACGTCATGATCCATCGACGTCACGCCGCGGGCCTGACCGTGGGCCGCACGCTCGCGCACAAGGTCTGGGACGAGCACGTCGTGCGGCGGGCCGAGGGCGAGCCCGATCTCCTCTACGTCGACCTGCATCTGGTCCATGAGGTGACGTCGCCGCAGGCGTTCGACGGCCTGCGGCTCGCCGGCCGGCCGGTCCGGCGCGCCGACCTGACGCTCGCGACCGCGGACCACAACATCACCACGGTGCTCGACCGGCCGGTCGCGGATCCACTCTCGGCGCGACAGGTCGAGGCGCTCACGCGCAACTGCGCCGAGTTCGGCATCCAGCTGTATCCCATGGGTGACGCGCGCCAGGGGATCGTCCACGTCATCGGGCCCCAGCTCGGCCTGAGCCAGCCCGGGATGGTCATCGTCTGCGGGGACAGCCACACCTCGACGCACGGCGCGCTCGGCGCGATCGCGTTCGGGATCGGCACGAGCGACGTCGAGCACGTGCTCGCGACGCAAACGATCTCGCGCACGCGTCCGGGCACGCTCGCGGTCACGATCGACGGCGCGGCGCCCGCGGACGTGAGCGCGAAGGACATCATCCTCGGCGTCATCGCGCGCATCGGGACCGGCGGCGGCACCGGTCACATCCTCGAGTACCGCGGCGACGCGATCCGCGCGCTCTCGATGGCCGGGCGCATGACGGTTTGCAACATGTCCATCGAGGCGGGGGCGCGCGCCGGCATGATCGCGCCGGACGACGTGACCTTCGCCTACCTCGAGGGCCGGCCGTACGCGCCGACCGGCGCGGACTGGGAGCGCGCGCTCGACCAGTGGCGCGCGCTGCCCACCGACGGCGATGCGACGTTCGACCGCGAGGTCCGCATCGACGCCCGAGACCTGCGGCCCTACGTGACCTGGGGGACCAATCCCGCGCAGGCAGTCGGGATCGACGGGCGGGTCCCGGACCCCGACGCGCTCGATGGCGAGGCCGCCCGCGAGAGCGCCCGGCGCGCGCTCGCGTACATGGACCTCCAGCCGGGCACGGCGATGCGTGACATCCCCGTCGATTCGGTCTTCCTCGGTTCATGCACGAACGGCCGCATCGAGGATCTGCGCGCGGCGGCCGACGTGCTGCGGGGCAAGCGCGTGCGGCCTGGCCTGCGCGCCCTCGCGGTCCCCGGCTCGATGGGCGTGAAGGCGCTCGCCGAGGCCGAAGGGCTCGACCGCGTGTTCCGCGATGCGGGCTTCGAGTGGCGCAGCTCCGGTTGCTCGATGTGCCTCGGCATGAATGACGACGTGGCGGCGCCGGGCGAGCGCGTCGCCTCCACCTCGAACCGGAACTTCGAGGGCCGCCAAGGCCCCGGCGCCCGCACGCACCTTGTCTCGCCGGCGGTCGCCGCCGCGACGGCCATCGCCGGCCACCTCGCGTCGCCGGCGGACCTCGGTCGATGAGGGCCGTGCGGGCGGTCACCGGGCGGGCGCTCCCGCTCGACCGCCGCGACGTGGACACCGACCAGATCATCCCGAGCGACTGGCTCAAGCGCATCGAGCGCACCGGCTACGGGGCGGGACTTTTCGCGGCGTGGTGCGCGGACCCTGGGTTCGTTCTGAACGATCCGCGCTTCGCCGGCGCGACCGTGCTCGTCGCCGGCGCGAACTTCGGCTGCGGCAGCTCGCGGGAGCACGCCGCATGGGCGCTCGATGATCGCGGCTTCCGGGCCGTCGTCGCGCCGAGCTTCGCCGACATCTTCCGCTCCAACTGTCTCGCCGTCGGGCTCGTGCTCGCGGAGCTGCCGGCGGCGGACGTCGCGCGCATCCTCGCGGCGGTCGCCGCGGATCCCCTGATCGAGCTGACGGTCGACGTGGACCGGCGGAGCGTGGCGGTGCCGGCGCTCGGCTACCACGCGCCGTTCGCGATCGACGACAGCTCGCGCGCGCGACTCCTCGCCGGCCGGGACGAGATCGATCTGACGCTCGCGCACGCCCCGGCGATCGCGGCATACGAGTCGCAGCGCGCGGCCTGGCTGCCGCGCGTCGCTGGTACAGGACGCGCGTCCGGATCGTCCCCTCGTTCCCGTCCATCCGCTTCCTGAGCGTCGCGCTACTTGCGGTCCCACGCGTGGGCATCGCGTGCGTCCAGGGCTAGAGGACGAACACAGCGCGAGTCTGCCCCACGATGTCTCCGACGACGCTACGGATCGGCGGGCGGGCGAAAGCGTCGAGCGCAAGCTCGCCGGGCTGATCGAGCACCCGCAGCTGCTGAAGCGCCGCGCACATCACGGCGGCAGCCGGGCCGGGCGCCGCCGATCCGGCCTCCATCTTGACCGCGATGCCCAGCCGGCCCACGACGCCGACGCATTGCACTCCGCTCGCGCCCCGCTTCGACACCAGTCGGCCGACGCCGTTGGTCATCGCCGCAGTGTCGAAGCTTTCCGCACCGCCCACCAGATAGGGCTCTGCGATCATCGCGTCCCGGAGCCGCAGCGCAGCCGAGCGATCAGCTCCGCGCAGCACATCCGGGTTCGCGAGACGCGCGAAGGCCAGGGCCATCCCGGTGACCGGGGTGCCGAAGGTGGGTGCGCCGCAGCCGTCGATAGCCTGGGCGATGCGCTCGACCGGCACGCCGGTGAAACGCGAGACGTCAGCCAGGATCTCCCGCTGCACGGGATGGTCTGACTGCAGGTAGCCCCTGATCGGAGCACCAAGGTGGAGCGCGAGCGCGAGCATGCCGGCGTGCTTGCCGCTGCAGTTGTTGTGCAGGGCGGTGGGGCGCTCGCCGCGCCGGTCCAGAGCGGCGGCGGCAGCCGCGAGGAGGGGTGGGTATGTGCCGCAGGCGAGATCCCGTTCGCTGCAGCCGATCTTTTCGAGCAGCGCGGCCACGCCGGCGATGTGCCGTTCCTCGCCGTTGTGCGACGCGCAGCACAGGGCGAGATCCGCGGCGTTCAGATCGAACCGGTCAGCGGCGCCGCTCCGCACGAGCGCGATGGCCTGGAACGGCTTCGCCGCGGATCGCAGGTACGCCACGGTCGCGTCCGGATCCCCGGCCGCGTGCGCCAGCTGACCGTCCGGCGTGACGACGGCCAGCGCGCCCCGGTGTCGCTCCTCGACCAGCGCGCCCCGGGTGACCTCGAGCAGCAGCTCGCTCAGCGCGTGATCACTGCGGTCGGCTGCGCCGCGTGGCACTGACGTAACATGTTACGTAGCATGCGGACGACCGCGCTGTCCGACCACCTCCGCGGGCAGCTCGACGGCATCCGTGATGCCGGGCTGTTCAAGCGCGAACGGGTCCTCGCCTCGGCCCAGGGGGCCGTCATCGTCGCTCGCCCGGGCGGCGAGGTCCTCAATTTCTGCGCGAACAACTACCTCGGGCTCTCCAATCACCCGGACGTCGTGGCCGCGGCCCACCGGGCCCTCGATCGGTGGGGCTATGGGCTCTCGTCGGTCCGGTTCATCTGCGGCACGCAGGAGATCCACACCGAGCTCGAGGATCGCCTGACGCGCTTCCTCGGCACCGAGGACACCATCCTCTATGGCTCGTGCTTCGACGCGAATGGGGGCCTCTTCGAGACGCTCGTGGGCGAGGGTGACGCGATCATCAGCGATGCCCTCAACCATGCCAGCATCATCGACGGCGTGCGTCTGTCCAAAGCGACGCGCTACCGGTACGCGAACAACGATCTGGACGATCTCGAGCGTCAGCTCGCCGCGGCTTCGGGAGCCCGCTTCACGGTCATCGCGACCGACGGGGTGTTCTCGATGGACGGCGTCGTGGCGGATCTCCGCGGCATCTGCGATCTCGCGGACCGCTCGAACGCGCTCGTCATGGTCGACGACTCGCACGGGGTCGGCGTCATGGGCGCGAGCGGCCGCGGATCCCACGAGGCCGGTGGTGTGGTCGGCCGGGTGGACGTCATCACGGGCACGCTCGGCAAGGCGCTGGGTGGCGCCTCCGGCGGCTATATCTCCGGGCGCAAAGAGATCGTCGAGCTCATGCGGCAGCGGTCCCGGCCCTACCTGTTCTCGAACAGCCTCGCACCCGTGATCGCCGCGACGTCGATCGCGGTGCTGGATCTCATCGAGCGATCCAGCCTGGAGCGAGAGCGGCTCTGGGCGAACACGGTCCGGTTCCGCGAGGGGATGGCGCAGCGCGGCTTCCGGATCATTCCCGGCGAGCATCCGATCGTGCCGGTCATGCTTGGCGACGCGGGCCTCGCGACGAGGATGGCCGACCGGCTCCTCGAGCTCGGGATCTACGTCATCGCATTCTCGTTCCCGGTCGTGCCGCGCGGGGAGGCGCGGATCCGCGTACAGCTCTCGGCCGCCCACGAGTCCGCGCACGTCGACCGCGCGCTCGAGGCGTTCGCGACCGCCGGACGGGAGCTCGGCGCCAGCTGATGCGCGCGCTCGTGAAGAGCAGGCCCGAGGCCGGACTCTGGCTCGACGATGTGCCGGCTCCCCTGACCGGCCCCAACGATCTACGGATCCGCGTCCATTACACCTCGATCTGCGGCACCGATCTGCACATCTGGAACTGGGATGCCTGGTCCCGCGCCAACGTGCCGATCGGGCTGGTCGTCGGCCACGAATTCATGGGGTCGATCGTCGAGATCGGCGATCTCGTGCGCGGATTCGAGATCGGACAGCGGGTCGCTGTCGAGGGCCACGTGACCTGCGGCCATTGCCGGAACTGCCGGGCCGGCCGCCGCCACCTGTGCCGAAACACCGAGGGGATCGGGGTCCAGCGCCCCGGAGCGTTCGCCGACGAGGTGACGGTGCCTGCGACGAACGCGTATGTGCTGCCCGCCGGCATGCCGGACGAGATCGGCTCATGCCTCGATCCGCTCGGCAACGCGATCCACAGCGCGCTGTCCTTCGAGCTCGCCGGCGAGGACGTGCTCATCACCGGCGCCGGACCGATCGGGGTGATGGCCGCGGCGGTGAGCCAGTTCGTGGGCGCCCGCTACGTCGTGGTCAGCGACCGCAATCCGTACCGGCTCGACCTTGCGCGAACGCTCGGCGCGACGCTCGCGGTGGACCCGGCGGCGACCACCTTCAGCGGCGTCATGGCAGAGCTCGGGATGCTGGAGGGGTTCGACATCGGACTCGAGATGTCCGGAAGCCCGGCCGCGCTCCGTTCGATGCTCGCCACGATGAACCACGGCGGTCGCATCGCGCTCCTCGGGATCCCCAACGAAGAGGTGGCGATCGACTGGAACCAAGTCATCTTCCGCGGCCTCACGATCAAGGGCATTTACGGCCGGGAGATGTTCGAGACCTGGTATCGGATGGGCTCGATGCTCCAGAGCGGCCTCGACATCGGTGCGGTCATCACGCACCGGTTCCGCGCGGCGCAGTTCGCGGAGGCCTTCGCCGTCGTGCGCTCGGGTGAGTGCGGAAAGGTCGTGCTGGACTGGTCGTGATCCCAAGCGACCACGCGGACCGGGTGGGCCAGAGTTCGGCGACGGAGGCGACATCATGGAGCGGCACAGCCAGTACGGGAAGATCCTCGCGGCGCCCGAGCCGCTGCCCGCAGGGCTCATCGAGCGGTTCAGGGCGCACCCGCCGGTGCATGCGTATGACGCGATGGGTCGTCACGGGGCCGTGCATCACGAGATCAAGCCGATCGCACCGGGGATGAAGGTCTGCGGGCCTGCGGTGACGGTGTGGACCCGGGCCGCCGATGCGCTCTTCGTCCTGAAGTCGTCGGACGTGGTCCGTCCGGGCGAGGTCATCGTCGTGGATGCGGCCGGCATCAAGGAGTTCTGCTGCATGGGCGACCGCATCGCCTGGTACCTGGAGCGGGCCGGTGCGGCCGGGATCGTGGTGGACGGCGGGGTGCGCGACGCGACGATCCTGCGCGCGAAGGGCTGGCCGGTCTTCGCCCGGTCGGTGGCGATGCCGCTCTGGCCTGGCGCCGGGCCGGGGGCGATCAACATCCCGATCCAGTGCGGCGGCATTCCTGTGCAGCCGGGCGACCTGATCCTGGGCGACGACGACGGCGTCGTCGTCGTGCCGCGCGCGGACGCCGAGCGGGTCATCGAGCTGACCGAGGCGCATGCCGCGCTGGAAGAGGAGCGGCACGCGCGGATGGTCGGCGGCGAGAGCTACATCGACGCGATGGGGATGACCGCGCGCGTCGCGCACTGGACCGACTCCGAGGCCGCCGATCGCGCCAAGTGGGGGATCTGAGGCCGTGAGGACGGCGATCCACGCGGGCGGGGTCATCGACGGCACCGGCGCCGATCCGGTGCGCCCAGCCTGGATCACCATCGCCGACGGCCGCATCGAGCGCGTCGGCAGCGAGCGCCCGCGAGACGCGGAGGTGATCGACGCGTCCGAGCTGACGATCCTCCCCGGACTCATCGACAGCCACGTGCACCTGGGGATCACGACCTTCAACGCGCAGGAGAAGCTGCTCACGCCGTCGAGCCTCGTGACCGCCCAGGCTCTGTTCAACGCGCGCGCGACGCTGGAGGCGGGCATCACGACCGTGCGCGATGGCGGCGGGACGCCCCGTGGAGTCAGGCTCGCGGTGGACCGTGGCCTGTTCCCGGGGCCGCGGATGCGCCTCTCGGTCGGCGCGCTGTCTCAGACCGGTGGGCACGGCGATCAGCTCATGCCGATGGGCGTGGTCATGCGCCTTCCCGTGGACGCGGAGCGCCCGATGGCCGTGGTCGACGGCGTGGACGCCGTTCGGCGTGGCACCCGCGAGCTGCTCCGCGCGGGCGCCGATCAGATCAAGGTGCTGACCTCGGGTGGGGTCATGTCGCCGAGCGACGAGCCGACCGCCACGGGATTCTCGCCGGAGGAGATCGCCGTCGTCGTCTACGAGGCGCACGCCGCGGGGAAGACCGTGATGGCTCACGCTCACTCGGCGCAGGGGATCAAGAACGCCGTGCTTGCCGGGATCGAGTCCATCGAGCACGGGACCTTCCTCGACGAGGAAGCCTGCCTGATGATGGTCGAGCGCGGAACGTTCCTCGTGCCGACGCTTTCGGCGCTGCCGTGGACCCGCCGGCGGGCCGACGCGGATCCGGCGGCCATGCCGAGCTACGTGATCAAGAAGGCGGACGCCCTGATCGGGCGGCATCGTGAGGCATTCCAGCTGGCCCTCCGGATGGGCGTGCGGATCGCGATGGGGACGGACACCGGCATCGGCCCGCATGGCGCGAACGCCGAGGAGATCAGCTTCATGGTCGAAGCCGGCATGACTCCGTTGCAGGCCATCATGGCGGCCACGAAGACGGCGGCCGCCTGCCTCGGGCTGGACACGGTCGGCACGCTCGAACCGGGTAAGCAGGCGGACCTCATCGGCGTCGCCGGGGACCCGTTGTCCGAGCCGGCGCTCTTCAGCGACCGCGGGCGCGTGCGGTTCGTGATGCAGTCCGGGGTCCGCATCCGTTCAGCCGCTCCCCTCGAGGAGCGGCCGCGCGGCGGCACCAGCCGTGTCACGTAACATGCAAGCGGTGAGGTCCGGTCCGTCAGCGCCGACGCTCGCGCCCGCGCTGCGATCGTTCGTGGCCCAGCTGTCGGCGGCGCAGGCCGACGGCAGAGGTCCCCGGGAGATGGCCGATCTCGCGATGCGGCGCTTGCCGCCGCTCCTCGCGGATCGCTCGTGGCTGCCCGAGGGTGCGCGAGCCGGCACCCCTGACCGCTACACCCAACACGTGCTCGCGGTCTCCCCGGATCGCTCGTTCAGCGTCGTCGCCCTCGTGTGGCATCCCGGCCAGGCCACGCCCATCCACGACCACATCTGCTGGTGCGTCGTGGGCGTGTACGAGGGGGAGGAGTCCCAGATCCGCTACCGCCTCATGCGGTCCGGCGAGGACCGCTACCTCGTCGAGGCGGGACACGAGCGGGCGGCTCGCGGCGACTGCTCGGCACTCGTCCCGCCCGAGGAGAACATCCACCGCGTCAGCAACGCCGGGGCAGGTCCGGCCATCTCGATCCACGTGTACGGCGCCGACATCGAGGCGCTCGGCTCGAGCATCAACCAGCGCTTCGGCCACCTCCGGGTCCGTGCCGGCGGACCGGCGACGATCCGGGACGCCGGCGAGACCTGGCGGTCGGACCGAGCGTGAGCTCCGCTCGACTGCCGGCCCTCCGCGAGGGCCTGGACATTCCCGCGCGGCCCGAGGGTCCGGTCGCGATCACATCGGTCACGCTCGTGCCGATGGACCGCGACGCAGTGATCCCCGATCAGACCGTCGTCATCGAAGCCGGCCGGATCCGATCGATCGGTCCGGCGGCGACCTGCGTCGTGCCACCCGGCGCCCGTGTGGTGGAGGGCCGCGGACGGTACCTGATGCCCGGCCTCGCCGACATGCACGTGCACTGGTGGGACCTGGACGAGTACCGGCTCTACCTCGCCAACGGCGTCACGACCGTTCGCAACATGTGGGGCGCGCCGATGCACCTGGCCCTCCAGCGACAGATCCGTAACGGCCTGCTCCCCGGTCCCCATTTGATCACGACGAGTCCGATCGTCGACGGCCCTGGCAAAAGCGGGCGCACGATCTGGTCCACCTCGGCGATGGTCGCCCGTCCCGAACAGGCCGAGCCGCTCGTGCGCGCCTGGGCGGAGCGCGGGTACCCGCAGATCAAAGTGTATTCGTGGCTGAGCCCGGAGTCCCACGCCGCGCTCTGCGTCGCGGCCAAGACCCACGGGGTCATGATCACCGGGCATTGCCCGGACTCGATCAGCTACGAGCAGGCGATCGCGAACGGCCACACCTGCTTTGAGCACCTCACGGGCATTCGCCGCGATCACTTGGAGGCGGGCGTAACGATGCCCGATCCGAGCGACCGCGCCAACCGCCTGGCCCTGGCGAAGCTCGCGATCGAGCACCTCGACTGGGATTCGATCCGGCGGCTCGCCGTGCTGATGCACGAGCAGCAGATCTGGAATTGCCCGACCGGTGTCGTCTGGCAGCAGACCACCCAACGGCCGGCGCAGGCGAGGCTCGATCCGTACCTGCGCTACATGAGCCCCGCCACGCGTGCGGCCTGGGACCCCTCGCAGGACTTCCGGTTCCGCGGCCAGACCTTCGACGACGACTACTACGACACGCTCGCGCGGCTGAGCGAGGTCTACCGGCGCATCGTCGGCGTGCTGCATAGCGAAGGCGCCCCGTTGCTCCTTGGCACCGACACGCCGAACCCCTACGTGATCCCGGGCTTCTCGATCCACCGCGAGCTCGCAAACCTGCGGGCGGCCGGCCTCTCGAGCTATGAGGCCCTGCGTTGCGGGACCGTCGAAGCCGCGCGGTTCGTGAACGAGACGGCGGACTGGGGGACGGTCGAGGTGGGGAAGCGGGCGGATCTCCTGCTCCTCCCGGGCAATCCGGTCGACGACGTCGCCGCGCTCCGCGAGATCGCTCACGTCTTCGTGAACGGCTACGACTTCGCGCGCGATGCGCTCGAGGCGCGACTGGCCGACCGCGCGCGAGCTGTTGAGCGGCCGCCCGTGTTCGAGACGGAGCTCGATCCACCCTCGGACGACGCTACGGCCCTGCGGGCCGGGCGGCTGCGCGATGAGGTCGCCGGCGCGGTGGTCGCCGAGACGAGCTTCCGCCGGAGCCGTACGTCTCGGGGCGAGCTGCGCGTCGAGGAGCGGACCGCGAGCGAGCAGGGCCAGGGCGGGCGAATGGTGCGGACCACCAGCCTCGATCTGAAGGCGGACGGGACCATCGTCCGCGGCACGCAGCGCATGGTGTCGCCGCTGGGCGAGGACACGATCGAGGTGCGGTCCGCCGAGGGTGGCGACACGATCGTCGAGGTCCAGGCCATCGACGGATTCCAGTCAACGATCACCTTGCCCGGGAAGGTCATCGCCACCGAACGGGTGTCGGTCACCGCGCTCGCCGCGGCCGTCGCGGCGAGCTCCGGCGAGGCTTCGCGGCAGGGGCTGACGCTGGAGCGTGGCGAGCCGCGCAGTGTCAGCGTTGTGGCGAGCCGCCCGCCCGCTGGCGAGGCCGCAGGCACGGCCTGGCGCGTCGCGATCGATCGGGTAAGCGAGCTCACTGAGCAGGACTACCGCCTCGGACCGGATGGCACGATCCTCGAAGTGCTGGAAACGAGTCCGCGGGGACAACGGCGGATCGCGCCGGTCGACGGGTTCGGCCCGGGCTAGTCCGCCCGATCGGGCCCGTTCATCCGGCGGCCGAGGCCGCCGCCAGCCGGGCGGCGCGCCAGGGCTCGTACTGCAGCCAGTGCGCGGTGAGGTCCGCGGTCTCGGGTCCGAAGAGCCGCTCGACGACGTGCAAAGCCATATCGATCCCCGCCGAGACGCCGGCGCTCGTGATCACGCCGCCCTCGTCCACCCAGCGCACGCCCTCCCGCAGCTCGAGATCGGGGAACCGTTCGCGCATCCGGCTCATCGCGTTCCAGTGCGTCGTCGCGGGCTGGTGACGAAGGACGCCCGCCACCGCGAGCAGCATCGCCCCCGAACACACCGAGGTCGTGATCTCGGCCCCCGCCGCGCTCCGCGCGATCCAGTCCAGCAAGGTGCGGTTCTCGAGGCTCGCCCAGGCGCCACCGCCGCCCGGCACGACGAGGATGTCGATCGGCGGCGCAGTCGCGAAGCTGCAGTGGGGGGTGACCAACAGCCCGAACGACGTGCGCACCGGCGCGGTGGTCTCGGCGACGGTGAGCACCTCGAGCGCGCCCGTGCGCAGCCGCGCGGCCATGCCGAAGACCTCGAGCGGTCCGACGAAGTCGAGGTCCTCGACGTCCGGGTAGACGAGCACGCCGACCCGACGCGGATCGCTATCCGATCGCACCCGGCACCCCTTCACGCACCGGCCAGCCGGTATACGACATGTGTTTCACGACCCGCGCGGCCGCGGCCGGGCCGAGCAGCCGGTCCACGAGATGGAGGCTCATGTCGATGCCCGCGGACGCCCCGGCGCTCGTGACCACGCCGCCTTCGTCGACCCACCGCACGTCCGAGCGGACGTCCAGGCTCGGGAACGTCGCGCGCAGCCGGTCGAGGGCCATCCAGGCGGCGGTCGCGGGCTGATCGCGCAGCACGCCGGCGGCCGCGAGGATGAACGCTCCCGAGCAGACCGACGAGACGATCTCGGCATCCCGCGCGCGCTCGGCGATCCAGTCGGTCAGCTCGCGATCGAGCATCGCTGCGCGATGTCCGGTCCCGCCGGCCACGACCAGGATGTCGATCCGTCCCGCGGACGCGAAGCTCGCGTGCGGCAGCACCGAGACGCCCATCGACGTCCGGACCGCCGCTCCGGTGGCGCTCACCGTCACGGTCTCCAGCTCGTCCGGGAACAGCTGCGAGGCCATCCCGAAGACGGTGAGGGGCCCGACATAATCGATGTCCTCGACATCCTCGAACAGCACGATGCCGACCCGCCGGCGGTCAGTCACCCGAAGCGACAACCGAGCGGACGATAAGCATTTCACGTGACATGTATGCGGCAAGCATGCGCTCGATGGCGGTGCGGGTCAACTGGCTGGTGACGGTCCGGACCGCGATCAGCCGGCGATCGCGAGCAGGCGCAGCAGGACGAGGGTGAGGCCCGCCATGAGCGCGAGCGAGAGCACGATCGCGACGCCGACGCGAGGACCGACGCGCTTCACCGCGGCCAGCTCCACCCCGAAGCCGAGCCCGGCCATCGCGATCGTGGTGAGCCACCGGCTCGCCTCGCGCGCGGGTGTGGCAACGGCCTCGCCGAGGACGCCCGTGCTGCGGAGCGCGGCGAGGATCAGGAACGCGAGCACGAACCAGGGAAGGTAGGTGGACCAGCTCCGCCGCACACCGACCGGCCCGCCGCGGCGCGCCGCGAGCAACGCCACGATCAGCACGGTCGGACCGAGGAGCAAGACCCGGGTCAGCTTGACCAGGGTCGCGACCTCGCCCGACAGCTGGCTGACGGGGAATGCCGCCGCGATGACCTGCGGCACCGCGTACACGCTCATGCCCGCGAGGATGCCGTACTGGTAGTTGCTCAGGAGGAAGACCGGAATGAGGGCCGGCAGCAGCAGCACGAGGCAGACGCCCAGGACCGCGGTCAGTCCGATGGCGCTGGCCACGTCCTTCTTTTCCGCCCGCAGGACGGGCGCGACCGCGGCGATCGCCGAGTTCCCGCAGATGGCATTGCCGACCGCGACGAGCGCGGCAAGGATCGCCGAGAGCCCCAGCATCCGACCAAGGACGTAGCTTCCCGACATGCCGACCGCCACCGCAATGACGACGAGCGAGACGAGGGCCGGTCCGGTGGCCAGGATCTGGCGCAGATCGACGCTCGCGCCAAGGAGCCCGACGCCGACCTCGAGCACCTGCTTGGACGCGAGATTCGCGCCCGCGACGAACCGTTCGGGGCGCGGAAGCACGTTGCGCGCGACGACGCCGAGCAGGAGCGCGAGCACGAGCGGCTCGATGAGATCGTGGCCGAACGCGCGCGTTTCGACAACGCCGAGAGCGACAGCCGCGGCGGTCAGCGCGAGCGCGAGGGCGATGCCGGGTGCGAGGATCCGTAGGCGGGCCGGATCCGGGACGACCGTCACTCCGCGGCGCCATCGCGCCGCCGCAGCTCGGCCAACCCTCGGTCGCGCTCCTGCGCCAGCCCGGCGAGCCGGCGTGGTCCCGTCTCCGGCAGCGCCGCCAGGTCGTCCACCGATGTCCCTGCGCTGAGCTCGCGGAACAGCCCGCGGGCGATCGCGAGGAAGGTCTCCCGCCCGCCGAGGGCCATGGTGTCGAACGGTCCGACGAGGCTCCAGCGCCGCGCGAGGCCGCGAGCGACGATGCGATCGAGGTCCGGCGCGCTGACCACGCCCGCAGCCACGAGCGCCGCCGCCTCGCGGAGCAACGCGAACTGCAGACGGTTCCAGACGAAGCCCGGCACGTCGCCGACGACGACCGGATCCTTGCCGAGCCGCCGGAGCGTCTCGAGCATCCGGTCTCGCACGATCGGGGCGGTATTCGGTCCGGTGACGACCTCGACGAGCGGCATGAGCGTCGGTGGATTCCAGTAGTGCGTCCCGATGAGCCGGTCAGCCACGCCGGCCGCGTCGCCGAGCGCCCCGATCGAGAGCGACGAGGTGTTCGTCGCGAGGATCGCGTCGGGCGCCGCGTCGCCCGCGGCCGTGAGTACCCTGACCTTCGTCTCGAAGTCCTCGGCGACCGATTCGACGACGATGTCCGCCCCGCGGCACGCGCCCGGCAGGTCGGTCGCCATCCCCAGACGGCGGACGGCCGCTCGCGCATCGTTCTCGCTCGCAAGGCCTTCCTCCGCGAGGAGCCGGATCGCGGCCGTCGCCCCCTCGAGCGCACGGTCGGCGGTGGCGCCCGCGCGGGTGATCAAGATCGTCGGGTGGCCGGCGAGCGCGTACTCCGCGCCGATCTGCGCGCCCATCCGGCCCGCGCCCGCGATCGCGACGATGCCCGGAGCGCCCCCGGCCGGCCTCGGGCGCGGGGCGGACATCAGAACGCGAGGACGCGGCGCGGGTTGTCGACCAGGATCGTCGTGACCTCCCGTTCGGTCAGCCCCGCCTCGCGGAGCAGTGGGACGAACACGCGGAACAGGTAGCCGTAGCCGTTGCCACCATAGGCCTCGAGCTGCGACCGTTTGCAGATGTCCATCGAGAGGAGCAGCTGATCGAGGTGGCCGGCGCGCACGAGCGCGACCACATTCTGGACCCGCTGACCTTCCGGCTGGAACTGGACCTGGAGCGCGCCCACGTGGTCGACTTCGATGAAGACCCCGGTGCGCGCGACCTCGAGCACGTCAACGATCGATCGCTGCTCGGCCAGATGTCCGATCACGATGCGTTCCGGCGGCACGCCCTCCCGCCGGAGCATGGCGACCTGCTCCAGGGCGAGGCCGCCGAAGTAGGTGGTGTGCGTGGTGATCGACGCGCCGATCTCGCGCTGGGCGCGGGCGGCCGCGCGGAAGACCCGCTCCTGCGCCGCCGTGACCAGTGACCGTTCGGTCCCGATCTCGCCGATGATCCCCGGACGCACCCCGGTCGTGCCCACGCCGTCGGAGAACTCACGGATGAGCACATCGGCAAGCTCGTTGCTCGTGCGCTCGACTACTTCCGGCGAGTAGACGCGCTCGCGATACCAGCCCGCGCCCATGACGATCTGGACGTCGGCGGCGCGCGCCAGCCGTGCCAGACCGAGCGGGTCCCGCCCGATCCCGATCGTCGTCGCGTCGACGATCGTCCGGCCACCGGTCCCGCGGAACGATCGAAGCTCGGCCTCGAGGAGATCCTCGTCGTCGAGGATGCCGTCGTAGCTGAGCTCGAGGTGGTATTTCCAGAAATCGCATTTGATGTGCTCGTGCATCGAGGCCTGACCGACCGAAGCCGGCTCCACCGGTCCCAGCACGGTCTGCACGCGTATCACAGGGATCGCGGTCGAACGACGCTCACGCCGGTGTCGCTGCCCGCACCTTGCCCACGATGTAGTCGGTCACCGACCGCAACATGACCTCACCGATCTCGGCCGTCGCCCCCGCCGGATCCCCGAGCACGCCGTTCGGGCTGACGATGCGGGTGCCTCTGGCGAACAGCTCGTCCGCGGTCAGGGGACCCACATATCCGCGCTCCGCGCGGTCCAGGTGGACGAGCGAGGGATGCAAGGCGAGGATCTGCGACGTCTCGAAGGCGTCGGAGTGGTGCAGCACCCCGGGCTGCTCCGTTCCGGAGGCCACCGCGAACTGGTAGACCGGTCGGACGTGACCGCGCCGATCGGGGATGACGATGAGCCCCGGCGCACTTCGGGACCCTTGCCACCGCTCGAGGACCGGGAAGTTCCCACCGTGCGTCGAGAACACGACGAACCGCTCGAAGCCGTTGCGACGGAGCGACGTGACGTATGCGTCGAGGATGTCGATGAGGGTGTCGGCCGGGATCGAGATCGTTCCAGGGAAGTCGAGAGGGTGATCCGAGCACCCCGGCCGGATGACCGGCGCGACCAACGCGTCGCCGAGCTCGCGCGCGACCCGCTCGGCGACGGCCTCGCCCATGAAGGCATCCGACCCCTCCGGGAGGTGCCGGCCATGCTGCTCGGTCGCGCCGGCGGCGATGACGGCGGTACGCGCGCCGGCGGCGAGCGCCGCCTCGATGTCGGGCCAGGTCATGCGCTCGATGAACACTTCGCGGAGTGACACCTAACGTGTAACGTAACATGTCATATTTGGCGGGGGAGTTGTGATGTCGGCCAGCCAGCTCGTCGCCCAGGCCGCGGCGGTCCTCGAAGGCGCGCTGACCCTGCGTCGTGGCGACGAGGTCCTCATCGTGTGGGATGAGACCGTGACCGCCGACCTCGTCGAGGCGCTGCGCTGTGCGGCGATCACCTCGGGCATCCGCCCGTACGTCTTCACCTACCAGCCGCTTGCGTATCGGCCGATGGCCGAGTTCGGCTTGTTCGCCGGAGCCTCCCTGCCGCCGGGCGGTGTACGCATCCCCGCCGGTCTCGCTGGCGCGCTCGCGAGCTGCCCGGTCATCGCGTTCGCCACGTCGGATCTGGACTTCCTGATGTTCGCGCCCGCGTTCAAGGAGATCCTGGCGGGCGGCACGCGAGTGGTGTCATTGAGCTACCTCACGACCGAATCCGCGATGCGCCTGCTTCCGGGTTCGCTCGAGGAGGTCGAGGCGCTGCGCGCGCGCACCGATCAGGGCGGATCGCTCATAGCCAACGCAAAGAAGGTACGCGTGACGTCGCCGGCGGGCACCGACCTCACCCTCGAGCTCGGTGACTACACCGGCAAGACCCACAACGGGGTCGTGGCCAAGGGTGCGCGGCAGTCGCTGCCCGGTGGCCAGGTGAGCCGGGTCCCGAACGACGGCACCGCGAACGGCATCATCGTGATCGACAGGTCGATCGCGGCGAACGACTTCAAGCAGCTCGGCGAGCCCGTCCGCTTCATCGTCGAAGACGGGTACGTCACGAAGGTGGAGGGCGATCTCGAAGCAGGGAAGCTCGGCCGCTGGCTGGCGCGCCACGGCGACCGCGAGATCTATCACGTGACCGAGCTGGCATTCGGGACGAATCCACGCTGCCGGCTCAGCGGTGTCGCCGCGCCATGCGAGGACACGCACACGACCGGATGCGTGAGCTTCGCGTTGGGAGCGGACGTGCACATCGGCGGACGCGCGATGGCGCCGGCGCACATCGACATGACGATGCGCGACGCGACGTTGGAGCTCGACGGGCACGCGGTGGTGAAGGACGGAGCGTTGGCCTTCTAGCGCGTGCGCGCCATGACCGTCGCCGGCCCGATCGATGGCGAAGCCTTGGGTCATACCCAGACCCACGAGCACCTGCTCTGCGCGTTCGATCGATCCTGGCGGGGCCTGGTCCATGTCCTCGCCGACGTCGACGTCCTGGCCAGCGAGCTCGTCCGCTACCGGGAGGCCGGGGGAGGCGCGCTCGTGGACCTGACCCCCGAGGGTCTCGGACGCGATGTCGTCGGCCTGCGGACCGCCGCGGAGCGGTCGGGCGTGCGGGTCGTCGCGGCCACCGGGCTGTACCGCGAGCCCTACTACCCCGACAGCGTGCGGACCTCGACCGCCCCGGAGCTCGCCCTGGTGTTCCAGCGCGAGCTCCGCGAGGGCATCGGCGACAGTGGGGTGCGCGCGGGGGTGATCGGAGAGATCGGGACCTGGCGGCACGGGATGAGCCCGACCGAGGAGCGGGTGTTCCGCGCGGCGGCGATGGCGCAGGCCGCTACAGGGGCGCCGATCCTGACCCATACCTGGTTCGGCGAGCTCGCGCTGCAGCAGGTCGACGTGCTCCGTTCGGAGGGTGCCGACCTGGGCCGCGTCGTCATCGGACACTTCGGCGACCGGCGCGATCTCGATCTCCAGCTGCGGGTGCTCGATACCGGCGCCTCGCTCGGTATCGATCACGTCGGTCTGACCGACGTGCAGAGCGACGAGGAGCGCGCCCGTACCGTCGCGACCCTCGTGCGACGGGGGTTCGGCGCCCAGCTGTTCCTTTCGTGCGACGTGTCGTTCACGACGCGCCTGCACGCGTACGCTGGCGCGGGCTATGACGTCATGCTCACCGGCTTCGTGCCGCTCCTCCGCGACGCCGGGCTGACCGATCGTGAGCTGCGGATGCTCTTCGTCGACAACGCTCGCCGGTTGCTGGCGTATCTCCCGTGACCGCTGACGGCGACACCGTAGCGGCACACGCCGATGCCCTCTGGGCCGCGCGCCGCTCGGCGCAGCCCATCGACCCGCTCCCGCCGATCGGGGGCCTGTCGGCGGCGGAGGGCAGCCAGGTCGCCGCACTGCTGTACGAGCGGCTTCGCCGCGACGGCGCGGAACAGATCGGCTGGAAGATCGCCGCGACCGACCCGGCGATCCAACGGCGGTTCGGGACCGACCGGCCGTTCAGTGCCCCGGTGTTCGACACCAGCGTCGTCGCGGCCGACTCGGTGATCTCGCTGCGCTCACTGATCGCGCCGCTGTTCGAGACCGAGGTCGGCGTCCTCTTGGCCGACGGCCACGCGATGGCGCTGCCGTGCATCGAGATCGCTGATTGCCGGGTCCGCGACTGGAGCGTCACGCTGCCCCTCGCCGTCGCCGATTTCGGATTGCAGGGGGCGATGCTCTTCGGACGGCCGATCGCGCCGCCGGCGGATCCGCTGGAGGCGGTGGTGACCCGCGACGGCGAGGTCGTGTCGCGCGGCCAGGTCGACGTTCGTGCCGCCATCGCCCGCGCGCTGGACCTGGCGGCGACCGCCGCCGCCGGTCGCTCGTCGCTCGTGGCGACGGGGGCCGTCTTCGCGCCCGTGCCGCTCGCCGTCGGAAGGTGGACGATCACGCTCGGCGCGGTGGGCTCGCTCTCCCTCGTGGTCACTGCCTGACGATGGCGGTCCTCGGGGCCGGCGCGTTCCGCTTCGAGACGGTGCCCGACTGGCCACGCCTGCCGGCCGGGATGGGTCTCAAGGAGGTCGCCGCCGTGGCGGTCGATCGCGAGGACCGGGTGTTCCTCTTCACCCGCGGCGACCACCCGATCATGGTGTTCGACCGCGACGGCTCCTTTCTCTCGTCGTGGGGCGAGGGGATCTTCAGCGCCCCGCATGGCGCGTCGTCCGCGGCCGACGGGTCCCTCTGGCTCGTCGACGAGGGCGACCACACCGTTCGTCGGTGCAGCGTGGAAGGGAAGGTCGAGCGGGAGATCGGCACGCCGAACGCCCCGGCTGCGTTCCACTCCGGTGCGCCGTTCAACCGGCCGACGCATGCCGTCGTCGACCCGGGAACCGGCGAGCTCTACGTGTCCGACGGCTACGGGAACGCCCGGGTGCACCGCTTCGATCAGGACGGTCGCCGGCTCGCATCGTGGGGCGGATCGGGTACCGACCCGGGCGAGTTCAACCTTCCGCACAACCTCGCGCTTGATCGCGACGGCCGGCTCTATGTCGCCGACCGCGAGAACCACCGGGTCCAGATCTTCGACCGTTCCGGTCGGGTCCTCGATCAATGGGTGAACATGCATCGCGCCTGCGCACTGTGGATCGAAGCCGACGGTCCGCGTGACCATGTGTACGTCTCGGAGCTGGGCCCGACATACCCCTTTAATAAGGAGGCGCCGGGCCTGGGTCCGCGGATCAGCGTGTACACGACCGCCGGCGACTGCGTGGCCCGGATCGGGAACGGGCCGGCCGGCGAAGGCGACGGCGATTTCATCACGCCACACGGCCTCGCGATGGATTCGCGCGGCGACCTCTATGTCGGCGAGACCTCCTGGAGCACGACCGGCCGCTACCTGGATCCACCGCGCGAGCTCCGCAGCCTCCAGAAGCTCAGGCGCTGCTAGGCGAGCGCACCAGGGTCGTCAGCGATACCTCGGCGGGAAGCGCGGACTCGGCGTACACCAGATCCGCCGGTCGGTGCACCCGGCCCTCGCGGATCACGAGCTGCACCTGCTCGAGGGCGTATGGGTCGGTCCGGGGATCGGCGCGCAGCGCGATGATGTCCGCCATTCGACCGACGCTGATCGTCCCGATCTCCTGGTCCAAGCCGAGCGCGCGGGCGGCGTTCGAGGTGCACGCGCGAAGCGATTCCAACGTCCCGACCCCGGCCTTGCGGAGGAGGTCGACCTCTTCGGCGTAGCAGCCGACGGAATCCGTTCCCACGACCATCGCGACACCAGCGCTCACGGCGGCGCGCATGGCCGAGGCATGCCCGGAGCGCAGCGCGTCGTGCGCCGCCTTCCATGCCGCGCCGCGCTTGAAACGCGGATGCATGGTCTGCACGTTGTACGCGCTGAGGGTCGGCGTGAAGGTGACCCCATCGCGAGCCATCCGGATGGCCTGGTCCTCGGTCAGGAAGTGACCGTGCTCGATGACATTGGCGCCGGCGTCCAGCGCGCGGGAGATCGCGGTGCTCCCCATGACGTGGCACCCGGCGTGATGACCCCAGTCGTGCGCCACCTCGAACGCGGCGCGGAGCTCGTCGACCGTGCACTCCGGCCGCGTGGGCTCGGGCCCGGGCATCGGCGTCGGATCGTGGCTCGCCATGACCTTGATGAAATCGGCGCCTGCCGCGAGCTGCGTCCGCGCCGCGCGCTGGAACTCGGCGACCCCATCGGCGTGGACCGCCTGATAGCCGTGACCGCCGGTGACCCGGATCGCGCTGTTGCAGGCGAGGATGCGCGGACCGAGGATCTGCCCGGCGCCGATCGCGTCGCGCAGCCGGAGGGCGATCTCGAACTTCGTGCCCATGTCGCGGACCGTCGTGATGCCCTGCGCGAGCGCCGTAGCCGCGACCCGCACGGCGTGGATCGTCAGCTCGGGGGCGCCGCGCCCGAGGGCCGCGGCCGGTGGCCCGACTGTGCCACGGAAGATCAGGTGCTCGTGCATGTTGATGAGACCGGGCATCAGGAAGAGGCCATGGCCGTCGATCTCGGCACCTGACACGGGCTGCGCGCCGAAGTCCGCGGTGCGGCCGATCGCCGCGATGCGCGAGCCCGCGATCCGCATCGCGACGTCCTCGCGCACCGCGTCGCCGGTCCCGTCCCAGACGGTCGCCCCCGTGATCAGCAGCGTCCCGCTTTGACCGACCGTGCTCATGCGCGCATCATCCGATCGCCTGCATGTTACGTGACATCCAAGGCTTGGAGCAGCGATGCGTGACACGGCCGACCCGACCGCGAACGATCTGATCCTCTCGGGCGGCCTGCTCATCGACGGGACCGGCGCCGCGCCGCTCGAGCGATCCTGGATCCACGTGCGCGGCGGACGCATCGCCGCGGTCGGTCAGGGATCGCCTCCGGAAGTGTCTTCGGCGACCGCCATCGACACCTCCGGGCACAGCGTGCTGCCGGGGCTGTCGGACATGCACGTCCACATCGGCCACGGCACCCTCGCGCGCTCGAAATGGGTGCTCAAGCTGCTGCTGGCCCATGGCGTCACCAGGTTGAAGGACGCGGGCGGGCCATTGGGCAAGCTCGCGGCCGTCCGTCGCTGGCTCGACCTGGATGAGGTCAATCCCCGGCTGCGGATCAGCGGCGTCACCCTGAACGGCGCGGAGAACGAGCTGCGGTTCCTGCGGGAGGGCCGCGACACCCAGCTGCTGCTCGAGAACAACCTCGCCTTCGGGGTCGAGTTCCTCAAGATCCACAACTGGGTCTCCTCGGGCGCGATGCGCCAGATCACCGCATTCGCGCGGGAGCACGACATCCTGCTGACCGGCCACGTGCCGCTCTCGATGACGAGCGTCGAGGCGATCTCCCAGGGCCTCACGATCCTCGAGCACGTCCGGGCCCATCCCGGCGAGGTGCACGACGACCCGGCCTATGTCGGCCGGTTCCCGCTCGACCTCCGCGTGATGCGGCGCACCGCGCACTGGGCGCGGTTCGACCCGGACTCGCGCGCGGTGACCCGGACCCTCGAGAGCTGGCAGGCGCACCGCGATCGGATCTTCCTCGATCCGACGATCGTGGTCCAGAACGTGGTGTCCAACGTCGGCGAGCGGACGCGCAGCGACGGGCCGCGCATCGATCACCTGAGCCCCGCGATCCAAGCGATCGTGCAGACCGCCGGCTCGCCGTACATCGACCCGCTGACCGACGACGAGATCACCGAGCTGCAGGATTCGGTGGCCGGCATGACCGCCTTCACCGGTCTCGCGCACCGAGCCGGGATCCGCATCCTCACCGGGACCGACACCGTCGACGGCCTGGTCGCGCCCGGCGCGAGCCTCATCCGCGAGATCGAGTACCTGGTCGAAGCCGGCCTCTCGCCGGTCGAGGCCATCCACGCCTCCACCGGGCAGGCCGCGGCCGCGTTCCGCGCTCCCGATGAGGGCACCATCCGGGCGGGCGCGCGGGCCGACCTGGTCATCGCGCGCGGCGACGTGGCGCGCGACATCCGGGCGCTCAACGACATCGAGCAGGTCATGCTCGGCGGGCGGCTGCACCACCGCGCCGATCTGCTCGCGGCGGCGGATGCGCTCGCGAGGAACGATCAGCCCGCCGTACCGGGCGGCGCGCCGGCGAAGGCGGGCTAGTGGAGTTCGGTCCCTTCGACCGCCTGCTGTCCGAGCGTCAGCCGCGCATCGTCGAGGACCTCCGGGAGCTCTGCGCGATCCCGTCCGAGACCGCTCAGGCGCAGCCGCTCGCGACCGCGTCGCGGTGGGTCGCGGAGCGCCTTCGCGCCGCGGGCTGCGCGGTCATGACCGTCGAGCTGCCCGGCGCCCCGGCGCTCGTCGTGGGGGAGATCGGACCCGGACCGAAGACGCTGCTGGCGATCCAGCATTACGACGTGCAGCCGGCCGATCCGCTGACCGAATGGGTGACGCCGCCGTTCAGCCCCGCGGTGCGTGATGGCCGGCTGTTCGCGCGCGGCGTCGTCGACAACAAGGGGCACCTGGTGACCCGCATCCACGTCCTCGAGGCGTACCGCGAGGCGTTCGGCGAGCTGCCCTGCCGGGTGCGCTTCCTGGTCGAGGGTGAGGAAGAGACCGGCAGCCCGCACTTGAGCGCCCTCCTCGCGAAGCGTCCCGAGCTCGGCGTCGCCGACGGCGCGCTGAACGAGGGCGGTCAGGTCGACGCGGCCGATCGGCCGCTCTTGAGCTGCGGGGTCCGCGGCATGTTGTATCTCGAGCTAGAGGTCCGCACGCTGGCCCAGGACGCCCACTCGATGTATGCCTCGCTGCTGCCGAACGCCGGGGCGCGTCTGGCATCCGCGCTGGCCACGCTGGTCGCGCCGGATGGCTCGGTCATCATCGACGGATTCCTCGACGACGCTCTGCCGCCGTCCGCACGGCAGCTCGCGCATCTGGATACGCTGCCGTTCGACGAGCGCGCCTTCGCCGCGCTGCATGGCGCGACCGCCTTCGTCGCGGGGCGGACGGGACAGGCCGCGAAGGTGGCCCAGATCTTCAGTCCCACCTGCAACATCACCGGCCTCGCCGCAGGGTGGATGGGGCCGGGAACGAAGACCATCCTTCCCGCGGTGGCCAGGGCCCGCCTCGATCTGCGGCTCGTGCCCGACCAGGATCCACTCAGGGTGTTCGAGCAGCTGCGGCAGCACCTCGCGCGCCGTGGCTTCGCCGATGTCGAGCTGACCCTGCATTCCGCGGAGCGGCCGTACTGGACGCCGATCGATGACCCGCTCGTGCGCGCGGCGGAGCGGGCGACCGAGGCGGTCTACGGCGCGCCAGGGCTTCGATTGATCTCCGGCCCCGGCACGGCGCCGATGCATCCGATCTGCGATCCGCACAAGGTCCCGTTCGTCGCGCTCGGGATGACGCATCCCGATGCGCGCCTGCACGCGCCGAACGAGAACCTCCGGCTGGACCTCGTTCAGCCGATCGCCCGGGCGACGGCCCGTTTCGTCAGCGAGTTCGCCGACGCCGGCTGAGCCCGTGGCGCCCATCGCGATCGTCGGCGCGCGGCTGTTCGATGGGACCGGCGCCCCGGTGATCGAGGACGCCACTGTCGTGCTCGAGCGCGAGCTGATCGTCGCCTGCGGGCCGCGCGAACGCACGGCAGTGCCGGCGGGCGCCCGGACCATCGCGGGGCGTGGCCACACCGTGCTGCCAGGGTTCATCGACATGCACACGCACGTGCAGCCGCAGGCGCTCCCCCTGTGGCTCGCCTATGGCATCACCACGGTCAAGGACGTCGGGAACTCCTTCGAACGCATCCTGCCGTGGCGAGCCGCGGAGCGCTCCGGTGGCGACGGCGGCCCGCGCATCTATTGCTGCGGTCCGCTGATCGACGGCGCCGAGCCGTTCTGGCCCGATCATTCCCTTGCCCTCGCGAATGACGAGGATGCCGTGCGCGCGGCCGACTTGCTGGACGAGAAGCGGGTCGACGCGTGTAAGGCGTACATGATGTTGCCTGCCGCCGCCATGCGGACGTTCGTCCGGCGAGCCCGCGAGCACGGCCTGAGCACGAGCGCCCATCTCGGACAGGTGCGCGCCGGCGAGGCCATCGACTGCGGCGTCGCCGGTCTCGAGCACACCGCCCAGTCCCTCTACACCGAGGTCGTGCCCGAGGAGCTCATCTGGCCGGCGGAGGATCGCCGCCGCCGCGGGCTCGGCGCGTTCTGGGCCAACTTCGTCCGCGGCTGGGCGGCCGTCGACCTCGGAGCCGACCGGACCAAGCGCATCGCGGCGCGGCTGGCCGAGCAGGGGATCTACGTGAACCCCACGCTCATCACCCTTGATCGCACGGTGGAACGGGGCCGGCGCGGCATCGAGGCGCTCGACGCGGACCCGGCGATGGCCGAGTACGCCGCGGTCGCGCGCTCCGGGTGGCGTGAGACGCGTGACCGGTTCGTCGAGGGCTGGTCGGCGGCCGATTACTCGCAGGCGGCGCGGGCGCTCGAGAAGGTCATGCGGTTCACCGGCGCGATGTTCGAAGCGGGCGTGCGCCTGCATGCCGCGACCGATGCGCCGTTCGCCTACATCCTGCCGGGCAGTTCATTCCATCGCGAGCTCGAGCTTCTCGTGCGGTCCGGCCTTTCACCCGCCGCCGCGCTCCGGGCGGCGACGAGCGTGCCTGCAGAGACGCTCGGGGCGAGCGATATCGGCGTCGTTGCGCCGGGGAAGCGAGCGGACCTCGTTCTGGTCGTCGGCGACCCGACGCGGACGATCGCCGCGACCACCGGCATCGCGATGGTGTTCAAGCGCGGGACGCCGGTCGATCGCGCGGCGCTGTTCGCCGCGGCACGATCGGATGCGCCCGCGGCCTCCGGGCCCGGTCATTGACCCGAGGGCCCAGGAAGCCCATCATCGCGCAAGGCCGGGTGCACGTTGCATGTCACGTGACATCCGAGCGTGGGGAGGTCCGATGATGACAGGGCGCAGCAGCTGGCCGGCCTGGCTCGTCGGCGTGGCACTCGTCGTCGCGATCGGCCTGACCGGGACGTCGGCATCGGCGACGAGCACTCCGACGGTGTACGTCGGAACGATGAGCGACGGCGCGACCTACCGCATCGAGGTCCCGGGGAGCTACAACGGCACGCTCTTCCTCTACAGCCACGGGATCCAGGGCGACCCGAATCTCGCGCAGGTCAGCTCCGACCAGTGGACGCGCCAATGGCTGCTGGGCCAGGGCTTCGCGATCGCCGGGGGCTCGTACGCCTGCAGCGACTTCTGCTACGAGCCGAAGCAGATGTATCCATCTCAGGCCCTCGTGCTCGACACGTTCGAGCGGCTCGTCGGTCACCCGGCGCGGACGATCGCCTGGGGTCTCTCCGCCGGTGGGGCGGTGACCGCGCACCTGCTCCAGTTCTATCCCGGGCGATTCGCCGGCGGGCTCGCGGAATGCACCTACATCGCCGGCAGCATCGGACGCGCGAACGAGCGCCTCGACCACGCCTTCGTGATGCAGCAGCTCCTCGGATTCGATCAGCCGCTGGTGAACATCGGCAAGTACGGCGGACAGCTGACCCGCTACTACAACGCCTACATCGCCACGGTCGACGCCGCGCAGCAGACGGCCGCAGGCCGCGCCCGCCTCGCGCTGGCCGAGGCGATGGTCGATACGCCGGATTGGATCGACGACGCGCGAGCGACCCAGCCGGCCGCGACCGATTACGCGACACGGCAGTACAACCAGTACCTCAACAGCCGATTCAATGGGATGTATCACGACGACGGCCGGGCCGACTATGAGATCCGCGTCGGCACCTGGAACAGCGTCGACGGCTCGGTGACCGGAGGGAACTTCTCCTGGAACACCGGCGTCGACTACGGGGCGCAGCTCGCGCGCTCGGCATCGGCCGACATCGTTCGGGCGATGTATGCCGCCGCGGGACTCAACCTCGCCGCCGATCTCCGCACGCTCGCGCGCGCGCCGCGCATCGGCGCGGATCCCGGCACGGTGACGAAGGTCGAGGACCTCGATCCGATCTTCAGCGGCAACATCGGGCGCGCGGTCGTCATGACGATGCACACCCAGGCCGACCCCTATGGATACCCGAACCAGGACCAGGGCTACGCGCAGGCGTTCCTGGACGCCGGCACCTCGAGCCAGCTCCGACAGCTGCTCGTGCACCGCTCGGGTCACTGCCAGTTCACCGCCGCCGAGCAGATCGCCGCGATCCAGGTGCTGCTGGGCCGGATCGACCACGGCAGCTGGCCGAGCACGAAGGCCGCCGATCTCAACACCGCTGCCGCTGGGCTCAGCAACCCATACGGCAAGCTCATCGGCGGGCCGGACGCCAGCGCGGTCGCCCCGGCCTTCACGGATGCGCCGATCCCGGCGTTCCTCCGCAACTTCAACACCCTTTCGGTCAATCCGTATCCGTAGGCCGGCGGTCATTGACCGCGCATCGGCGGCGACGCATCATCGGGTGGCCCGGTCTGGAATGTCACGTGACATAAACATGGGGAGGCGAGCGGTCAGGAACGCGAAGGAGGCGGTGGAATGAGGCGAGCGAAGGGTCCTTCAGGGCAGACGGTCCTCACGCGCAGAGAGCTCATCGCGGCGACCGGCTTGAGCGCAGCGGCGCTCGCGGCGCTGGCCGCCTGCCAGCCGGCGACGACCGGACCGACCACCAGCGGCAGCGCGGCGCCCGGGGCCGGCGGAACGAAGGCGCCCAAGATCGGCGGCACGCTCATCATCAACCAGGGGCAGGAGCCGAACACGCTCTTGCCCTACGGCAATGGGAACGCTTACGCGGGGAACATCTTCTTCGCCACGGCGAATCGCCTGGTCAGGGTCCAGCTCCCGGAAATGAGCCCAACGCCGGACCTGGCCGAGTCGTGGACGGTGTCCGCGGACGGAACGACCTATACGTTCAAGGTCCGTAAGGGCGTCAAGTGGCACGACGGCAATCCGTTCACGCTCGAGGACATCAAGTACACGTACGAGACGCTGTCCCATCCGGATCGGCCCGGCGGCCTGCCATCCAATCTCGCCAACATCGTCGGAGCGCAGGACTTCAAGGACAAGAAGGCGACGACGATCGCAGGGATCACCACCAGCGGGGACGACACCGTGGTCTTCAAGCTGAAGAATCTGTCGGCGATCTTCCTCGTCACCGTCGCGAGCTCGATCATGGTGCCCAAGCACATCCTTTCGACGATCCCCGTCGCCGACCATCCCAAGTCGGCATTCGCGCGCAAGCCGATCCTGACCGGACCGTTCATGGTCAGCGACTGGAAGAACGGCGAGGGGGTCGTGCTCACCGCGTTCAAGGACCACTTCGCGGGGCGTCCCCGGCTCGACACGATCATCTCCCGCGGCATCCCCGATGCGGCGACGGGCATCGCCGAGCTCCGCGCGGGCAGCGTGCAGGTCGCGTCCGTCCTCGCCGATCAGTTCGGAGAGTTCGACAAGGACAAGACGAACTACACGACGCAGCGGTCGCCGGGCACCACGGCTTGGTACATGCAGCTCGACCCCACCAATGTCCTGTTCTCCGACCGCAATGTCCGTGAGGCGATGGCCCATACCCCCGATCGGAAGGCGATCACCGACGCCCTCTTCGCCGGGACGGCCGAACCGAATTATTCGCTCGTGTCGCCGCTGTCCTACATCTACAACCCCCAGGCCCCCAAATATGAGTACGACCCGGCCAAGGCCAAACAGCTGCTCGACGCGGCAGGGTGGACCATGGGCGCCGACGGGGTCCGGGTGAAGAATGGCAAGCGCTTCGAGTGGACCTACATGTGCTCACCGCGCACTGCCCCTTGGGCGGCCGCGCTGCAGCCGTATTTCAAGACCATGGGCATCCCGTTCCAGATCCAGCAGCTCGACTTCGGCACCATCATCTCCAAGGGCGTGGTCGGGGGCTACGAAGGGTTCTTCCAAGGCTGGGGCAACTTCACGATCGATCCCCGTATCGACCTCCAGGCGAACTTCCTCCACACCCCGCCTCCCAGCCCGGACACCGTCGGGTACGCCAACCCCAAGGTCGACGACCTGTTCGTCCAGGGCACGAAGGCGACCGAGGAGAAGGACATCAAACGCATCTACGGAGAGATCCAGAGCATCGTCGAGGGGGACGTGCCATTCATCCACCTCTGGCGGATCCAGGACCTGCTCGTCGTTCGGAACACCGTCAAGATCCCGCCGATCAAGGTCAGCCCGCAGCTTTGGACCACCGCGGCACAGTGGGAGGCCGTCTAGCGTTCTACCCACGCCACCGGTCGTCCGCGTTCGCGCAGTAAGGGGGGAGCTGGAATGAGACGGTACATCGCACGCCGTCTCATCCAGCTCATCCCGCTGATCATCGGGATCTCGATCTTGTCGTTCGCGATCATCCACTTCGCCCCCGGCGATCCGGCGCGCCTGCTCGTGGATCCGGAGCAGGCCACGCCCGAGCGATACCGCGAGCTCCGGGTGGAGCTCGGGCTCGACGATCCGCTGCCGGTGCAGTACGTGAAGACCATGACCGCGCTCGCGCGGGGCGAGCTGTACTCGTACCGGTCCCGCCAGCCGGTGATCAATCTCGTTCTCGAGCGCATGCCGACAACGCTGACGCTCGGGCTGCTCGCGATCGTTGTGGGCGTGCTCGCGGGCGCCGCCATCGGCATCTTGCAGGCGCTCCGGCCCAACGGGCCGCTCGACTACCTCGGCACGCTCGTCGCGCTGTTCGGCTTCACGGTGCCCTCGTTCTGGCTGGGCCTGATGCTCATCATGCTGTTCGCGGTCCGATTGCATTGGCTGCCGGTGAGCGGTATCCGACCGCCACTGGCGACCGGATGGAATCCCATGGAGATGGCGCCGTATCTGGTGATGCCCACTATCGTCCTGAGCACCGGTCTCATGGGAACGATCGCGCGCTACGTGCGGTCGTCGATGCTCGAATCGCTCAGCCAGGATTACGTCCGGACGGCCCACGCGAAGGGCTTGCAGCGGCGGACCGTGGTGGTCCGTCACGCGCTGCGCAACTCCCTCCTCCCGGTGATCACGCTGCTCGGCTTCACGCTCCCGTTCCTGATCAGCGGCGCGGCGATCGTCGAATCCATCTTCTCGCTGCCAGGGGTCGGCCGCCTCGCGGTCGACTCGGTGTTCATCCGCGACTATCCGGTCGTGATCACGGTCACGTTGTTCAGCGCGATCGCCTCGGTGCTCGGAAACCTCCTCGCCGACGTGCTCTATGGCGCCGCGGATCCGCGGATCCAGTACAGCTAGCGTGACCGTCGTCGGTCGGTCCGTGACCGGCGCCGCTCCTGCCACGGTGCTGCGGAAGCGGCCCGAGCTCTGGCGGCGACTGATCGCCAATCACCGGGTCGCGGTGGGCGCATCGGTCGTGCTCCTGTTCGCTGTGGCCGGTCTGCTCGCGCCTCTCGTGTCGCCGGCCGATCCCGAAGCGCAGATCCTGAGGGACCGGCTGCAGGCGCCGGGGGCGGCTCATTGGCTCGGGACCGACGGGCTCGGACGCGACATGCTCAGTCGCGCGATCTATGGAGCCCGGGTGTCGCTCAGCGTCGGTCTCGTTGCGATGGTGATCAGCGTCACCATCGGCAGCGCGATCGGCGTGATCGCCGGCTACGTCGGCGGCCGGACGGACAACTTCCTGATGCGCGTCGTGGACGTCTTCATTTCGATCCCGATCTTCTTCCTCCTCATCGCCGTCCTCAGCATCTACGGCTCGAGCCTGCAGCTGCTGATCGTGTTCCTTGGCCTGTCGGCCTGGCCGGGGACCGCGCGGCTCGTTCGGAGCGTCGTTCTGTCGCTCCGGACCACCGAATTCGTGCAGGCCGCCCACGCCGTCGGCGCGCGCAGCGGGCGGATCATGGTGCGGCACATCCTTCCGAACGTCGCGCCGGTGATCATCGTGTCGGCCACGCTGCGCGTCGGCGCGGTCATCCTGCAAGAGTCGGCGCTCAGCTACTTCGGCCTCGGGGTGCAGCCCCCGACGCCGACGTGGGGCAACATGGTGGCCGACGGCCGCATCATCCTCGACGTCGCCTGGTGGGTCAGCACCATCCCCGGCGTCCTCATCGTCGTCACCGGGCTCGCATTCAATTTCGCCGGCGACGGTCTCCGGGACGTGCTCGATCCGCGACGTCGCGGCCCGAATGAGTGAGGACCGTGCTTTGCTAGGCTCCGCGCAGTGCCGATGATCCGCTCATCCGTCAAGAACACCCGCTCGCTCGCGCAGAAGGCCTATCGCCAGCTCAAAGAGGACATCCTCAGCACGAAGCTGAAGCCGGGGGAGATGGTGCTCGGCACAAAGGTCTCCCAGAAGTACAAGATGAGCCGGACGCCGGTGCACGAGGCGCTCAAGCTGCTCTGCACCGAGGGCCTCGTCAGTGTCATTCCCCGCGTCGGCTACGTCGTCACCGAGCTCAGCGTCGGTGACGTCCAGGAGATCTTCCAGCTTCGTCTGGCCCTCGAGGCCCTGGCCGCCGAGCTCGCGGTCGACCACGTCACGGACCGCGACGTCGACGGGTTCGAGCGCCTGCAGCGCCGGGTGCAGTCCGAGGCCAAGAAGTTCAGCACCGATCCCGCGGCATACCGTCGCTTCGCGATCGAGGCCAACTCCGAGTTCCATCTGGCGCTCGCACGCCTGTCGGCCAACGAGCGACTGGTCCACCTCATCGAGGGCCTCCTCGATGAGAGCAGGCGGATCCTGCTCATCGACCCGACCATCACCGCGTACGTCGATCCGGTGCTGCTGGAGGCGCTGCCGACCAACGATCACGGCGACATCGTCTCGGCGCTCGCTCGGCGGGACCGCCAGGGTGCCCGAGAGGCGACCGCGCGCCACGTGCGCGACGGCCAGACCCGGATCATCGGCAGCCTGCTCGGCGTCCGGGCGACGCATGGAGCGGCGGAGCCTCTTCCGGTCCGTGCGCCGCAGCCCCGACGGAGGTCCGTCCGCTCCGTCTGACTTCGGCGAGCGGAGCGCGTGCCCTTTGACATTCCTCGTAACATGTCAATGCGCACGCAGTGCGGAGGTAGGGATGGGTCAGGCGGCCCCGGTCGGCGAGGCGGAAGCGCCAGCGGGCCAGGTGATGCGGGCGATCGTCTTCCACGAACACGGCGGATCCGAGGTCCTGCGCCTCGAGGAGCGCTGGCCGCGGCCGGCGGCAGGCGCGGGCGAGGTCCTCGTGGAGATCAGGGCCTGCGCCCTGAACTTCCTCGACATCTTCGTCCGGCGCGGGATGCCCGCCAAGAAGACGGAGCTTCCGCACATCTCCGGTGGCGACGGCGCCGGCGTCATCGCGGCGGTCGGGCCCGGTGTCACGACGGTGCGCGTCGGTCAGCGAGTCCTCATCGATCCGGCGATCCCCGAGGGCGCTCTCGGCGAGGACGCCCAAGGCGTCATGGCCGAATTTGCGGTCGTGTCGGCCGCAAACGTGATCCCGCTCCCCGACGACGTCAGCTTCGAGCACGCCGCGGCCCTCCCGATCGGCTACGGGACCGCCTGGCGGCTGATGATGGATCGTGGCCAGGTCCGCCTGGGCGAGACGGTCTTCATCCACGGCGCGAGCGGCGGTGTCGGGACCGCCTGCGTACAGATCGCGAAGCTCGCGGGCGCGACGATCTATGCCGGCAGCAGCTCGGCGGATAAAAGGAAGCGCCTGACGGAGCTCGGAGCCGACGCCGTCATCGACACGAGCGCAGCGGACTGGGGCAAGCAGCTCTGGCAGCTGACGGGCAAGCGCGGGGTCGATGTCGTTGTGGACTACTCAGGCAAAGACACCTGGCCGACGAGCGTCCGCTCCGTCCGCAAGGGTGGCCGCATTCTCACCTGCGGCGCGACCAGCGGCTTCGATGCGGTCACCGACCTCCGATACGTCTGGACGCGTGAGGAAACGATCATCGGGTCGGATGGCTGGACCCGCGAGGGCCTGGTCGCTCTGCTCGATCTGGTCCGACGCGGCCGGATCCGGCCGGTGATCGACCGGGTGCTGCCGTTGGCGGAGGCCCGCGCCGCCGAGGACGCGCTGGAGCGGCGCGAAGCGTTCGGCAAGATCCTGCTGGTCCCGTAGGCGGTGTACATCCAGAACTTCGGGTACCTGCCGGAGATCGGCTATCGCGTTTCGCCGTCGAAGGTCGCGCTCATCCAGGACGGCGACGAGCTCACCTATGCCGAGCTCGAGGCTCGCGCGAACAGGGTCGCGAACGCGCTGCTCGCGAGTGGCATCCAAAAGGGCGAGCGGGTCGCCCTGATGCAGGGCAACGAGCGCCATTTCGTGGAGTGCTTCTTCGGTGTCATGCGCGCCGGCGCGGTCGCCGTCCCGATGAACGTCCGGTCGGGCAACGACGCGATGCGTTACGTCCTGGCGGACAGCGGGTCTCGGATCCTCATCGCCTCACCCGACTGGCACGAGCTCGCGGTCCAGCTCGCCGCCGACATCCCGACGATCCGACAGGTCGTCCTCTGTGGCAAAGACGCGGTGAGGTCGGTCGCCGGCCGGGTCTCCTACGACCGCTGGGTCGCCGACGCGTCCGCGGAGCGCGTCGCGGTCGAGATCGAGTTCGAGGACCTATGCATGATGCCGTACACCTCGGGGACGACCGGACGGCCCAAGGGCGTGCGGCTCCACCACGCCGGTCAGATCCACAACGCCGAGATCCTCCGCCGGGCGCATCTCATCAGCCCGGACGAGCGCACGCTGATCAGCGGCCCGATGTATCACGCGAACGCGCTGAGCGGCGCGTTCTATCCGTTCATCCTGGGCGGCGCGTCCGCGGTGATCCTGCCGAAGTTCGACCCGCGAGCGGTGATCGAAGCCATCGAGCGCTACGCCTGCACGCACACGATCGGCGTTCCCACGATGTTCGCGCTCATGCTGCGGGACCACGAGTTCCTGAAGGCCCACGACGTCCGGAGCGTCAATTACCTCGGCGTCGGCTCGGCGCCCGTGACCGCCGAGTTCCTCGAGCAGCTCCAGGAGGCCTTCGGCGGCGTGGATGTCGTCGAGGGCTACGGGATGACGGAGAGCGGACCGGTCCCGATCCTCATCCCGCGCTGGGGGAAGAAGAAGCTCGGCAGCTGCGGGATCCTGCTGCCCGAGATGGAGGTCCGGCTCGTCGACGAGGCTGGTGTCGATGTCGGCGTCGACGAGATCGGCGAGACCTGGATCCGCAATCCGGGGAATGCCCGCGGCTACCACAACCTGCCCGAGGTCACCGCGGCCCGATTCACGCCGGATGGATGGCTGAAGAGCGGCGACCTCATGCGCCGTGACGCCGAGGGGTTCTACTTCTTCCTCGGGCGCAAGGACGACCAGATCAGCGTTGGCGGCGAAAACGTCTACCCGAAGGAGGTCGAGGCGATCGTGCTCCAGCACCCCGGGGTGCTCGAGGCGTCGGTCGTCCCGGTCCCGCATGCACTGAAGGGCGCCGTGCCGGTGGCGTTCGTCGTGCGCCGTGAAGGGCACGAGGTCACCGAGGAGCAGATCAAGGCCTTCTACCTCGAGCGTGGCGCCGCGTACGCGCACCCGCGACGGGTGTTCTTCGTGAACGAGTTCCCGCTGTCCGGGACGAGCAAGATCGATCGCAAGGCCCTCGAGCGGCAGGCACAGGAGTCGATGACCGAGCAGGTCGCCTGATGGAGCCGGCCGCGCGCGCGGAGCTCGATCGCGAGTTCGCGACCAGCCCGTTCCACGCGTTCCTCGGCCTCGAGTTCTCCACCGACGCGGCCGGCGCCGTGCTCATCCGGATGCCGTTCCGGGAAGAGCTCGTCAGTGACCCATCCGTCCCGTATCTCCACGGGGGCGTCATCGGGTCGCTGCTCGATATCGCCGGCGACTACGCGATCGCCCTCCAGCTCGGGCGCGGCGTCCCGACCATCGACCTGCGGGTGGACTACCTGAAGGTCGCCGGCCGTGAGGCATTGACCGCGACGGCACGGGTCGTCCGGCTGGGGCGGTCGATCGGCGTCGCCGACGCAGAGGTGCGCAACGCGACGGGCGAGCTCATCGCGATCGGTCGCGTCCTTTACAGCACCCGCGACCCGAACCCGCCGCGGTGAGTGACCCGGACTGGGACGCACTGGCCGACCAGATCGTGAACCGGACCCTCCGCGTGCAGCCGGGCGAGCGCGTCATCTACCTCGCCGACCCGTACGTGCTGCCGAAGCTCTTCGAGGCTGTCCGTCTCGCCGTCCTGCGCGCGGGGGGCATCGAGCACGCCACCACCGTCAACTGGACCGAGCGCCTGACGGCGGTACGCGACCGCGAGGGGAAGCATCCGGACCCGGCCGCGGCCCTTCGCGAGAACGAGGCGATGCTCGATCTCTTTCGCCCGGCGCAGGTCTTCATCTGGCTACCGGGCAACTACGCCCTCCGGGGCTCGACGACGACGATGCAGTCGGAATGGGTCCTCGCCCGCTGGCCGGGCCGCGGCGTGCACTTCCACTGGTTCCCGGACCTCGCGAGCGGGTCCGGGAGCGAGGTGACCCTGCGGCTGTACGCGGCGTACCAGCACGCGATCCTGGACCTCGATCGCGCCGATCTGCGCGCGCGCCAGGAGCGGATCGTCGCGGCCGTCCGCGGCAAAACGCTGCGCGTCCGCACACCCGACGGCACCGACCTCAGCGTGACGCTCGAGCGCGACGGCTGGTATCACCTCAACGACGGGGATGCCTCGCCGGACAAGGTGCGGAACGCACGATGCGCCCGCGACCGGGAGGAGGAGCTGCCCGCCGGCGCGATCCGGACGCTGCCGATCGCCGACAGCGCCGAGGGGACGATCCGCTATCGGCGGGGCCAGGGGGTCGCCGGCCGCAGTGTGGACCTCAACGCGTTCACCGGTGACCTCGAGCTGATCTTCCGCGCCGGCCACCTCGTCGAGGCCAACGCCGGCTCTCGGACCGGCGAGCTCCGGGCGGCCTGGGATGCGCAGACCGGCGACAAGGATCGGCTCAGCGAGATCGTCATCGGCAGCAATCCGCTCCTACCGCTCACGATCGACGGCGCGCGCATGCCGGTGTACTGGGGCTTCGGCGCCGGCGGCTTCCGGTTCCACCTCGGGGACATCGTCGAGTCGGGGGGAACGTTCGCCTCGAGCTTCTCGGCCGAGCTGTGGTTCACCGACGCCACGGTGGAGGCGGAGGGCGTGACGATCATCCGCGACGGGACCCTGTTGATCACGTGATGTTCCAAGAGGTCGTCCGGCGACGGAAGATGGTCCGAAGCTTCGCGGACCGCCCCGTCCCCGATGACCTCGTCCAGCTGCTCGTCGACAACGCGCTCCGGGCACCCTCGGCCGGCTTCAGTCAGGGCTGGGCGTTCCTCGTCCTTCGGGGTCGCGAGGAGACCGAGCGGTATTGGAGCGCCCATCGCGGCCCCGATGGGACCGCCTACGCCCAGTTCCCGCTCCTGTTCAACGCGCCGGTGCTCATCGTCTGCCTGTCCCACAAGGACGCCTACCTCGAGCGCTACGGGCGGCCTGACAAACGTCCTCCGGGTCAGCCGGAGCGGGTGTGGCCGGTCCCGTACTGGGACGTCGACACCGGGATGGCCGCGCTCCTGGTCCTCCTGACGGCGGTGGACAACGGCCTCGGCGCGCTCCTGTTCGAGGTGCAGCGCCAGGATGCCGTGCGTGAGGCGTTCGGCGTGCCCGCCGCGTATACGGCGGTCTGCACGATCGCGGTCGGCTACCCGACCGAGCACGTCGGTCCGGCCGGATCGGACCGCGCCCGCACCCGCGAACGGCCGCTGCACTATGGGAAATGGGGCAACTGGGGCCACTCGCAAGGATGATCAGCCGGCTTGACCACGTCGTGATCGCGGTGCGGGATCTGCCGGTCGCGATCGAGCGCTACCGCGCGCTCGGCTTTGAGGTCCAGCCCGGCGGACGTCACGTCGGTCTGGGCACCCACAACGCGCTCATCCGCTTCGGCCCCGACTACATCGAGCTCCTCGCCGTGCATGACGAGGCCGAAGCGCGGCGACAGGACTCGCGCAGCGCGATGCTGGACTTTCTGGAGCGCCGCGAGGGCGGCCTGATCGGATACGCCGTCGCGACGACGGACATCGACGACGACGCGCGCCGCTTCGCGGCCACCGGCCTGGCCGCCGTCGGGCCGTTCGCGATGTCCCGCACCCGGCCCGACGGGCGGGTGCTGTCGTGGCGGCTGCTGATCCCGGAGGGCCTCGCCTGGCGACGGCCGTGGCCGTTCCTCATCCAGTGGGACGCCGCCGACGCGGAACGCCTCGCCTGGGAGGTGCCCGGCACGCACCCGAACGGGGCCACCGGGATCCGTGCCGTGCGCGTGCTCGTGGCCGACGCGGCCCGCGCCCGCGAGATCTATGGCCGGCAGCTCGGCCTGGACGAGGTGGTCGAAGCCGGCGGGGCGCACTCGGACGCCGGGCCCCGCTACCGCTTGGGCGGGACGACCATTGAGCTCGTGACCCCGGCCGGCGATCCGGCCGTCGAACGGATCCTCGCGGAGGAAGGGGAGGGCATCCACGAGCTGGTGCTCGCGACGGGCGACGTCGCCGCGGCCGAGCGCCGGCTGCGAGCCGGACCCGCCGGCAGCGCCCGCATCGCCTTCAGCTCGTAGCGCTCATCGGAGCAGGGGCAGCACCTCGGTGATGACTTTTTCGAGCTGACCGCGCTGGTCCCAGCTCGTGCAGCGCAGCGTGATCTCGCTGAAGCCCATGCGCCCGAAGACGCGCAGGTGCTCGGCACACTCCTCGGGCGTACCGGCCGCGGTCCAGTCCGCGACGAAGCCGGGCGCGAAGTCCGTGGAGTAGTAGGTGTCGAGGAAGCGCTTCGACTCATCGAGCGCGACCGACCGGTCCGAGCCCACATTGATGTTGTGATAGAGGTGGGTCTCGAGAGCGCTCGGATCACGGCCGGCCTCGGCGACCTTGGCGCGCACGTCCGCGATCCGCCAGGCGGCGTCCGCGGGATCGCTGATCGACGTCTGCCAGCCGTCGGCGTGGCGGGCCACGCGGCGGTGCGTTCGTTCGATGGTCGCGCGATCCGCGCGGGAGTTGTTGGCGATCCAGATCGGGGGCGCGGGCTTTCGCGCGGGCTTCGGATCGACCGTGATGCCCGAGCAGCGGTAGTGCTCGCCCTCGAATGTCACGTTGTCCTCGGTCCAGAGCCGCCGGATGAGCTTGATCCACTCGATGAGCCGGCCGACCCGATCCTTCGCCGTCACGCCGTACAGCTGGCCCTCGATCTTCCCGCCTTCCTGCGGGATGATGCCGGTGCACGCCACCAGCACGGTCCGGCCGTCGGCGATGAGGTCGAGGCTGGCCCACTGGTAGGCGAGGAGGACCGGGTCCCGCAACACGAAGCTCGCCATGCACGCCGGCCCGATGCGCACCCGCGTCGTGCGCGCCGCGATCGCCGCCAGAAGCGCGATCGACTCGAGTCGCGGCTTCCCGAGCAGGCTGTCGCCGACCCACACCGACGCGAACGCGCCCGACCGCTCGGCCGTCGCCAGCATCTCCGGGACCGTGGTCGCCCCAAAGAGCACACCGCGATTCGGCAGCGTCAGCCCGATGTTCACGGAGGCGCCGGGCGGGCGATTTGACGGGCCTCGGGGCGCACAGGCATGCTCACCGCTGAGGCATGTTACGTGACATCCAAGCCCTCGGGTCCGGTCGCCGCGCGTGAGCGGGACGGGGGCGCACGCCCCGGGAACGATCCGGGTCCTCACCGCACCGGAGGTCGAAGAGCTCCTTCCGATGGCCGAGTGCATCGAGCTGATGCGCGAGACCTTCGCCGGTCTCGCGCGAGGTGAGTTCTTCCAGCCGTTGCGAAAGATCGCGGCTCCGCCGGGCGCCCTCGGCGTGCTCGGCTCGATGCCCGCCTACCGGGCGAAGCCGACCCCGATCTTCTCGTTGAAGGCGCTCTGTGTCTTTCCGGGTAATCCCTCGCGGGGCCTCGACTCGCACCTCGGCCCGGTGCTGGTCTACGACGGATCGACCGGGCAGCTCCGCGGGCTGATGAACGGCGCGGCGATCACGGCGATCCGGACGCCGGCCGCATCCGCGGTCGCGACCGACCTGCTCGCACGGGCCGACGCCGACGACCTCGCGGTCATCGGTGCAGGCGTCCAGGCGCGCGGTCACATCGAGGCCATCCGTCACGTCCGCACCATCCGGCGGCTGCGCCTCGCGGGTCGCGACCCGGAGCGCCTGCGGGTGCTGGCCAATTGGGCGCGCGAGCTCCTCGGATATGCGGTCGAGGTCAGTGCGACGATCGAGGACGCGTTGCGGGACGCATCGATCGTCTGCACGACGACGAACGCGAAGGAGCCGATCGTCCACCGCCAGTGGATCGCCGACGGAGCGCATCTCAATGTCGTCGGTTCGAGCATCGCGACGGCGCGCGAGGTCGACGGCGCCACGATGGCGGCCGCCACCCTGTTCGTCGACCGCGCGGAATCGACGCTGAACGAGGGCGGCGACTTCCTCCTTGCGGTCGCCGAGGGGGCCATCGCTCGCGACCACATCCACGCGGAGCTCGGCGAGGTGATCCTCGGGACGAAGACCGGCCGCACGTCCGACCGGGAGATCACCCTGTTCAAGTCCCTGGGCCTTGGTGCAGAGGACCTCGCGGCCGCCGACCGCGTGCTCGCCAAAGCCGAGGCCTCCGGCCGTGGCACCGTCGTGCCGTTCTGATGCGCGGCTGATGGAAGTGCGCGCGGTCGCCGGACCGCTGGCCGCGACCTTCGCGGACGTCCGGGCTGCGGCAGGGCGGATCGCGGGTGTGGTCCACCGCACGCCGGTGCTGACGAGCCAGGCGCTCGATGCGGCCTGCGGCGGCGCGCGGGTGTTCCTGAAGTGTGAGAGCTTCCAACGGACCGGGGCCTTCAAGTTCCGCGGCGCATACAACCGCCTGAGCCAGTTCACGCCCGAGGAGCGAACGGGCGGCGTGATCACGTATTCGTCAGGGAACCACGCGCAGGGCATCGCGCTGGCCGCGCGTGAGCTGGGCATCCCGGCGACGATCGTGATGCCGACCGACGCGATCGCGCCGAAGGTCGCAGCGACGAAGGGTTATGGCGCGGGCATCGAGTGGATCGACCGGCAGACCGAGAACGGATACGAGACGGCCGCGCGGATCGCGCGCGAGCGTGGCTCCACCTTCGTACCCCCGTTCGACGATGCGGGGATCATCGCCGGCCAGGGCACCGCCGCCCTCGAGCTCTGCGAGCAGGCCGGTGAGCCGCTCGACGTGTTCTTGGCGCCCCTCGGCGGTGGCGGCCTGCTGTCCGGTTGCGCGCTCGCGATGCACGGGACATCGCCGCGCACGGTCCTGTACGGCGTGGAGACCGAGACCGCCAACGACTGGGTCCTGAGCTTCGCCGCCGGCCACCCGGTCCGGATCCCGCCGCCGATGACGGTCGCCGACGGGATCAAGACCGAGGTACCGGGGGATCTGACCTTTCCGATCATCTACTCGCTGGTGACCGACGTGCGAACGGTGAGCGACGACGAGGTGCTCCACGCGATGCGACTGGTCCTGTTCCGCTTGAAGATCCTCATCGAGCCCACGGCTGCCGTCCCGCTCGCGCTCCTCCTCTCCGGTCGCCTTGGCGATCTCGCGGGGCAACGCGTCGGTGTGCTGATCTCCGGTGGGAACGTCGACCCTGCGCTCTTGGCGGAGGTCGCCGGGCAGACCGAGGCATCGCCCGCCGCTGACTCCGGGTCGAGATGATCCGCTTACGGCGGACGACGATCCGTTCCACCCGATAACGACGGGGGATCGGCTGGGGAGAGAGGATTCGAACCTCTGATTGGCTGATCCAGAATCAGGTGAGCCACTTTCGCGAAGAGAATCATCAATCAAGCACGAATGAGGCGGGCAGCAGGCCGCTTTTGACCCGGAATCAGCTGAGCACTTCCCCGATTATCCGATCGCGCCTGCCCAAGCGCTCGGGTAGCGCTCCGGGCGACTGACTCGTTAGGGCCCCCCCTCGGGCGCGCACCATTCCGAACCTCTTCAACTATTTCGGTGGCGCTTCGCGAAATAGCCGTCTGGCGCGCGGCCGCGAGTTCGACGGTGATCGCCTGGGACGCCGCCCACTGCGCCTGCGCTGTAGCACCGCTACGGATGCGGCACTTCGCAAGCCGTAGGAAGACCTGCGACAGGGCCTCCGGTGGTCGAACGGCAAGCGCGATGGCTCGCTCGTACTGCTCGATGGCGGCGGTGAGGTCGCCGGCTTCTTCGGTGATCCATCCGATGCCTAGATGCAGTTGGCACTCAACCCCATAAGTGTCCGGCGACGGCAGGACACTCAGGCCCACGTTGAACTCCGTGAGCGCTGCGGTCGATCGAAAGGCACGATTGGTCCTTTCTAGTCGTTCAGCATCGCGGAGAAGCAACGGGGAGCATCGCCGCATGCCGTGCCCGGGCTTGCGGCTCCGCTCCGGAGGCCTGGCGGTCAGGACTGTCACATTTGGACTCTGGGCGGTGTTTATGTGATTGATGAAGGTCCGTCCCCAGGCAGCTAGTTCCCGTCCGCTCGTCCGCATCGATGATTCAGCATTCGAGCGGCTGTTCCTCGCGGAGTACTCGCGAGTGTGCGCGGGCGCCTACCGGGTGCTTCATGACCCTGAAGCCGCCGATGTAGCGCAGGAAGTGTTTCTCAAGTTCTACCGCGGCCATCCTGCGGATGCTCCTTACGCGAGCGCCTGGCTGCACCGCGTCGCGGTGCGGACCGCGCTCAACCACCTGCGCACCGCTACGCGTCGCAACCTGCGTGAGCAGCTCCCGCTCGTCAGCGATAGCCAGCAATCGGAGGATCCAGCCGCAGTCGTCGAGCGCCGGCAGCTTCGGCAGCAAGTCCGGCGGGTGCTTGGACGGCTCCCGCAGAAGAGTGCCGCACTGCTTGCGCTGCGTTACGGCGGCTTCAGTTACCAGGAGGTCGCCCGAGCCCTCGGCGTCCCAGCGAATCAGGTCGGGACGCTCCTGCGACGCGCCGAAGCATCGTTCCTAAAGGAGATCGAACGTGAATCACATCGCTGAAAACAGCCTGCGCGAGTTGATCGACGCGACGAACCTGTCGCCCTCTGAGCGCAACCACCTTGCGGCGTGTGCGAGCTGCCAGAGGCTGTCGGATGAGGTTCGCTCTGACGCGCGCGCCGTAGCCGCGTACTTCGCCGAACCCCTCCCTGCCTTCGACACCCGCGACGCCTGGGTCAACATGCGATCGCGCCTGAGCGCGAGGTCACCTCAGGGGTCGCGCTCGGGTCGGCTGCTGCGGCTGCCTGGGGCCCTGACGACTGCGGCCATCGCCGGGCTACTGGTGCTCGTGCTGGGCACGAGCGGGCTGGCCGACAGCTTCTTCGCCATCTTCGAACCGCACACCGTCGTGCCGGTGACGGTGTCACCGACCGACATGCGCGCCCTCGGCGCGTTCGCCGATTACGGTCGACTCTCGTTCACTGGCGATAGCGAGCCGCGTCCCGTCGCGAACGCGGCGGCGGCGTCAGCGGAGACCGGTCTGTCTCCGCTGCTGCCCGCGGTGCTGCCACGCGGCTTGGCGTCGCAGCCCACCTACGCCGTTGTGCGCACCGCCGAAGCGCATTTTGTCTTTGATGGGCGCCTGGCCCAGACCAGCGCCGCTCGGCGGGGAGTGACCTTGACGGCGATGCCGGCGGACCTAGATGGTACGGAGCTCGTTCTGCGTGGCGGCCCGGCGCTGGCCCAACTCTATCGCGTACAAGGCAGCTCGCCCGACAGCGGACCGCTGCTGGTCGTCGCGACCGCGGTCGCGCCGGTGCTGAAGTCCAGCGGGGCGACACTCACTCAGTTGCAGGAATACCTGCTTGCCCAGCCGGGTATCACGCCGGCGCTTGCAGATGCGATCCGCTCGATCGGTGATCCCTCGACCACCCTTCCGCTGCCAGTGCCGTCGGACCGCTCGCACGGGCGCGCCGTCAGCGTCAACGGCAACGCTGGCGTCTACCTCGCGGACCCGAGCGGCCTGGGCGGGGCCGTGCTTTGGGCGGTCGGGGGCCGCTTCTTCGGCGTCGGCGGCGCATACGACGAGGCCCAGCTGCTGGCCGTCGCCGAGGGGCTGCGGTAGTGGCTACGACGGCTCGCCCAAACTACCCACTCGTCGAGACGCGCGAGCTCGGCAAGCGCTACGGCAAGGCGGTCGCCGTGCAGGGGATCTCGATGCGAGTCGACGCTGGCGAGGTGGTCGGCTTTCTCGGGCCCAACGGCGCAGGTAAGACCACCGTCATCAAGATCCTGTTAGGCCTCACCGCACCCACGAGCGGGTCGGGGTGGCTGTGCGGCGCGCCGCTGGGTGACATCGGCGCGCGTGAGCGCGTCGGCTACTTGCCTGAGCTCTTCCGCTATCCCGGCTGGTTGACGGCGCGCGAGGTGCTGACGTTTCATTGCAAGCTAGCCCGATTGGCCCGCTCGACTTGGAGGCAAGAAGTCCATGAGGCGCTCGTGCTCGTGGGTCTGGCGGAGCGCGCCGATCATCTGGTCGCAACCTTCTCCAAAGGCATGCAGCAACGGCTGGGGCTTGCCGTCGCTCTGCTGGGCACCCCCGAACTGGTCTTCCTTGACGAACCGACCAGCGCCCTCGACCCGATGGGCCGCCGTGATGTCCGCCAGATCATCAGCACCCTGAAAGACCGTGGCTGCAGCGTCTTTCTCAATTCACATTTGCTGACGGAGGTGGAGCGCGTGTGTGATCGCGTCATCTTCGTCGAGGCCGGCCGCGTGATCGCCAATGGCACGACGAGCGAGATGGTCGGTCAGCCGCGGATGCGTCTGCGGGTCTCGGGTCTCAGCAGCGAACAACGCCGAGCGCTGGCCACCGCTGGCGCGCGCGGCGACGACGGCACCTGGCTCACCGTCTCACCCGACTACTCGCAAGTCAGACTGATCGAGGCGATCTACTCGCACGGGGGTACGGTGGAGTCCAGCGAGACGGTTGCGCCCACGCTGGAAGACCGGTTCGTCGAACTCATGAGCGGCGGCCCAAGGGCATGAGTGCACTCGCCCTGCTGACGATCCGAGGGGTGGTCGGACGCAAGCTCTTCCGGGGCGCCGCTCTCCTGATGGTGCTCGGCCTCGTGCTCGCGGGCCTTGCCTTCTCGGCGATCGCGCGCAGCGGCCCCGATACGTTCGGCAATGTTGCGAGCATCCTCTCCCAGGCAAGCGTGCTGGTAACGATGATGTTCACGTTCGTACTCGGCGCCACCGGGGTCTTCATGACCGTGGGCACCATCCACCGGGAGATCGAGAGCGGCCAGGTGCTCGCGGTGCTCGCGCGCCCCCTGCGCCGGTCGCAGTTTCTGCTGGGCAAGTGGCTCGGGTACGCGCTGCTTCTTGCGGCGCTGGCGCTCTTGGCGATGGGCCTGGGCTTCGCGATCTTCGGGCTCGCGGCGGGTTACCAGCCCGCTCACCCGTGGTCCGCGGTCGCGTTCGTCGCCGCGCAGTCGATTGCGCTCGTGAGCTTCGCCCTGCTGCTCGCAACCCGGCTCCCGCCCGTGGTCGCGGGCGCAGGGGCCGTCGCGACCTTCGGTCTCGCCTGGTTCGTGGGGATCCTCGGCAAGTTCGGACAGATCTACGGCGTGGCTGCGCTCCAGTCGATGGCGAGTGTCACGAGCTATCTGTTCCCGACCGATGGACTGTGGCGCGGCGCCGCGTTCAATTTGGAGTCCGCAGAGTTCGTCGCGATCATGCATGCCCGCGGCGCCGAACGCGAGCCAGTTGGGATCTTCTTCGCGCCGGAGCCACAGCCGATCCTCGCTATCGCCTGGGCGGTCGCCTGGACGTTGGTGGTGCTCGGTGCGGCAGTGCTCAGCTTCCGTCGCCGCGAACTGTGAGTAGCGCCGTCGCCCGCCGCAGCCCGACCGACCGACCCTCATCGCCGCTGCTGACGCTCATCGATTTCACCATCCGCGAGCACACCCGCCGGCGCACCGTCTTCGGGCTCGTCGTACTGATGGCGGCGGTGCTAGTGGTCTCGATCTTCGGCTTGGACCGCTTCGCGGCCGCCGCGGTCGATTACCCACCGGCGCTCGTACGGGTGGGAGTCGCGCAAATCCTAGTGCCCATGGTCTTCCTCCAGGGTTTCATCTTGGCCACGGCCGCGATCACGCTCGCTGCCAGCGCCCTCGCCGCCGATGTCGAGTCGGGGCAAATCCTGGCGGTCCTCGCCCGACCGGTGAGCCGGACCACCATCGTCGCGGGAAGGCTCATCGGCCTTGGCGTGCTGCTTGTGCCCCTCGCGTTCGCCGTCAGCGTGATCGACCTGGTCGCCGCCTATCTCCGAACCGGCTACACCCCGCCGAACGGAGTCGCGTTCGTCGCGAGTTTCCTCGCCGAACTCGTCGCGGTGCTCTCGTTCGCGTTGCTCTGTAGTGCCACGATGGCGCCGGTCGCCGCCGGAGTCACGGGCTTCGTCGCCTTCGGCGCTGCGTGGATCCTCGGTTTCATCGGCGCGGCCGGCGCAGCGCTGGGCAATCTGGCGTTGGTGCACGCGGCGACGGCGAGCCGACTGATCCTGCCGAGCGATGGTCTTTGGCGGCACGCCGCGTACGCCTTGGAACCGCCGGTAGGGGTGATCGCGGCCGCTGGCCGCGAGGGAGCGGCGTTCATCGCTAATCCCTTCTTCGTCGGCGACCCCCAGCCGCTCGCCTTCCTCGCCTGGTCAGTCGCGTGGCTGGGCGTGGTCGTCGCGGCCACCGTGGTGACGTTCGCGCGCCGCAGCCTCTGACGTACGACGCCCCGGCAAGCAGTCAAGGACATGTGGCTGTACCTCGGAAACAGATCGGGACGGACCTCGACTCCCGACGGAACAGCCGTGTTCACGACGTCTCCGCCGTACAGACGGTTGCAGTCGCAGCGCGAAGAGGGGGTCCGGATCAGCTTCAGTGCAAGGACATCGCCGGGGCAACCGTCGGAGTGTCGCCGCTCAACGACTTGACCGACGATCGCTCTGCGATCGTGTCCGCGGCGGCGATACGCGCCATGATTGCCGAAGAGCTTCCTCCCAGCGCGACGAGGTTCAATGCCACGCCCACGGAGTTGCTGGTCGCGCCTCGCGCCAAGAGGCCGGTTGGACATCGCTGCAATCGACGGCAGCGATCGGGTGCGAAGGCGCGACCTTTAGGCGATCCTCGCCGCCACGCGCGAACGCCGGTCCGTCGCCGGACGCGGGAGTGCGCTGCGCAGCGCGTCGAGTGCGAGAGACTGATGGCCACGGCGCCACACCAGCTGGGTCCTCGCGTCGGCGATCCGCCGTGGCAACGCGTGTACTGCAATCTCCCTCTCCGCGCGGAGGACGTGGACGACCGAGAGCGGGACAACGGCGATACCGGTGCCGGCCGCGACGCAGGCGACGATGGCATGGTACGAAGCGAATTCCATCACCTGTGCGGGGACCGAGCCCGCTGAACCTAGCCAGTCCTCGAGACGCCGGCGGTAGGAGCACCCCGGATGCGCGTCACGACGCCGGTTTCGTTCGCGGCTGCGTATGCCTGGTCGATCCCTTGACCTTGGTGAACATCTCGGTCTGGAGCAGCCGACGGTCGATGCTGTTATGGGCCGGAAAACGGTTGCATCTGCTCGCGGTTCAATCGACCTACCGCGGGGTCGAAGTCTGGTCTGCGGATTGGAGCCTCCGACACACCAGTCCCAGCGCTTCGGAGTGGAATGGATCACTGGCCGACTTGGTGCCGGGATCGCACTTTCCGAGAGACCCTCGCGATGGCAAATTGCTGTCCATCGGTCGGGCGCGAACCGAGGCATGATGTCGTGGTCTGTGTGCCCAAGCGAGGTGTCCGACGAACTCCAAGCTACCGGCTCGCCTGTCCCCTGTCGCAGCAAGTCGACCAACGTCCCTGTCGTCGATTTGTGCAGAGATGTCCGATACTCGGCCACGCTGGGACTTTGCTACGAGTGAGGCCGTGGGCCACGCCTACGCTTGAGGTGCATACCTCGAGCGATGGGCGAACGAGGCTACGCAAACCGGTCGTCCGTGGACACTTAGACAGTAGAGATCGAGTGAATCGGCCTGCTCTCGAGCGAGAGCTCGAACGCTGCTACCCCGTCGTGCTTCGGGGGCTGGTTGCCGTGGCCGGATCGCGGGAGCTCGCCGAAGACGCAATGCAGGAGGCGATCGTGGCGGCACTCCGACAGAACGTAATGGACGTGCGGCGGCTCGATGCGTGGCTGTACGTAGTCGGCATCCGCAAGCTGAAGCACTCTCGATGGAAACAGCGACTCAATTCGCCTCTCCAGTTCTTGCACGCTTCGTCGCCGGCTGGCCACGTCCGCGGTCGTGGTGTATGAGAACCACCGCGCGATCCTCTGAGCGCGCACTCTAACTCGCCACCTCCAGCATCTTGGTCTCGTCGTCGATAGCGACGAGCGGCTTCGCGAGGTACTCGAGGCTCATGTACCGAC